>JAEZKH010000100.1 GCA_023415515.1 Actinomycetes bacterium
GTACGAGCCCGGCTACAACTCGGATTCGACCAGGACGTACAGCATCGGTGAGCCGAGACCTGAAGTGGCGCAGCGCTATTCGGTGCTGCAGCAGGCGCAGCAGGCCGCGGTGCAGGCTGTGCGCCCCGGCGTCGCCGCCGAACAGGTGGACGCTGTCGCGCGCGGCGTGCTCGCGGACGCGGGCCTCGCGGACGCGTTCGTGCACCGCACCGGTCATGGCATCGGGCTGTCGGTGCACGAGGAGCCCTACATCGTTGCGGGCAACGACCTGCCGCTCGCTGAGGGCATGGCGTTTTCCGTCGAGCCGGGCATCTACTTCCCCGGCGAGTGGGGAGCGCGCATCGAGGACATCGTCATCGTGACCGCCGACGGCGCCGAAGCGGTGAATAACCGGCCGCACGACCTGACCGTGGTGCCCGTGGAAGGTCAATCGAACTCGTAGTCAGTCACTTTCGCCGTCATCGTCGCTGTTGTTTCTGCTGTCGTGTTGGTCTTGGATGAGGTAGCGGTGGGGGTGGTGGTAGTTGTTGATGCGGGTTTGTCCTGTGTCGAGGTTGGGTGGGGGTAGCCATTCGGTGCGGCCGTCGGGGCGTTTGCGGGTGCGCCAGCCGGTTTTTTCGACCTTGTCGTTGTCGGCGGGGCAGGCCAGCGACATGGTGGTGATGTCGGTGAGGGCGTGGCCTTTGGCCCAGCCGTCGTCGTGGTGGGCTTCACACCAGGCGGCCGGTGCGGTGCAGCCGGGGAAGGTGCAGCCGCGGTCGCGGGCGTAGAGGGCCAGGCGTTGGGCGGGGGTGGCCAGGCGTTTGGCGCGTCCGAGGTAGAGGGGTTCTTGGGTGTGGTCGTCGAACACGCGCAGGTAGTGGTGGGCGGTGGCGGCTTGTTTGATGACCTCGCGCATGGGCAGCAGGGTGCCCCCGCCGGTGACGGCGTGCCCGGTGGCGGCTTGCAGTTCTTTGAGGGTGGTGGTGATGACCAGGGTGGCGGGTAGGCCTTTGTGGCTGCCCAGGTCACCGGAGGCCAGGATGGCGCGCAGGAGGGCTGTGAAGGCGTCGTGGTTGCGCTGCCCGGGGGTGCGGGTGTCTTTTCGGGCTGCCTCGTCGGGGTTGCTCATGCCGGGGGCGGCCAGGGTGGCGGCGACGGTCTGCCACAGCGCGGCGGTTTCGGGGTTGAGGTTGTCCCGGATGGCGGTCATGCCGTCGGGTTGTTGTTTGCCGAGGTGAATCCAGCTGCGCGGGCGCAGGTCGGCATCGGAGAGTGCGTTGCCTCGTCAGAAATGCGCGCGAAAGGTTGATTCGTTGCCTCATCGGAAATGCGCGCGTACGCCCAGTGGATGGGGTTGACGTTGGCGCAGCGCAGAGCAATCACCGAAGTGGCCGCGGCCCGATAGTTGCTGGACCGTGAGCAAACCCGGCGACGGCCAAACGCCCATCACCAAGCGGCACGTCGACGAGAGGCAACGAATACCCCTACGCGCGCATCTTGACGTGAGGCAACAGGGATTGGAGATCGTCGCCTGATCCCGAAGTGGCCGCGAATTTTGCTGACTTTTCGCCGCTGGCAGCTCAACGACTCGATCGCGTTGGTGGTGTGAGGGTTGTTTTCCCAGCTCACCGTGGACTCTGGCCAGGTGGCGCACGGCCACCGAACTCATGGTGCTACGCCGAGGGGCGATCCGCGTCCGGCGCGTAGATCGCGGCGGCCACCCGGCGCTCGGCTTCGGCGCGCGAGATCCGCAGCCGTCGAGCGAGCACGTCAGGCCACGATGCGCCGCCGAACTGGGCCGGTGCCGCCTCGGTGATGAGCCGGCCGATCAGCCGACGGTCGAATGCGACGAGCTCCTTACCCAATCCGTCGATCGTCTTCAGCAGCTCGATGCGCTCCGAGCGGGTCAATGTCTGCAGAGGCAGGGCCAGCAGCCTGCGGTGGGCAACGTCAACGGCGTGCAGCGCCGCTGTGATCTCTTCCTTCGTACTCATGATCCGAACACTAGTTCGAGCCACCGACAAGTCACCGACCGCCGATGCGCCATGTCTGCTCGCTGCTGCCCGCCGGCCTCAACACCACGCTGAACGGGCCGTCGACCAGCGCCTCGAGGAAGCGCTCGCTGCCCACATGCGAAACGGTGGCGAAACCGCCGCCGAGGTCATCGACGCGCCAACGCTCTGCCGTGGAGTCCGCACACGCCGTCGCAGTGACGGCCCACGAGCCGACGGCGGCGGTGAGATACCGATCGCTGCCCATCTGTTGAATCGTGCACACGCCGCCGCCGAGATCGGTCAGCCTCCACTGCTGGCCGACGGCCGGACCATGGAACGGACGCGTGACGACCCGAGCATCCAGCGTGTCGAGGAACCGGAGGCCGCCGCCCTGCAGTCGGACGATCCGGGTGCTGATGAGTGTGTCTGCCTGCATCGATGTCGACATACCGGCCACGCTAGGAACGCAGGCGCGTCCTGCCACGAGTGGCGGACTACCTCTTCTGCGGGCCAGCGGTACTTGCCTGGCGGATAGGTAACTCTTCCCTGTGGCGGCGAGAAATCTGGCTCACCGGCGATTACCGCCGTTCGCCCTGATCAGCACCATCAATGGGGCCCCTCTGCAACCACCAGGAATCCTCATGCTGACCACAGACCAGACAGTTCGCATGCGCACGATCGGCGCGTCGGTGAAGCCGAGCCCGAACGGCGCGATCGACGCCGAGACCGTTGCGCTGCGTCCCGGTGCCCGGCCTGCCGCCGCCGCGGAGCCCGCGAAACCCGCGCAGGCCACCAGTGCCTTCGACAACTCCAAGACCGTGCGTCACCGGGTCGTCGACTTCGCCGTGAAGCCGCTGCCGAGCACAATCGCCGATCGGATCCCGCGCACCGTGTCGAGCCGGCCGAGCAAATGGGCCGTCGCCCGGGTGCTGCTGGTGCTGCTGATCGCGGCGATGCCGATCCTGGCCATCCCGGTCGAGGTATTCGGGCTGGTGTCGCAGGGCACGACATCCATCCTGCTGATCGTGTTGATCGCCCTGTTGGCGACGGTGATGGTGTTCGCGCCACACCGCATCGACATGATCGTCGGACGCGGTCTGATCGCCGGAATGGTCGCGTGCATCGTCTACGACGGCGCGCGCCTGTTCGCCGTGCACGTACTCGGCCTGATGGGTGACTTCATCACGGTGATGGGGTCCTTCGTCACAGGCGAGCCGGGCACCACCGGCAGCGCCGCGGTCGGCTACGTGTGGCGCTACATCGGTGACGCGGGCGGCCTGGGAATCGCGTTCTTCGTCGTCGCGTTCGCGTTGGGCGTCGACCGCTGGTCGAATGTGTCGGCCGTGGCGGCGTCGGTGGCCTTCGCGGTGTTCCCCACCTGGGCGGGCCTGATCGCAACGGTCGCGATCGCACCACGCGGCGAGGAGATGATGTTCGATCTGAACTGGGCCACGATCATCATCACCCTGGTCGGCCATCTGATCTTCGGGCTGTTCGTCGGATTGGCCTTCCTGAAGATGCCCCGTGGCGGCGCGCACCGCGAGTGGCCGTGGCCGCCGCTGCTGCGTGTGTTGCGTGAGCGCAGGCGCCGGTAGCGGCAGATTTGCAGCGGACGTCCGAATGCACAGTCCACAGAACGACTTCGGTGTCAAAATTGCTCGACAGGAGGTTCACATGTCTTCCCATCTGGAAGTCAGCAGGCCGTCGGGCCGGGAACTGATCCCGCTCGACGGACCGCGGATGACCGTCGGTAAGGCCTCGACCAATGCGGTGTCGCTCGACCACGATCCGACGGTCTCCCGCCTGCACGCGATTCTGGAGAACCATGGATCGGCGTGGTCGATCCGAGACGTCGGCAGCCGGAACGGCACATACGTCAACGGCGAGAAGATCGTGGCGGAGCGGGTCCTTCGCTCCGGTGACGAGGTGCGCGTCGGCAAGTCGCGGCTGGTCTACCTCGAGTCACGACAGGCGGGGGAGCCGATCGACGAGGCGACGATCGTTCCCGATGCCAGCCAGCTTCCGCCGCGGCTGACGCGGCGCGAAGTCGACGTGCTCCTTGTGCTGTGCCGTCCGCTGGTCTCCGATGACCCCTTCCCCGAACCGGTTTCGGTCCGACAGATGGCAGGCGAGTTGTTCGTCACCGAGGCGGCCGTCAAACAACACCTGCAGAACCTCTACGACAAGTTCTCGATCCCGCAAGAGGGGGACCGCCGCGTCCGCCTTGCCAACGAAGCACTCCGGCGCGGTGCGGTGACGATCGCCCAGCTCCGCGAGGCCCGGCCCAAGTGAGGTTGTTCGCCCGCTAGGTGAAGTCGAGCGCCTCGACGGTCGCGACCGCACCTTCGTGGGTGGGCCTGTCGGCGCCGCCGATGCAGTAGAGCGTCGAGCCGACGGCGGCGACGACCTGGCCGTGCACCGGGGTGTTGATCGGGGCCACCGCGCTCCACTTCCCGCTTGCGATGTCGTACATCTCGACAGTGGCCAGCACCCGTGTCGGTTCCTCCCCGCCGACGGCCACGATCCGCCCGTCGATCAATGCCGCGCCGTAGCTTCCTCGGGGTGTCGGCATGTCCGGCAACGTGTCCCATGTCCCCGATGCCGGGTTGAACCGCTCGAACGCCGCGGAGTTCTCGTCCGCCGACAGATTCCGTCCCCCGATGGCATACACATAGACACCGTCGGACACGGCGGCCAAATGCTCACGGGGCGTTGGCATGTCGCTGGCTTCCGACCACGACTCGCCGTCGAACACCTCGGTCGACTTCACGAGTTGCTTGTCGTCCTGTCCGCCGACGACGACGAGTTTGTCGCCGACCGCTGCGGCCGCAGACGCGGCCCTGGCGTGCTTGAGCGGCGGAAGCTCCTCCCACGCGCCGTTGCGAAACACGAACACCTTGTCGGATGCGTCCGCAAGATTCTCGGTCGCGCCCCCGATGACCACCATCTCGCCGTGGTACGCCGTCGCGGTCGCGTGATGCAACGGCTCCGGCAGCGGTGGGCGTTCCTGCCACACACCGGTTTTCGCGTTGTAGCTTTGCACTGTCGGCAGGGTCTCGCCGTGGCGAAGACCGCCCGCGATCCAGATCTCGTCACCCAGCACCGCCCACGCCATCATCAGCCGTTCCGCTGGGGCGTCGGGGAGCATCCGCCATTCGGCGGCCGGTTGCGGCTTCCGTGGCGCGAGCTTCATCGATTCGGCCGATGCCGTGATACCCGAATTGCCGACGGCGTCCGCCCCGCCCACCGCGTATATGGTCTTACCGACACCCGCCACCGCCATGCCGTGGCGTGCAGTCCCCAAGTCCGGCAGGCCGTTCCAGGACTGCGTGGCGAGGTCGAGCGCGACCACGCTCTTGAGGACCTGGCCCTGCGACACGCCGCCGACCAGCACCACGCGGCCGTCGGCGGTGGCCACCCCGAAGTCGCTGCGCCGCCCGGGAAGCTCGGGCCGGCTCGTCCAGGTGTCCGCGGCCGGATCGTAGGTTTCCACGGTCGCGAGGTCCGCGGTTCCCGTGCTGCCGCCGAAGGTGTAGACGATCTTGCCGTCCGTCGCCGCCCCGAGCATCTGCCGCGGAGTGGGGATCGGCGCACCGGGCTTCCACGAGGAGCCGTCGAAGACCTCGGTGGTGTTCAGCAGGCGCCCGCCTGCGTCGACACCGCCGGTGACGATGATCCGGTCGCCGACGACGACCGCCGCCGCGGCCGCCCGTGGCTCCAGGAGCGGCGGCAGTTCGATCCAGCGGCTGTTGACGACCCGCCACACCTTGTCGGTGGCCACCTCGGCGTTGGCGCCGTCGGTGCGCCAGCCGCCGAGAACCACGGGGGTGTCCTGCCACGTCACCGCCATCGCGTGCTGGACCGGAACGGGCAGGTCTTCACCGCTCTTCCAGCTGTCGATCGCGGGGTCGTAGCCCTCGTGTTCGGCGCTGACCCTGCCGTCCGCCGTCATCCCGCCGAAGACCCAGATGGTGCCGTCGGCCTGCGTGGCCGCCACCGCGTCGCGCGCGACGCGTGCGTCGGAGATCGGTTCCCAGCGAGGGGGCGCCTCGACGGTCGGCTGGTTGGCCACGGGCCGGCTCTGGCCGCCGTCGCAGGACCCGACGATGAAGACTCCTGCGATCACCAGCAGCGCAACCGCCGCGATGACCGCCCCGCTGACCAGGAGCTTCTTACGGCCATTCTGCTGATCGGGCTTGACGCTGGTCGTCCTCGGATCGCCGACCGGTTGCCCGACCGGCCATTTGAGACTCGACTGGCTGATGGAGGCGGTGTGGGCGAACATGTTCGGCTCTGGCGGCGGTAGTCCACCGGTGGCAGGCGCGTGCGCCACCGAATCCGCCTCGATGCCCGCGGTGTGGCCACTGCGCGCCGACGGCGGCAGCCCCTGGGTGTCTGCGGTCTGCTCGAGACGCGCGGCGGGTTCGCCGAGCGCCATGTGGTCCGCGGTCAGGCCGTTGTGCCGCTGCGCCTGCTGCAGCTCACGGCCGAGGTCTTCGGCCGACGCCTGACGGTCGCCGGGTTCGCGCGACAGCGCCTTCTCGATGGCCGCGCACACGTCGGCGGGGATCCCCTGCGGGCGCAGGTCGGGCACGGGCGTCGACGTGATCCGCATGTAGTGCGCGATGAGATCCTCGTCGGCCTTGCGTTCGTGCGGCGGGCCGCCGGCGATGAGCGCGTAAAGCGTTGCGCCGAGCGAATACACGTCGGCGGCGACCGTCGGGGCGTTGCCCGCGAGGACCTCGGGGGCGGTATAGGACAGCGTCCCGGTGAAGAAACCGGTCTCGGTCTTGTAACCCCCGGCGATCCGCGCGGTGCCGAAGTCGCTGAGCTGTGGTTCGCCGTAGTCGTTGACGAGCACGTTGGCGGGTTTGATGTCGCGGTGCAGCGTGCCGGTGCGGTGCGCGGTCTCGAGCGCCCCGCACAGCTTCACCCCGATCCGCAGCACGTCGGGCCACGGCACCCGTCCCTCGCGCCGAACCCGATCGGCGAGCGAACCCATTGTGCTCAAAGGCATCACGATGAACGGCCGGTTGCTGGCGGTCACACCGACCTGCAGGATGTTCGCGATGTGCGGGTGGCCGGAGAGCGCCCCCATCGCATAACCCTCACGCAGGAAACGCTCGCGGTCGTCGTCGTCGAGATCGGAGGCGAGCACCTTGATGGCGACCTTGCGGCCCAGCGACGGCTGGAAGCAACGGAAGACCACACCGCCGCCGCCGCGACCCACCTCGACGGCCTCGGTGAAACCGGCTGCGGCCAGCTCTTCGGCGATCCCGCTCATGGGTGTAAAGGTACCGAGCACACTCACCATGAACGTCGTAATCGTCCGATGCCCTGCCGGTGCCGAACCGCCGATCGCTAGGCTGGCCGGGTGGCCAGAAAGTACGCCACCGCAGATGCCGTCGGCCTCCCCGAGCTGTTGGAGTTCGTTCGACCGCGACATCGCATGGTGCTAACCACGTTTCGATCCGACGGCTCGTTACAGTCCTCGCCGGTGTCCGGCGGTGTCGACGGCGAGGGCCGCATCGTCATCGCCAGCTATCCGCAGCGTGCGAAGTCGGCCAACATCCGACGCACCCCGAAGGCGAGCGTGACGGTTCTGTCCGACGACTTCAACGGTCCCTACGTGCAGGTCGACGGCGATGCCGAAGTGATCGACCTGCCCGAGGCCGTCGAACCGCTTGTCGAGTACTTCCGGTCGATCTCCGGGGAGCATCCGGACTGGGACGAGTACCGGCGGGCCATGGTCGATCAGGGCAAGTGCCTGATCCGAGTGACGCCCCGGCGCTGGGGTCCGGTCGCCACTGGGGGCTTCCCCCCACCCTGACCGGCAAGGCTGGCCGCGACGGGCGCTCGTGACTGTGATAGTCAGACAGGGTGGCCGCGTTGCGTCGGATAGACGGTCAAACTATAGTCTGGACAAGTGTCCAGTGGCTTGTCGTCGGCTTCGACCGCAGGTCGTCAGGGTTAAGCGGGCTCCCCGCAGGTCCGGAGTGAACTGAGTATGCGCGTAGCCTTGCTGTCCTATCGGAGCAAGACGCACTGCGGTGGACAGGGCGTCTATGTCCGTCATCTGAGCCGTGGGCTGGTCGAGTCGGGCCACGAGGTCGAGGTGTTCTCCGGGCAGCCGTACCCGGACGGGCTCGACCCGCGGGTGCGCCTGACCAAGGTGCCCAGCCTCGACCTGTACCGCGAACCGGATCCGTTCCGCATTCCCTGGCCGAATGAGATCAAGACCCGCATCGACCTCCTCGAGTTGCTGACGACGTGGACGGCGGGCTTCCCCGAGCCCAAGACGTTCAGCCTGCGGGCCGCGAGGGTGCTCGCAGACCGCCTGGCCGACTTCGACGTCGTGCACGACAACCAGTGCCTCGGCACCGGCCTGCTCGACATCGCCGAGTTGGGGTTGCCGGTGGTGGCGACGGTGCATCACCCGATCACGCGGGACCGGGTGCTCGACGTGGCGGCCGCGCCATGGTGGCGCAAGCCGCTCGTGCGCCGCTGGTACGGGTTCGCCGAGATGCAGAAGCGGGTCGCGCGCCGGATTCCCGAGCTGTTGACGGTGTCGTCGACGTCGGCGGCCGACATCGCCGAGGACTTCGCGGTGTCGGCCGACCAGCTGCACGTGGTGCCGCTCGGCGTCGACACCGAGCTGTTCAAACCCGCGGACAACCGCGTGCGCAACCGTGTCATCGCGATCGCGAGCGCCGACGTCCCGCTCAAGGGCGTCAGCCATCTGCTGCACGCGATCGCCCGGCTGCGGGTGGAGCGCGATCTCGAACTGCAGCTCGTCGCCAAGCTGGAGCCGAACGGGCCCACCGAGAAGCTCATCGCCGAGCTGGGCATCTCCGACATCGTGCACAGTTCGAGCGGGCTGTCCGACTCGGAACTCGCCGACCTGCTGGCATCGGCCGAGGTAGCCTGCATCCCTTCGCTCTACGAGGGCTTCTCGCTGCCCGCGGTGGAGGCGATGGCAAGCGGGACGCCGATCGTGGCCAGCCGGGCGGGGGCGCTGCCCGAAGTGGTCGGTACCGACGGTGAATGCGCGCGGCTGGTCACCCCGGCCGACGTCGACGAGCTCACCACGGTACTGGGTGAACTGCTCGACTCGCCGCTGGAGCTGCGTCGTCTCGGCGCCAACGGAAGGCGGCGGGCACTCGACGTGTTCAGCTGGGAATCCGTTGCCGCGCAGACGGTTGCGGTCTACGAGATGGCCCGCGCGAGGGTCGGCCGATGCTGACCGTCGACTACGACAGGCTCGGAGTCGGGGCAGGCACGAAGGTCATCGACGTCGGCTGCGGTGCGGGCAGGCATTCGTTCGAGGCGTTCCGTCGCGGCGCCGACGTCGTCGCCTTCGACCAGAACGCGTCGGACCTCAACGACGTCGACGAGATTTTGCAGGCGATGAAGACGCAGGGCGAGGTGCCCGCGTCGGCCAGGGCGGAGGCCGTGAAGGGCGATGCGCTCGACCTGCCCTACGGCGACGGCACATTCGACTGTGTCATCGCCTCGGAGATCCTCGAGCATGTGCCCGAGGACGACCGTGCCATCGCCGAACTCGTGCGGGTGTTGCGGCCAGGCGGAACGCTGGCCGTCACCGTGCCACGGTGGCTGCCCGAACGGATCTGCTGGGCGCTGTCGGACTCCTACCACGCCAACGAGGGCGGTCACATCAGGATCTACCGCGCCGACGAACTGCGCGACAAGGTGACCGCGCACGGGTTGCGGCTGATCCACACCCACCATGCCCACGCGCTGCACTCGCCGTATTGGTGGCTGAAATGCGCTGTGGGAACCGAGAAGCCGGACCACCCGGTGGTGGCGGCCTATCACAAGCTGCTGGTGTGGGACATGGTCAGCAGGCCATGGCTGACCCGCACTGCCGAGTCGCTGCTGAATCCGGTGATCGGCAAGAGCGTCGCGCTGTACTTCCGCAAGCCGGAGGAGCCCGGTGCACGGTCATGACGTTCCCGGGGTGGCCGGTGTTCTGACGCCTGCGCAGTGCAGACAGACTGCGCAGTCGATCGCCGACACCCAGGAGTCCTCCGGCGCGATCCCGTGGTCGGAAGGCGGCCACACCGACCCGTGGGACCACGTCGAGAACGCGATGGCGCTGACCGCCGCAGGCCTGCTGGAACCCGCGCGCGCAGCGTTCGACTGGTGCCGGGACAATCAGCGGCCCGACGGCTCGTGGCCGATCCAACTGCGCAACGGCGTGGTCGAGGACGCCAACAGCGACAGCAACTTCTGCGCCTACATCGCCACCGGGGTGTGGCATCACGTGCTGAGCACACGGGACCGCCGATTCGCCGAGAACATGTGGCCCGTCGTGAGCAAGGCCGTCGACTTCGTCATCGACATGCAGCGGCCGAGCGGCGAAATCGTCTGGGCCCGTAGTGACTCCGGGCTCGAAGCGGACGCGCTGCTGACCGGGTGCGCGAGCATCTACCACAGCCTGCGGTGCGCATTGGCGCTTGCCGACTACTTCGATGACCCACAGCCCGAATGGGAGGTCGCGGTCGGCCAACTCGGCCACGCCATCGCCCACCATCCCGACCTCTTCGTTCGCAAGGACCGGTGGTCGATGGAGTGGTACTACCCGGTGCTCGGCGGCGCGTTGCGCGGCACGGCGGCTCACGCGCGTATCGACGAGCGGTGGGACGACTTCGTCGTGCCGGGTATCGGGATCCGGTGCGTGGACGACCGTCCCTGGGTGACGGGTGCCGAAACATGCGAGCTGGTAATGGCTTTGGACGCGATCGGGCAGACGGCGCGCGCCATGGAGCAGTTCGCGGCGATGCACCATCTGCGCGAGGCGGACGGCTCCTACTGGACTGGCCTGGTGTTCGCCGACGGGAAGCGCTGGCCGGAGGAGCGCACCACGTGGACCGGTGGCGCGATGATCCTGGCGGCCGACGCGTTGTCGCGGACCACGCCGGCCAACGGCATCTTCCGCGCCACCGATCTGCCGCGCGGCCTGGTAGGCGAATTCGACTGCGAGTGTGCGACGAGCGGTCGCAAGACTTAGAGCGGTTCGCCGACGGTTCCGGAAACGCGTTCGAGGACCCGCATCGATCCCGTTGCCGAAACCTCCTTGAACACACCGGTTTCCAGTGCCCGCTGGTAGATGTGGAAGGGCGCCTGGCCGCCGTCGGCGGGATTCGGGAACACGTCGTGGATGACCAGCGCGCCGCCGATGTCGACCCAGCGTGCCCATCCGTCGAAGTCCCGTTGCGCGGCCTCCTCGGTGTGCCCACCGTCGATGAACAAGAACCGCAACGGGGTTCGCCACCCGCGGGCGACGACGAAGGACTTGCCGACCACCGCGACGACGTGGTCGTCGAGGCCTGCGGAGTCGAGCGCGCGGCGCAGTGAGGGCAGCGTGTCGAAGCGCCCGCTGTGCGGGTCGACCAGCGAGGTGTCGTGGTACTCCCATCCCGGCTGGTGTTCTTCGGAGCCGTGATGGTGGTCGACGGTGAACAGCACGCCGCCGCTCTGCTGCGCGGCGGCGCCGAGCATCAGCGTCGACTTACCGCAGTAGGTGCCGATCTCCACCCCGACGCCATCGCCGAGATAGCGGACCGCGGTGTCGTACAGCGTGCGGCCCTCATCGGCGGGCATGAACCCGGTGACGTCCTCGGCGAGGGCGAACAGCCTGGCGGCCGGTGCGGGCAGTGCGGTATTCGATGTCGCCGGCGAAGCGGCCCCGGTGTCGTTCATCGCGTCCAACTTACCGTTGCTGGTGCACGGGCCTTGTAGTAGCGTCCGGACACGTGTCCGATCCGGTTCTGGAGTCGACCAGACGCCGTTTGACCGCCAAACAAGCCGACACCGTCGACCGTCTCGGTCGCGCCGCCGTCGAGATCCTGAGCAGGGAGGGTTTCGCCGGACTGACCGTGCGTCGGGTAGCCGCCGAAGCGGGGGTGGGCGCCGCGACGGCATACACCTACTTCTCATCCAAGGAGCACCTCGTCGCAGAAGTGTTCTGGCGCAGGCTGGCAGGCGCTCCGCTTACCACGCACGACTCCGAGGACGCCGCGGGCCGGGTGATCGACGTGCTCCGCCGCATCGCACTTCTCGTCGCCGACGAACCCGAATTCGCAGGCGCGGTGACCAGCGCGCTGCTCGGCAGGGATCCCGATGTCGAGGTGCTGCGGCTACGCATCGGCCGTGACATCCACGAGCGACTGCTCGCCGCGCTCGGCTCCGGCCGCGACCCGGACGTGATCGAGTCGCTGGAACTGCTCTACGCGGGCGCGCTGGTGCGGGCGGGGATGGGGTACGGGTCCTACGCCGACATCGCCGACAGATTGGAGAAGGCCGCGCGCCTGATGCTCAGCTGACGGTGCGGCCCGCGCCGAGGATCGCGATCGATCCCGCCACGGCCGTCTCGACGATCTCGCGGACGTCGGCGCCGTCCTCGACGGTCAGCGCACTCAGTTCGCGCAGGCCACCGAACAACAGCACGGCCATCTGGTAGGTCAGCGGGGGGATCCCCGCGCGCCGGAATCCCGGGTTGTCACTGATGTCGACGAACATGTCGAGGATTCCGGCCATCCCCCGGCGCTGCATGTCGCGAACATCGCGACCGAGCGCGGGAAGCTCGCGAATCCAGCTCAGGCTGACCGCGGGACGCGTCTCGATATCGGAGACCCAGGCATGCACCGCTTGACGGATCTGTTCCTGCCACTCGGCGTCCGGGTCGACGGCGCTGCGAATCTTCGCGATCATCTCCTGGTTGCCCTGCCACAGCAGTTCGATGAAGCAGTCCTCCTTGCTGGAGAACTCGCCGTAGAAAGTGCGCTTGGAGGTGCGGGCGTGGCGGACGATGTCGGCGACGGTGGTGTCGCGATACCCGCGTTCGGTGATGGAGGCGGCCAGTCCGTCGAGCAGACGCCGACGAAACGGACTCGCCGCATCGCCGGAGGCGACGGACTGCCGGTCGTCGGTGACGGTCACGACATCGATCCTTCTGCAAAAGAAGTGGACAAACCTTGTCACACCACGGTACCGCAGAGTACCGTCTGGAGGAACCACGCGGTACGAAGCAGTACCACAGACCGGTGAAAGCGATTGCACATGACTGAGACCGCCGACGTCGGCGCGGACGCCACCCCGACGTCCCAACCGGGCAGGCGCCCACCGACGGTGCCGCTGCCGAAGATCGTTCAGGGGGTCGCGTTCGCAACGGCCCGCAGACGATTCATCCGCCACGCACGAAAGCGTTACGGCCGGGTGTTCGCGCTCAACGTCCCGTTCTTCGGGCGCAGCGTGTTCGTGTCCGACCCGGCACTCGTGCGGCAGGTCTTTCTCGCAGGCACCGACGATCTGATCAACGTGCAACCGAACCTGAGCCGGATGTTCGGTCCCGGTTCGGTTTTCGCGCTCGATCGAGCTGAGCACCGCAACCGGCGCAAGTTGTTGGCGCCGTCGTTCCACGGGCAGAGCATCAAGAACTACGAGAAGGTCATCGAGGAAGAGACGCTGCGGGAAAGCGCGCATTGGCCCGATGGCAAGGAGTTCGCGACGCTCGAACCGATGAACCGGATCACGCTGAACGTGATCCTGCGGACCGTCTTCGGAGCCGACGGCGGTGAACTGGACTATCTGCGCGAGATCATCCCGCCGTGGGTGAAGCTGGGGTCGCGGATGGCCGCCATCCCGAAACCGTCCTTCGGCACCGGCCCCCGCAGCCCCTGGGGCAGGCTCGACGAGTTCCGGCGCAACTTCGACCGTGTCGTGTTCACCTTGATCGACAAGGCCCAGGCGGACCCGAGTCTCGATGAGCGGCAGGACATTCTGGCGCTGCTGCTGCGCAGTCGATACGAGGACGGCAGCGCGATGTCGCGCCAGGACGTGTCCGACGAGCTGTTGACGCTGCTCGGCGCGGGACACGAAACGACGGCATCGGCGCTCGGGTGGGCGTTCGAGCGGCTGCGCAGGCACCCCGACATCCTGGCCAAGCTGGTGGCCGAGGCCGACGAAGGCGGCGACGACTTCCGGCAGGCCTTCATCCTCGAGTTGCAGCGCTCCAGAACGGTCATCGACTTCGCCGGCCGCCACGTCGCCGCGCCGCACGTCGAGATCGGCGAGTGGCACATCGACCACGGGTCGAACATCCTGGTGAGCATCGCCGACCTCCACGACGACGCCGACGTCTTCGAGAAGCCGGAACGCTTCGATCCGTACCGGTTCGTCGACACCAAGCCGCCGACGTTCGCCTGGCTGCCGTTCGGCGGCGGAACGCGCCGCTGTATCGGTGCGGCATTCGCCAACACCGAAATGCATGTGGTGTTGCGAACGGTGTTGACGCACTTCGAGATCGAGACCGATGACGCGCCCGACGAGAAGGTGCACCACCGCGGCGTCGCCTACACCCCCAAGGACGGCGGCAGAGTAGTGATGAAGCGCCGCACTTAGTGTCTGGCTGGTGAGCAACCTCGTCGACATCAAGTTCACCGGCCTGGTGCGCACCGATCTACGTGCCGAAACGCGCCTCGACGAGGACGAGATCGCCCGCATCGAAGCGGAAGCCGCGGAACAGGGAAAGGCCGACTTCATCCTCGATGCGGTGGTCAAAGATGAAGCCGGCCAGACCGTCTCGGTCACGCACGGGCTGTATCAGCTACGCGCGCACGGCCGCTAGGATTGCGTCGCAGCCCGCTTCGGCAGCTTCCAGTCCGGCCGGGGGAAGTGGCATGTGTAGCCCCACGGCTGACGCTCGAGATAGTCCTGGTGCTCGGGCTCGGCCTCCCAGAAGTCACTCGCGGGGACGACTTCGGTGACGACCTTGCCCGGCCACAGCCCTGAGGCGTCGACGTCGGCGATGGTGTCCAGCGCGATGCTCTTCTGCTCGTCGTCGGTGTAGAAGATCGCCGACCGGTAGCTGGTGCCGACATCGTTGCCCTGACGATTCTTCGTCGTCGGATCGTGGATCTGGAAGAAGAACTCCAGCAGCGTGCGGTAGTCGGTGCGCGCGGGGTCGTAGATGATCTCGATGGCCTCCGCGTGGCCGGGGTGGTTGCGGTAGGTGGCGTTGGCGTTCTCGCCGCCGGTGTAGCCGACGCGGGTCGAGACGACGCCCGGCTGCTTGCGGATCAGGTCCTGCATGCCCCAGAAGCAGCCGCCGGCGAGGATTGCCTTCTTGTACTCAGTCATGCCTGTGCCTCCTGATCGGTGAAGAGCTTTTTGTACTCGCCGTAGCCCTCGGCTTCGAGGTCGTCGAGATGGATGAACCTCAGCGCGGCGGAGTTGATGCAGTACCGCAACCCGCCGTCGGCCTTGGGGCCGTCGGTGAAAACGTGGCCCAGGTGGCTGTCGCCGTGCGCCGAACGCACCTCGGTGCGGATCATCAGGTGCGAGAAGTCGCGCTTCTCGAGCACGTTCTCGCGCTCGATCGGCTTGGTGAAACTCGGCCAGCCCGAGCCGCTGTCGAACTTGTCGACCGACGCGAACAGCGGTTCGCCAGACACCACGTCGACATAGATGCCTGGCTCGTGGTTGTCCCAGTACTCACCGGTGAACGGCCGCTCGGTGCCGTTCTTCTGCGTGACGTGGTACTGCTCCGGTGACAGTGCACCGACCGCTTCGGGATTCTTGTGATAAGTGGGATTCATGGCGTTCTTATAACGGTATACGCCGGACGGTTAATCCTGGTCAGCCGCGTTACGGTGGACACATGCGGACGTCGATCACCGCCGTGGGCACAGCCATGGTTCTCATGGCTGCGACGGTTCCCGCGGCGTCTGCCGAAACCTACGCCCTACCCGAGGTGCCGTCTGGTGGCGTCGAGTTCACCGACGACCCCGCGCTGGTCAACGCGGGCCCGACGCGGATCGACGGCTGGAGCCGGACCGATCGCGACGACGCGGTGTCGGTGCATTTCACCTCGGGCACGCCCGAGTGCTTCGGCGCGCACGCGACGGTCACGGAGACCCCGGAGTCCGTGACGGTGGATCTGCGCACCGGAACCCGTGCCGACGCAGTCAACAAGGCCTGCATCATGATCGCGGTGTCCGGAGTCATCGAGGTGCCGCTGCAGGCGCCGCTCGGCGACCGCGCGGTGCTCGGCACGTCGTAGGTCACGCTCGACAAACCCAGGTAGAACGTGTTCTAGTTTTTCCGTGACTAGCAAGGTGTTCACCCGCGATGAGCTGGCGGAGGCGTTCGCCGATTTCGAGCAGACCGTCGACCGCGCCGCGCGGACCCGTGACTGGGACCCCTGGGTCGCGCAGTACAGCCCGGACGTCGTCTACGTCGAACACGCGGCGGGCACGATGCGCGGCCGCGACGAGGTTCGCACGTGGATCTGGCGGACCATGGAGTCCTTCCCCGGCAGCCACATGACGCATTTCCCGTCGCTGTGGTCGGTGATCGACGAACCCACCGGCCGGATCATCTGCGAGTTGGACAACCCGATGCGCGACCCCGGCGACGGCACGATCATCAGCGCCACCAACATCTCGATCCTCACCTACGCGGGTGACGGGTTGTGGTGTCGGCAGGAGGACGTCTACAACCCGCTGCGGTTCGTCTCCGCAACGGTGAAGTGGTGCCGAAAGGCCGAGGAACTCGGCACCCTGCCCGAGGAAGCGGGGGAATGGATGAAGCAGTTCGGAGGCGCGCGATGACCGTGCTCGTCATCGGTGCCAACGGCTACCTCGGCAGCCATGTCACGCGCCAACTCGTCAGCGACGGCCAAGACGTCCGGGTGATGGTCCGTGAGGGGGCGAACACCATCGGCATCGACGACCTGGACACGACGCGCTTCGTGGGCGACATCTGGAACAACGATGTGCTGCGCGAGGCAATGGCGGGCTGCGATGTCGTCTACTACTGCGTCGTCGACACCCGCGGCTGGCTCAGGGACCCGGCGCCGCTGTTCCACACCAACGTCGAGGGCACCCGAAACGTGCTGGAGGTGGCCAAGGATGCGGGGTTGCGGCGGTTCATCTTCACCAGCAGCTATGTGACGGTCGGGCGCAAGCGGGGTCGTGTGGCGACAGAGGATGACGTCATTGTCGACCGAAGCGAAGTGTCGCCGACCAAAGGGCTCCGAGGGCTGACGCCCTATGTCCGGTCGCGAGTGCAGGCGGAGGACCTGGTGCTGCGGTACGCGCCCGAGCACGCCGTGCCCGCAATCGCGATGTGCGTGTCCACGACGTACGGAGCGGGCGACTGGGGCCGGACCCCGCACGGCGCCATCATTGCGGGCGCTGCGTTCGGCAAGCTTCCGTTCGTGATGACGGGAATCGAGTTGGAGGCCGTCGGCGTCGACGACGCCGCCCGCGCGCTGATCCTGGCCGCGGAAAAGGGCCGGGTCGGTGAGCGGTATCTGATCTCGGAGAAGATGATCACCAACTCAGAGGTCGCGCGCATCGCCGCCGAAGCCGCGGGAGTGCCGCCGCCCGCCAAGGCGATTCCGCTCGCGATGTCGTACACGCTGGCCGCTCTTGGATCGGCGAAGGCAAGATTGCGCGGCACCGACGAACAGCTCTCCCTGGCGTCGCTGCGGTTGATGCGCGCCGAGGCGCCGGTCGACTGCACGAAGGCGCGCCGGGAATTGGGTTGGGAGCCAAGGCCGGTCGAGGAGTCGATCCGTGAGGCGGCCCGATTCTGGGTCGGTCTGCGCGAAGCCAAGCGCAAGAGCCAGGCGGGCTAACGTGGGGTGACGTGACGGAGAAACTGCACGTCGACCTGTCCGGTGCGCCGCAGACGATGCTGGCGACGTTCTACGCGAAGGCGCTCGACGCCGACTTCGACAAGCCGATCCTCGGCGACCGATGGGCCCGCGACATCGTCGACCGCATCGACTACGACTGGTCGAAGACGACGATCACGCCGCGCACCGCGCCGTCGGTCACCACGAGGTCCGCCCACTTCGACATGTGGGCTCGCCAGTTCCTGGCCGTGCATCCCGAGGCGAACGTGCTGCATCTGGGCTGCGGTCTCGACAGCCGGTACTACCGGCTCGATCCCGGCCCTGGCGTGGAGTGGTACGACGTCGACTACCCCGACGTCGTCGGCCTGCGCGTGCAGTTGTATCCGCCGCGGGAGCACTGCCACGTCGTTGCGGCATCGGTCACCGAACCGTCGTGGTTGGCAGAGGTGTCTGCCGACCGCCCGACGCTGATGATCGGCGAGGGGTTGACGATGTACCTCACCGAAGCGGATGGGATCGCGCTGCTGCGCCGGATCGTCGCGCACGCGCCGTCGGGTGAGCTGCAGTTCGACGCGTTCAGCAGGCTCGGCATCAAGGCGCAGTGGACCAACACCGTCGTCACCCGGGCCGGAGCTCAGCTGCACTGGGGCATCGACGGCCCCGGCGAGATCGTCGAAGCGGTCCCGGGGGTTCGGCTGCTGGCCTGGGCATCGCCCTTCGATTCGCCCACCTTCGACGGCGTAGCGCTGCCGTACCGCGTGATGGCCAGGGTGATGTCGGTGTCGAGGAAGCTGCGCTACATGGCGGCCTACCACCGCTACGCGTTCTGACGGCTGCGCTTGCCGAGGACCGGCTGTCGGGCCCTCCCGTCGCTGAACGAGGCGGCCCACGGCCACCGGCCCCTGCCGTCGGCCCACACCAGTTGCAGCGCCCGCACATCCGGTCCGCCGAACCTCACCGCCCACTTGAGGTGGGCGTCGGGGTTGTCGACCTCGACCACCTCGATCAGCGGTCCCGACTGAATCGCTATCTTCTGCCCCGGCAACAGGGCCCTGCCGCCCATCATGTCGCCTGCGACGGTGTTGAGCAGACGCGTCGCCCGCTGCGCGGAGACGCCGGTGATCAGCAGTTCGGGCAACCCGCAGTCGTGAAGCCCGACCGTGTAGGCGAAAGGCCTTCGGGCACGTTCGACGTACTGGACCGCCCACCCGTGTTCGGACATGGTCCTGCGTAGCTCGTCGAGATAGTCGTCGACGGTGGCGTTCGGACGGTCACATTTCCAGCACATGTGGTCAGCATGCTCCGGGGTACCGACAATTCGGTCCTACGCCGCCCAGAGCGCACGCACACCGAGTACCGGCTGCGTGCCGCGGCCGCCGTCGAACTCCGGGCACCAGGGATTATGCCCTTGCTCGTCGCACCAAACCACTTGCAACGCGCGGACACTCGGCCCGTAGATATTGACCGCGTGATACAGATGCGCGTCGGGTTGAGCGACCTCGACGAACTCGAGATCGACCTCACCGGCGATGGTCATCGTGTCGCCGGGCTTCGGCTGGACCTCGCGGATGGTGTAGTCGGCCACCGAGTTCAGCAGCTGCCTCGCACGCTCGGGTGACACGCCCGTCACCAGATACTCGGCGAAGCCCCGCTTGTGCAGCCCGATCGTGTAGGCGAACGGCCTTCGCTCGTCCTCGACGTACTGCACAGCCCATTTGTGTTTGGTGATGGTCTTGCGCAGCAATCTGAGGTAGTCGGCGGGCGAGGCTTCAGGATGGTCACATAGCCAGCACATGGCATGTCCTTAAGTTCGTGCTTGCCCACACCATGCGCCGGGCCTCTGACATCGCGCCGAGATCGACGAAAAGGCGCGGTCCTCTCGCGCTTTTGCGCCCAAATGTCGGTTTGGGCGTGAAGGGGCGGCCTGCCAGAATCACCCGGTGGCTTCCGCACCCGTCAACGGCCGAATCTCGCACTGGTACGACGAACTGCCGCTCTACCGCCCGTCGCTGCCGGGTGACCGCGACGCCGACGTCTGCATCGTCGGCGCCGGCTACACCGGCCTGTGGACGGCCTACTACCTCAAGCGCGCCGACCCGACGCTGCGCATCGCCGTCCTGGAGGCGCGCTTCGCCGGCTTCGGGGCCTCGGGCCGCAACGGCGGCTGGCTGTCCGGGCTGGTTCCGGGTGATCGCAACAGGATGGCGCAGCAGTACGGCCGCGACGACGTCGTCGCCTGGCAGCGGGCGCTGAACGAGGCCGTCGACGAGGTCATCGACGTCGCGGCGCGCGAAGGCATCGACGCAGGCATCATCAAGGGCGGCACGCTGCAGATCGCCCGCAACCGCGCACAGGCGTCACGGCTCGCGGCGGAAGCCGAAGAGGAGCTCAGCTGGAAGGTCGACGGCATCGCCGTGCTGACGAAAGCCGAAGCGGCGCAACGAATCCAGTTCGACGGCCTGGTGGCCGCGTACCACAACCCGCACTGCGCCCGCATCCAGCCAGCGCAACTGGCGCGGGGGCTCGCCGATGTCGTCGAACGCTCGGGTGTCGACATCTACGAGCAGAGCCCCGTCACCGCGATCGAATCCGGCAAGGCGACGACGCCCCACGGCGTGGTCCGCGCGCCGGTGGTGCTGCGGGCCACCGAGGGCTTCACCGCCAGGCTGGCCCGCCTGCGCAGGCGGTGGCTTCCGATGAACAGCTCGATGATCGCCACCGAGCCGATACCGGATGACGTGTGGGCGGGCATCGGGTGGGACGGCCGCGAAACCGTCGGCGACACCGCGCACGGCTTCTTCTACGCGCAGCGCACCGTCGACAACCGCATCGCGATCGGCGGGCGCAGCGTGCCGTACCGGTACGCGTCGCGCACCGACGTCGACGGGCAGGTTCCCGCGCGCACGATCACGCACCTGTCCGAGACGCTGCGCACGGTGTTGCCGCAGGTCCGCGACGTTCCGATCGCGCATGGCTGGTGCGGCGTGCTTGCAGTGCCGCGCGACTGGTCGGCGGGCGTCGCACTCGACAGAACGTCCGGCCTCGGGTGGGCGGGGGGTTATGTCGGCCACGGCGTCACCGCGACGAACCTCGCCGGCCGCACCCTCGCCGATCTGGTCGTCGGGCAACGCAGCCCGCTGACCGAGCTGCCGTGGGTCGGGCACGAATCGCCGAACTGGGAGCCCGAGCCGCTGCGTTGGCTCGGCGTGCGCAGTATGTATCTGGCCTACAAGGTGGCCGACTGGCACGAAGGCCGCGGCCGGGCGGGGACGTCCAAGACCTCGCCGATCGCCGTCATCGCCGACAAGATCGCCGGCAGGCCCTGATTACTCGGCTTACTTCGCTTCGGCCTTCGCCTTCAGCCGCTGCAGCGTGACCTTGATGTGTTCGGCGTTCGCCTTGTCGCGGTCCATCACACCGGTGGCCAGCCCGCCGGGCTTCACGAACCACTTGGGCCTACGGTCCCATGTGCCCTCGGTGACCCGGCAGCCGCCATCGGTGGGGGTGATGTCGTAGCGCCAGTGCGCGACCGGAAGGCCGAAGTAGGTGACGTCGAATGCGAACGTGCGGCCCGGTTCGGCGTCGGTGACCGTGCAGGTGGTCGACCAGCGGCGAAAGCCGTTGCGGTTGGTGCCCTTGAACACCGCGCCGGGCGCTGCCTGTTCGCCCTTGCGCCACTTCATCGCCTCGTTCTCCTCGGCGAGCGACGCCATAGTGGGCAGATCGGTGATGAGGGAGTACACCGCGCCGCAGTCGGCGCTGATGTCGACGTCCGCCTGGGCGGTGGCCGGTCCGAGAACAGTCATTTACGAATGGTATCGGCGCGGACGGAACAGGTGTGCCAAGCCCCGCGTTGGCTCAACTATGAGCGACAAACCCGTCCGTGAGCCCAGCGCCGAACACCCCATCACCGTCGAACCCACCGGCAAGCACGTGACCGTGCGGGTCAACGGCGAGGTGGTCGCCGAGAGCGACAACGCGCTGACGCTGCAGGAGTCGACGTATCCGGCGGTGCACTACATCGCCGTCGGCGACGTCGTGGCGAGCGTGTTGAGTTCCAGTGACACCACTACGTACTGCCCCTACAAGGGCGACGCCAGCTACTTCCACGTGACGACGGCGGCAGGCGACACCGTCGAGGACGCTATCTGGACTTACGCGGCGCCGTACCCCGCGGTCGCGGCCATCGCCGGCCACGTCGCGTTCTATCCCGACAAGGCCGATATCGCCGTCGCGGCCTAGTTACGAGTAAGACCCTTTCGAAGCCGGGTTAGGCGGCGTGGTTGTCGGGTGGGTCGTGC
>JAEZKH010000086.1 GCA_023415515.1 Actinomycetes bacterium
CTCGAGGGAACCGACATCTCCGCGATCAAGTCCGCGATGGAGAAGCTGGGGCAGGAGTCACAGGCTCTGGGCCAGGCGATCTACGAGGCCACGCAGGCCGAGCAGGCCGCAGGCGGCGCAGGCGCG
Organism: Actinomycetes bacterium; assembly: GCA_023415515.1. GTDB lineage: Bacteria > Actinomycetota > Actinomycetes > Mycobacteriales > Mycobacteriaceae > Mycobacterium. Next base: position 127 of record JAEZKH010000086.1, read on the forward strand.
CCGGGTGGATCGTCGGGCGCATCTGATGATGACGTCGTCGACGCCGAGGTCGTGGAGGATGACAGCCCGAGCAGCGGGGAGAACAAGTGAGTTCACACGATCCGCACGAGCCGGTGACCGTCACCGACAAACGGCGAGTCGATCCCGAGACCGGTCAGGTACGTGAAGCGGCAGCCGGCCCGGCCCCCAGTGGGCCGGCGCCGGGCGCCGTCGGGGGCGAGACACCGGAAGAGGCCGACAAGGCCGCCGAATTGCTCGCAGACCTGCAACGGGTCCAGGCCGACTTCGCCAACTACCGCAAGCGGGCGCTGCGCGACCAGCAGTTGACTGCCGATCGCGCCAAGGCCGCCGTCATCGCCCAACTGCTGGGTGTGCTCGACGATCTCGACCGCGCCCGCAGCCACGGCGACCTCGAATCCGGACCGTTCAAGGCGGTCGCCGACAAGCTGGTGACCACGCTTGAGGGACTGGGTCTTTCGGGGTTCGGCGACGAGGGCGACCCGTTCGACCCGGCGCTGCACGAGGCCGTGCAGCACGAGGGTGACGGGACCAATTCCGTCGTCGGCTCCGTGATGCGACGCGGCTACAAGGTGGGCGAACAGGTGGTGCGGCACGCCATGGTCGGCGTGGTGGACACGGTGCCTGCCGCCGAGGACGCCGAAGCGGCGGAGAACGCCGACGCAGCGCCGGGCGAGGCCGCAGAATAAGGACGACGGTCACGACAATTTCATGTGAGGTAAGGAGGTGACGCGGTATGGCCCAACGCGAATGGGTCGAAAAGGACTTCTACAAAATCCTCGGCGTCTCCTCTGACGCCGACGAGAAGGAAATCAAGCGAGCTGCGCGAAAGATACTCGCCGAAAATCACCCTGACCGGAATCCGGGTGATTCGGCCGCGGAGGATCGCTACAAAGCCGCCTCGGAGGCCAAAGAGGTTCTGAGCGACCCGGCCAAACGCAAAGAGTACGACGAGACCCGCAGGCTGTTCGCCAGCGGCGGGTTCGGCCGGGGCAGGTTCAGCGGCGGGGGCAATTTCGGCGGATTCGGCTCCGACGGTGCCGAGTTCAACCTGAACGACCTGTTCGATGCGGCCGGTCAAACCGGTGGCGCCAACATCGGCGATCTCTTCGGCGGACTGTTCGGCCGTGGCGCGCAGCAGCCGCGACCGAGCCGGCCGCGGCGCGGCAACGACCTGGAGACCGAGACCGAGCTGTCCTTCATGGAGGCCACCAAGGGTGTGGCCATGCCGCTGCGGCTGACCAGTCCGGCTCCGTGCACGAATTGCCATGGCAGCGGAGCACGTCCGGGCACCAGCCCGAAGGTGTGCCCGAACTGCAACGGCGCCGGGGTCGTCAACCGCAACCAGGGCGCGTTCGGGTTCTCCGAACCCTGCACCGAATGCCGCGGCAGCGGCTCGATCATCGAGCAGCCCTGTGAGGAGTGCAAGGGCACCGGCGTCACCACGAGGACGCGGACCATCAACGTGCGGATCCCGCCGGGCGTCGAGGACGGACAGCGCATTCGCCTGGCCGGCCAAGGCGAGGCAGGCCTGCGCGGAGCGCCGTCCGGTGACCTGTACGTCACCGTACATGTCAAGCCGGACAAGGTGTTCGGCCGCGACGGCAACGACCTCACCGTGACGGTTCCGGTCAGCTTCAGCGAGCTCGCGCTCGGTACCACGCTGTCCGTTCCGACACTCGAGGGCAAGGTCGGCGTGCGCGTGCCGAAAGGCACATCCGACGGACGCATCCTGCGGGTGCGCGGCCGGGGCGTGCCCAACCGCCACGGCGGGCACGGCGACCTCTTGGTCACCGTGAAAGTCGCCGTGCCGCCCAAGCTCGAGGGTGAAGCCGCCGAAGCGCTCGAGGCGTACCAGAAGGCAGAGCGGGCAAGCGGATTCGACCCGCGGGCCGGATGGGCCGGTGCCTGATGGGTGCGGAGCGCGAAGAAGCGAGGGACAGAGAGTCGGCAAGGACCTTCCTGATCTCGGTCGCCGCCGAGCTCGCCGGGATGCATGCGCAGACGCTTCGCACCTATGACCGACTGGGTCTGGTGAGCCCGCAACGCAGTTCGGGTGGCGGACGGCGGTATTCGCAGCGCGACGTCGACCTGCTCCGCGAGGTGCAGCGGCTGTCACAGGACGAGGGTGTCAACCTCGCAGGCATCAAACGGATCATCGAGCTGACCAATCAGGTCGAAGCGCTGCAGGCGCGGCTGGCCGAGTTGGCCGACGAGGTCGAGCGCCTGCGCGCGCGGCCGAGCCGCGATGTCGCGGTCGTGCCGAAGAGCAGGGCGCTGGTTGTCTGGCAACCGCGGAACAAGTCCCGCTAGAGCCGGAGACCTAGTTGTTCGACGGCGGTGGCTGAGGCTCGAATGGGTCGTACCACCACCAGTCGGCGCGTTCGCCGCTGCAGCCGCGCCAGGGCGGCACCTTCGGTGGGGATGTGGTGGGTGGCCGCGCCAGTGACGCGTTGGTGAGGGTGCGGCCTTGGCTGTCGGTGACTGTCAGGCTCTGCGCGGGTCCGGTGATGGTGATGACGCCGTTGTGGTGCAGCCGGTGGTGATACGGGCAGACCAGCACGAGGTTGTCCAGTTCGGTGTCGCCGCCGTCTTCCCAGTGCCGGATGTGGTGGGCGTGCAATCCGCGGGTGGCCCCGCAACCGGGCACCGCACACGTGGGGTGGCGATGCTCCAGGGCGCGGCGCAACCGCCGGTTGATCAGCCGCGTGCTGCGCCCGGCGCCGATGGGTTGGCCGTGGCGCTGAAACCACACCTCACAGGTGGCTTCGCAGGTCAGGTATCGGCGGTCGGCGTCCGAGAGCAGCGGACCCAGATGCAACTGGGCGATGCGGTCTTTGACGTCGACGTGCACCACCACGGTGGTGCGCTGACCGTGCGGGCGACGGGTCACATCAGCGTCCCAGCCGGCCTCGACGAGGCTCATGAAGGCTGCGAGGTTGCCCGGCATCGGCGGCCGCTGCTCGGACTGGCGCCCGTGAGCGTCGCGTTCGCCATCGCTGTCGGTGATGTGGTGGTCGCGTTTCCACTCGGCGATCAACGCATCGCGATGCGACTGCAGCGCCGCGTCGAACATCGCGGCGTCGAGCTGGCCCAACCGGATCCGCCAATAGGTGCCGTGCTCGTCGCTGTTCCTGGTGATCGACGGCTCGGGTTCGGGGCGCGGTGTGGGCGGCCGGGGTTCGAGCTTGACCGCGGTGCGCAACTGGGTCACCGAGGCGTTGCGCGCCAACCCGGCGTAGTGGGCATCAGAGCCGTCGGCGGCGCGTCCGGCGATGACGCCGAATTGATCCAGCGACAGCCGGCCTTCCCGCATCCCTTCGGCGAGTCGGGGAAACTGCGCCAACCGGTGGGCGACGGTAGCGATGGTGTTGGCGTTCGTAGGCGAGGTGCCCGTCTTCCACGCCACCAGCGCGGACACCGAACGGCACCCGGTGTTGCTCCACAGCCCATCCCTGTCGATCTCGGCGACGATGTCGACGATGCGCGAGTCGATAGCGTTGCGCTGCCCGGTCAGCTCGGCCAACTCGTCGAACAACGCCTCCAGCCGCGCCTCGCGCGGCGGCGAGGGAACGAACGACGGGAGCGGCGAGAACATGACCCCATCAAAGCACCCGGGTCTGACAAAAACGCCGAGCGCTAACCCACGCGGATCGAGAAGCGCATCGTCGCGGGTTCATCCGCGGTCGCGAAGCGGTGGTTGCCGCGGACGAGGGCGTCCGTCGGTGCTGCCATGGGCTCGATGGCGACCAGCGCCTCACCGGGGGGAGCGAACAACTGCGCTGCCGGATAACCCTTTTCGAAGACCACCTCGATGCGGCGCCCGCCGCCTGCCAGAACGAAAACCGCGCCTGCGGGTACCTCGTCGAAGCCGTCGTCGTAGGTGGCGTCACCCAGCGCAGCGCTCGTCCCTGTCCACCGCTTGGTCGCACCGGTCGGGATGCCCTGGCCGTCGACGGACAGGCGGCGCATGTCGGGGGTCGTGAGTGTCCACTCTTCGCGTGGCACACCGGGAATCGTCAGATACGGATGGTAGCCGAAGCACAGCGGCACCGGCGTCGGCGTCGTCGGCGTCACCGTCGTCTCGATGATGAGCGCGCGGTCGGCCAGCGTCACGTGCTGGCTCAGCACATGCGGAAACGGAAACGACGCCAGCAGTCGCGGGTCGGCGCCGTAGTCCACCTGGGCGGCTAACGAGTTCTCCGATTGCCCGGTCACCGTCCAGCCCGGGTAGGCAGCCATCACGCCGTGGATGGGGGAGCCGTGCTCGTCGGCGCGCACGCCGCCGGTGCCCACCGTCAGCGAGACGGCCGTGCCGTCGACGTCATACGTGGTGGCGCTGAGCCGATTTGCCCACGGATAGAGCAACGGGATACCCATCGTCTTGCCGTCGGTCACATAGGCGTCAAGGCCGCGTCTCTGGCCGAGCAGTTCGACGCCGTCGTCGGCAAGCGAGGTGCCGATCATCCCGGCGCCGGGCGCGAAGGCCGCGGTCAGCACCGACGACGGATCCGTAAGCGTCACAAGCTCAGTCATAGACGATGACCGCCCGTCCGACGAAGTCGCCGCGCGCCAACGCGTCGATGTGGTTCGACGCAGGCGACCGCACCCTCGGTGGCCGGGATCTCTTCCGGTTTGAGCGGCTGGGGATAAGCGTGCATCCGCGCCGCGCGCATTGTCGCCAAAGCCGGTCTCCTCGTCTCAGCCCGAAAGGGGGTCGTGCTGGATGTGCTCTGGTGGCGCACCCTTCGCGGTCAATGCTTCCACGGTGGCGGTCACCATGGCGGGGCCGCCGCAGATCAGGATCTGCCGGTCACCCCAGTTGCCGTACTTGGTCACCACGTCGGGTAGCTTCCCGGTCTGGCGCACATGGAGTCCGCGGGGTGGCTGCACGTCGGGATAGTCGGTCGCCCACGGCGGGTCCTTGGCGAACTCGGAGACCGGCGACACCGACAACCACGGATTGTGCGCCGCGATCTGCCACAACGTGCGCAGGTCGTACAGCTCGCACGGGTACCGGGCGCCGAAAAACAAATGCACACGCGGGTTTTCGCCGAACCTGGTGAGGTCCATGATGAGCGCGCGCAGCGGCGCGAGCCCCGTGCTGCCTGCGACCATCAGGACGTCCCCGCCGTTGCGGTCGATCTGCATGCCGCCGTGCGGGTTCGACAGCCGCCACCGATCACCTGGCTGGGTCTCGGTCACGATGGTCGGGCTGACCATGCCGCCGACGACGGACCGGACGTGAAATTCGATGCCACCGCCTGGATCCGGCGGTATCGCCGGGCTCAGGTAACGCCAGCGGCGAGGCCACTGAGGCACTTGTACGGTCACATACTGGCCGGGGAAGTAGGACAGCGGCTGGTCCAACTGCAGCCGGACAACCGAGATGTCGCGGGACACCCGGTTGGTCTCGATCACGGTCCCGTCGCAGAACGGGGGACCCTGCTCGGCGTCGGCGGCGCCGTGCATCACGCCGATGAACAGGTCGAGCGCGGCGCGTGCGGTGTCGTCGAGCTTGTCGTCCCAGTTCTCGCTGAGTCGACTGCGCAGCGTGGTGTAGAGCGCTTCGTGCATGCTGAAGTACTGACTCTGCTGAACGCCGTATTTGCGGTGGTCTCGGCCCAGCTGCGCCAGGAACGCGACGGGTTCTTCGGCCCTGCGTTCGATCAGCTCTCCGAACAGATACGTCAGCGCCTGGCTGAACACGGTGAGTTGGGTGCCGAGTTCGGGCGGGAACAGGTCGCGCACCGCCATGTCGATCGCGAACCATTTGGTGTAGAACTCGCGGATCGTGTCCACACCCCCCGAGCGCGGGTCGACCGCGTCGCGCAGCATGCGCAGCCCGTCGCGGTCGTCGAGTCCCACGCCGCCTGAGTGTAGGTATCAGCCTGCCCCCTTCGCATCCTTGCCGTTGCGCATCGCGGCAATGACGATCAAGACAAGTCCCGCAATCGTCCACAGGCTCAGCACGACGATCGCCATGGCTGCGCCCGCGCCGCCGAAGAACGCCGTCGACCGCAGCAGCGTGGCGTTGGCGCCCTGCGGCAACCACTGACCGACCGCGCCCCACCCGCTGGGCAGAAGCTCCGGCGCGCCGGCCAATCCCGACAGCGGATTGCCCAGCAACAGCGCGACCAGCGCCCCGGCCGTCAAACCAGCCCGGCCCAGGACCGAGCCGAGGCCCAATGTCGACAGGCTCGCGGCGAGGAGTCCGAGCGTGAGACCGCCGGCAACGCCCCAGAAGTTCGCGTCGATGGACCCGAGCACGAACCGCAGCAGCGCGGCGATCGTCAGGCCCGCCACGGCAGCGAACACCGCCGCGGCGATCAACCTCGTCCAGACCTCGCGCCGAAGAATCAGGACCAGTGCGATGGCGGGTAACAGGCCCGCAAGCGTGATGGGCAGCGCCGAGGCGGCGAGCCCGGTTCCACGCGGATCGTCCTTGGTGGGCGGTGCGACGTCCTCGGTCGTCAGCTGAACACCTTCATGCGCGGCGATGCCGGTGCCGACCTGGCTCAGCAGCTGGGCGACGGCCGGGCTCGCCCCGGTGGCGATGAGCAGAGTTCGGCCATCGGGTCCGAACGAGATGCCGCCGTAGACGTCGCGGTTGTCGATGGCGGCGCGCAGCGCGGCTTCGCCGGGGTAGTACGTGATGTCGAAGGCGCCCGGCGCGTTCTGCTCGAGCAGCTGGGCGACTTGGCCGCTCGCCGCCTGCGGGCCGGCCGCGCCGATCGGCACGTCGTGAGGCTTGGAGCGGGCCGCGGGCAAGCCGAACGCGATGGCGACGATCGCGATGACGACCGCCAGCGCTGCGACGATGCCCGCCGCCCGGAGTGCGGCCGGGGGCTCGTGCGGCGATGCCGCGTGGTGTGTGCGGGTGGGGAGTGACTCCGTTGTCATGGCCCTCTCGCTTTTCATCCGTTGGTGAATTAAAGCTGTGGCGAGCGTAACTCCGCCGTGGACATATTTCAACAGTGATTGAAATGATAGTGTCGTCGGATGGCCCCACCAGCGAAGACGCCGAGTCGACGCGGCAGACGGCAGGGCGAGCCGGTATCCCGTGACGCGGTGCTGCGCGCGGCGAAACAGCGGTTCGCGGCGGAGGGGTACGAGAAGACGACGTTGCGGGCGATAGCGGCCGACGCACACGTCGACCCGTCGATGGTCATCTACCTGTTCGGCTCCAAGGCGGAGTTGTTCAGGGAGTCGCTGCACCTGATCATCGACCCGGCCGCGCTCGCCGCGGCGCTGACCGAGGGCGACGGCGACATCGGGCCCAGGCTGGTGCGTACCTACCTCGAGGTGTGGGAGCACCCCGACACCGCGGCGAGCATGGTCGCGATGCTGCAGTCGGCCACGTCGAACCCCGATGCACACGAAGCCTTCCGCGCGTTCATGCAGCGTTACGTTCTCGCCGCGGTCTCCGAGGCCCTCGGCGGCGGCGAGGAGGCACGCCTGCGCGCCATGCTTGCCGCGACCAATCTCGTCGGCACCGCGATTCTGCGGTATGTGATGCGTGTGCCGCCGCTGGCCACCCTGCCCGCCGATGATGTCGTCAGGCTGATCGCGCCGTCGGTGACCCGTTACCTCACCGCATCCGCGGAGGAGTTGGGCATCGCCGGGCTATAAGCCCGTGAGCGCGTGAATTCCCTTGTACAACACCATGAAACCGATCACGATGAGGATGCAGGCAATCAGCGTGGCGTGCTGACGCTCCATCCAGTCCTTGAGCCGTGCCAGCGGTTCGTCGAGGCGGCTGCCTGCGACCGCGTACGCGAGGATCGGAATCGCCACCGTCGACCCGGCGACCACCACGAACCACACCACGGCACTCCACCTGGCCGGCTGGCCCAGACCCGCAGTCCCAATCGCCAAACCCGCTGCCGCACAGATGAAAAGGACCTTCGGGTTGATGACCGTCAGCGCGGCCGCGGTCGCGATCGCCCTGGCCGGCGTGAACTTCTTCATGCTGTTCATCCACGCGGGTGTGTGCGCGGCCCGCTTACGTCTGAACCAGCGGAACAGGCCCAAGGCGATCAGCGCGGCGCCGACGACAACGCGCAACCAGGACGCCCAGTTCGGCGGTCGGTCGCGCATCCCACCCGCCAGGCTGGAGACCTCGAGGAAGATCATCGTCAACGCCGCGATACCGAACAACCAGCCGGCCAGGAACGCCAGGCCGGTCGGGCGTGGTCGCGCCGTGTCCAGAACCAGAACCGCGGGGATGATCGACAACGGCGAGAGGGCGATCACCAGGCCCAGCGGAACGAGATCGGTCAGCACCGACCCCCAATTGCCCGACATCGACGGCCCTTTCATTGCAATGGCTGCAATGGCTCTGCGATCAGAGCCGAGAAGAACCTAGCAAGTCGCAGCCGGATCGGTCTGCATTGTCGTCTGCCCGTCGCCGACCGCAGGCGAAACCGCCTCGCGCGTACGCGCGGCTGTGTAATGATTTGCTGGATTTCAACACGCCTCCTGAATGAGGAGCGTTATGCGGCGCGTTCGAACGTGGTCCGTCGTCATGACTTCGCTGGCGGTCGTCATCTCGATGACGGTGGCCATGACGGCGTGCAGCAGGCAAAGCACCGCGCCCGTTCCGCAGGCAGGCGTCAACGCCGGCCCCGACGGCAAGCCCGCACCGTTCAAGGAGCCGGTACGCCTGTCGAGCAGCGACGGCGTTCTGGAGGTGCGGCTCTCGGCGCACCAGTCCACCGTCAACCTCGACACCGTCAAAGAACCGGTCACCAACTTCCTGACCTACGGGTTCGACGTGATCAAGGGCACCAGCTCCGACGGCTCGACCAAGGGCGACCACCTCTATCCCGGACCGACGCTGCATGTCGAGCCCGGCGAGAAGCTCGTCGTGCACTACGACAACGACCTGCAGAACCTGGACATCACCGACTTCTATGATCCAGCCTTCACGCCGAAGAACGGTGAGGTGCCGATCTATCCGCCTGCGCTGAAGGAGGCGCCGCTCAATCTGCACACGCACGGGCTGCATGTCAGCCCGCAGGGCAACGCCGACAACGTGCTTCTGTCGATCCCCGCGGGCATGGGCAACACCTACTCCTACGACATCCCCAAGACGATGCCGAACGGCCTGTACTGGTATCACAGCCACCGGCACACCATGACGTCGCAACAGACCTACGCCGGGCTCTCGGGACTGCTCGAGATCGGCCGGCCGGACGGGAATCTGCCCATCGTCACGAAGAACGATATACCGGTGCGGGACATGGCGATTCAGTACAACTTCGTGTTCGACAGAAAAGGCAGAGGCCACCAGCTCAACAACTACACCTGGCCGCAGTTCGTGTCGACGCTGAAGCCGCCGGATGGCTCCCAACTGGCCGACGGCACATATCAGCCGAGCCTGGCCCCGGTGAACATCGCCGACACCACCGAGGGCGCGCAGTACATCACGCCGTGGTGGACCGGTCCGCTGTCGCCGCACAACAACCGCGGCCAGACCCAGTTCATGCCGTCGAATCTGATCGGCTTCGACAGCCCGAGCGAGAAGGTCGCCGAGAACCCGGACCTGCCGGACAATCAACGCGACGTGCAGTTCACCGTCAACGGACAATTCCAGCCCGAACTGAAGATCAAGCCGGGGCAGACGGAGATCTGGGCGGTGGCCAACATCAGCGACATCGCGTACATGACGGTGCGATTGACCGAGACCGCGACCGGCACCCACCCGAAGATCACCATCGTGGGCCAGGACGGCAACCCCTACACCCAGGTCGGCAGGCCGGTCTACGGCGACGGCACCACACTCGACATCCCACCGGGATCGCGGTACGCGATCGCGGTGACGATGCCGAAGGAAGGCGACCTCATCCTGGAGTTCCCACCGGATCCGAATGCCAGGGAAATCGTGAATCCCGGTGTGCTGTACACGAACAACGGAACCAAGAACCCGCCCGCGACGCTGGGCACGTTGTCGGTGGATCCGAAGTACATCAGCTACGCCGACGGATTCTTCGTGTTCCCGACCCAGACGTTGATCCGTGCGACGCCGGACACCGGCGGCCAGGGCCAGACGACCGCATTCGAGCCGGGCCAGAACCTCGACGCGTACACCTCCTTCGTCGACACCTCGGTGATGTCGCCCGCGGTCAAGCGCGCGCTGACCATCACCGACACCATCGGCGGAGACCGGGCCAGCAACAACGACCCGAAGGCCGTCATCTACCAATTCGACAACAGTGCCTTCCCGAACGTCGCGCTGATCCAGCCTCGGCTCAACTCCGTCGAGGAATGGCAGGTCACCAACTTCAACAACGATGCACACCCGATGCACATCCACGTCAACGACTTTCAGGTGATGTCGATAGACGACCCGCGCCGCGGGAAGACCGGTGTGCAACCGTGGGGCCTGGACAACGTCAACGTGCCCGCACCGGTGTTCGACGACAAGCACGTCGTCAGCACGCCTGCGTCGCTGTCGCTGCGACAGGAGTTCCTGGAATTCGCGGGCACCTACGTGATCCATTGCCATCGGCTCAACCACGAGGACAACGGGTTGATGGCGCTGATCAACGTCATCCCCGAGGTGTCGACGTACGCGGTGGCGGTACCGGGGTCCACCGGAAAACCCGCGACGGTGCAGGTACGTGACGGCAACGGCGACAAGGTGCTTGCGACCGTCGTTCCGTTGCCGGGCTTCGAGGGCACGCCGTCGGTGGCGATGGCCGACGTGAACGGCGACATGATCCTCGACCTCGTGGTCGGCACAGGCAAGGGCGCCGCACCGGAGGTCGTCGCCTACGACGGCAACAACACCGCCGACGGACTCTTCCGGACCGAGATCACCCGGTTCGCCCCGTTCGACGCGAACTTCACCGGCGGGGTGGCCGTCGCAGGAGCCGACATCGATGGAAATGCGCTGGCCGACAACATCATCGTCGGCTCCGGCCCGGGAATGGAGTCCCAGGTCAAGGTGTTCTCCTCGGATCTGCCGTCGGAGCCGGACAAGGCGCCGGACGTCTTCTCCACGTTCACGCCCTACCCGGGATCGCGGTCCGGGGTCACCCTGGCCACCGGGCTCGTGGAAGCGGGTTCGGGACGCGAGAGTCTGGTGACTGCGCCGGGTCCCGCCGACGCTCCGCTCGTGAAGACGTTCCGGTGGAGTCTGTTCACCCCGACGGCCAGGGCGCAGGCCAGTGGCACTGCCACGCAGGGACATTCGGGTAAGCCCAGCGACCCCCAGATGACCGCGCAGTTCATGGCCTACGACGAGACGTACACCGACGGGGTGGCGCTGTCCACAGGCTGGGTGGCCGGCGCCGAAGGCGGCGCCAAGAGCATCGTCACCAGCCAGCTCGGGGGCGACGGGAGGGTCCGGGTCTGGTCGAGCGGGTCGAAGCTCGACGGGCAGCCCGGGATGTATCTAGAGAGCCCGAACCACCACGACGACGACGTCAAGTACGCCGAGATCGCGTCCTTCGTCCCGTTCCCGGGCGGCAATCCGGGTGTGACGGTCGCGACCAGCAGTACGGTCCACGGCGCCGATCTTCTGGTGGCAGGCACCACGCCGGGGGGTCAGGAGGTCCGCAAGTACACCTTCGAGCGGCCGACGCCCGACGCCGAGACCGTTGCGCCCAAGCAGCTGGCGAACCTCCCTGCGATCCCGGGTATCGCGGCGGCGGCGCCCCTTGCCGGCCGGTGAGCATCAGGGGAGGTGCCAGAGCACCCTGGTCCCCAGGTAGAACACCACCGCCCAGAACGCCAGCGCGGCGGCCGCGATACCGATGCCTCGCCAATTGTTCCTGGCGACAGGCGCATTCGCAGGCGGCCGCAACCATCGCTGCAACAGCGGGTTGACGTAATACGGCATCGTCAGAAACGACATGGCGAAGCTGGAGAGCAGGTTGCCCACGAGCAGATTCAGCCAGAGCGGCATCTTCAACGGCGACAGCAACAGCGACAGCAGCACGACGGTCGGGTACAGGCCGACCCACACCGCGATCGAGGTCTTGACCTCCGACGGCGGCGGCGCCTCGTGGCCCTTCTCGTCGAAAGCGAACCAGCTGCCGAACGAGTTGTCGATCGTGCGGGAATGGAAGTCGGCGAACTTCGCGCCCTCCTCCAGTAACTGCCTGCGCTCCTGCGACACCAGCCACCGGTCGAGGTCCGCGGCGGTGTCGTAGCGGTAGAGCGCGGTCCACTCCTCCTGCACGCCGGGAACGGGGCGGAACAGTTCGGTTCCCCGGAAGCCGGGAAATCTGCTCTCCGCCAAGCGAAGCCGCTCCTGCCAGGCGAGGAAGTCGTCGACGTCGGCATCGTCGACGCGGTGGCTGACCGCGACGGTCACCAGCGGGTCGGGGTTTCGTGAGCCGCCGCCGAGCACCTGCTGGGTGCCGGGACCGTCGAAGAACTGCCTGCCCACGGCCAACCGCTCCTGACGGGTCGCGCTGTTGAGCCATGCCATCACGTGGGGGATGGAGTCGAACCGGTAGACCACCACCCACTCCGGCTGCACCGTGGTCGGCGGATTGATCTCTGCGCCGAGGAACCCCGGGTACTTCGACGCTTCGCGGTTGAGGTCCTTCTGCCATTCCTGGTAGGGCTGCTCGGACCCGGCGTGGACCTTCTGACCGATGATGATGGTGGCCGCCGTGTCGGTGGCGCTCTCGAGGGTCATCGAGTCACCGGGGCCAACCGGTCGTCGACGAGCCTGCGGTATATCCGTTCCGGCGTCAGCGGCAACTCGCGGTATCGCACGCCTGTGGCGTCCTGCAGTGCATTGGCCAGCGCGGGCGCCACCGGGTTGACGTTGGACTCGGCGATGCCCTTTCCGCCCATCGGCCCGACCGAATCGGACGTCTCGACGACGAGCACCTCGGTACGGGGGATGTCGGCGTAGGTGGGGATGCGGTAGTTGCGCAGGTTCGGGTTGACCATCGCTCCGTTCTCGTCGATACGGAAGTTCTCGGTCAGCGCGAAGCCGATCGCCTGGGCCACCCCGCCCTCGATCTGCCCGCGTACCTGCGCGGGATTGATCACGACCCCCGGATCGGTGGCATGCACGCTGTACAGGATGCGGATCTCACCGGTGACCCTGTGCACCGCGATGCGGAATCCATGCGCATTGGAGGTGACGCTGCGCGGCGACCCATAAGCCTTGCGCGACACCGTGAACCTGGCGTTTCGGCGGCGGGCGACCGCCAACAGCTCGGTCAGCGGTATGCTCGTCGACCCGCAGTCGACCGCGTCCTGCCGCAACGAACACGCGGCGACGTCGACCCCGACGTGGCCTGCCGCACAACGCAGGATCGCCTCGCGCAGTGCCGTCGCAGCCTTCAACACGGCGTTGCCGGAGACGAACAGGCCCGCGCTGGCGAAGGCACCGGTGTCGAAACCGGTCCTGTCGGTGTCGGACTGCACGAGATGCACCCGAGCCGGGATCGTGCCGAGCACGCTCGCGGCGATCTGCACGTGTGCCGTCGAAGTGCCCTCACCGAATTCCACTGTGCCGACTGCGATCTCGTAGCTGCCGTCGTCGCGCAAGGAGGCCCATGCATCCGAGATGTGCTCGGTGGGCGGCGCCGTCTCGTGGATCGAGGTGGCGGTGCCGGTGCCGATCAGCCAATCCTCGCCGAGGGCGTGCCCGTTGGCACTGCGCCGCATCGCGGCGTCGACCATGTCGATGCATGCGGTCAGGCCGTCGTCTGTGAAGGTGACGTCGTCGGGATGTTCACCGATGGCCAGCAGTGCGTCACCTGGCCGGACCACGTTGCGCCTGCGCAGTTCCATCGGGTCGAGGTTCAACGCGAGGGCGAGTTCCGTCATCGCCGATTCGACGGCGAACGTCGGCTGCGTCATGCCGTAGCCGCGCAGCGCGCCGCTGGGCACCGTATTGGTGTAAACCGAGTAGCCGTCGAACTTCTTGTTCGGACAACGATATTGCATCATCGCCGCACCGCCTGCGAACAGCGTCTCACCGCCATGGTTGCCGTAGGCGCCGGTGTTGCTCACGTTGCGGAACGCGAACGCGGTCAGTGTGCCGTCGGCCTTGGCGCCGAGCTTCACGGTGACCTTCATCGGATGCCGCGGCGACGCGGTGGTGAACTCCTCTTCGCGGGTGTACTCCCAGCAGACCGGTCGCCCGATGTCCATCGTCGCCATCGACACCAGGTCCTCGGCGATCACCTCCTGCTTACCGCCGAAGCCGCCGCCGACCCGCTTGCAGAACACCCGCAGTTGATCCGGCCGCAGGTCGAACAGGTGCGACAGCTTGAGCTTGCAGATCGACGGCGACTGCGAACTGGTCCTCACGTTGAGCCTGCCGTCTTCCATCCATGCGATCGCGCCGTGCGTCTCCAGATGGGCGTGCTGGACGCGGGGCGACAGGTAGGTGCCCTCGTGGATGACGTCGGCGTCGGCGAAACCCGCGCTCACATCGCCGATCTCGCTGTGCAGTTCGATGAGGATGTTGTGTTCGGGATCCTGGATGAACGGGTCGTGTGCACTGTGCAGCCGTGGCGCGCCGTCGGCCATGGCCTCTTCGGGATCGAACACCGCGGGTAGCACGTCGTAGGTGACCTCGACCCGGCGGCAGCCCTCCTCGGCCGCGGCGACCGAATCGGCGACGACGGCCACCACCCGCTGTCCGACGAAACGCATCACGCTGTCGAGGATCAGGGTGTCGTCGGGGTCGACGAGGTGGTCGGTGTGGATCGCGGTGTTGAACCGCTTCTGCGGCACGTCGTCGGCCGTGTAGACGCGGTGCACGCCCGGCACCGCGAGCGCGGCGGTCTTGTCGATCGACACGATGCGCGCGTGGGCGTGCGGCGAGTGCAGCACCTTGAGGTGCAGCATGCCGGCCATCTCGGTGTCCATCGTGTACTCGGCGCGGCCGGTGACCACGTCGGTGCCCGCAGGCGCGGCGATACTGGCGCCGACGGCGGCACCGGGGACGGCCTCCTCGATCTCGGACACGCCGTTGATGGCGTCCTCGATGGCCCGGTATCCCGTGCAGCGGCAGAGGTTTCCCTTCAACGCCCGCGGCAGGTCGCGCTTCTGCTCGTCGGTGAACGTCGCCGACGTCATGATCATGCCCGCGGTGCAGAAGCCGCACTGAAACCCGGGTGCGTCGCGGAACTGCCGCTGCAACGGGTGCAGGGCGTCGGGTGTGCCGAGGCCCTCGATCGTCGTCACCTCACGGCCGTCGGCGCGGAAGGCGGGCGTGATGCAGCTGTGCACCGGGTCGCCGTCGAGCCACACCGTGCATGCGCCGCAATCGCCTGCATCGCAACCCTTTTTGACCCCGTGCCAACCAAGCGAGCGGACGAAGGTGCGCAGGCACTGTCCGGGGCGGGGCTCGTCGTCGAAGGGCTTGCCGTTGACGGTATATGTCATGACAGTTCGCTCCGGATCTCCTCGGCGAAGTGCTTGGCCAGGTGTCGCCGATGGTCGGGGGTGCCGTTGGGATCGTCGAACCACACGTCGTCGGGTAGCGAGTCGACGGCGCGCTGGAGCGCGTCGGCGTCGGGGACGGCGTCGAAGGCCAGTCGCACCGGGCGCGTCGTACCCGCGGTGATCGTGAGCAGGAGGTCGCCGTCGCCCTGGGTGGCGATCATGAAGATCGTCGACCGGCCCAGGTGGGTCAGCGTGAACCGTCTGTGCGCGTAGCGTTTTCGCAGGGCCTCGACCGGTATCTCGATACTGCGCAACAGCTCGCCGCTGCCGAGGATGTTCTGGTGGTTGCCCGTGACGAAATCGGCGGCGTCGACCCGGCGTTCGGACCCGTCGATCGCGTGCAGCGTGTAGGTGGCCTCGAGCGCGACCGCCATCGTGATCATCGGACCGGCGGGCAGCGACATGGCGATGTTGCCGCCGACGGTCGCGGCGTTCCACACCTTGAACGATGCGAGGAAGGCCTCGCAGCTCGTGCGGAGCAGCGGGGCGGCCCGCCAGTCGTCGGGTGCGGCGAACCGATACACGTCGGCGACCGTGCACATCGCGCCGATCGTGAGACCGTCCTCGCCTGCTGCCAGTTCGTTCCAGCCGAGTGGCTCGAGGTCGATGAGCCTGCGCAGGTCCGGTTGCTGGTCGGAGAAAAGCCAGGTTCCGCCCGCCAACCATGCGTCGCCGTCGCGCCAGTCGCTGCCCGGCTGCTGCGATGGGCGCCTGACGACCTCGGTGATCGTGTTGATGTCCACGTCAATGACCCTTCACGGGATGGAGACGAAACGCCCTGGCCTGCGATGCCGGCCCGCTGACAATAGCCAGCAAACACCGCGAGGATCGGTAATTGACGAGCTTTCAGCGATTTGCCGGGTGTGGACGGGGTAACCGGGTGGAATAAGAAGATAAAGTTGAGCGGAACAGACTCAACCTTGACGGCGTTGATTAATGCGACCAGCATTTTTCTTTTAGACGATCGGAGGTGTCGTGGACTCTTTCAACCCGACGACCAAGACCCAGGCAGCGTTGACCGCGGCGTTGCAGGCGGCGACCACCGCAGGCAATCCGCAGATCACCCCTGCCCACCTGTTGATGGCATTGCTCACTCAAAACGATGGCATTGCCGCACCCCTACTGGAGGCCGTCGGCGTCGACCCCGCGACTGTGCGCACCGAGACGCAACGGCTCCTCGACCGGCTGCCCAGCGCCAGCGGCGCCAGCTCGCAGCCGCAGCTGTCCCCTCAGTCGATCGCAGCGATCACCACGGCGCAGAACCTGGCCACCGAGATGGACGACGAGTACGTCTCCACCGAACACGTGATGGTGGGTCTGGCCACCGGCGACTCCGACGTCGCCAAGCTGCTGAGCGGTCACGGCGCGTCGCCGCAGGCGCTGCGCGAGGCATTCGTGAAGGTGCGAGGCAGTGCCCGCGTCACCAGCCCCGACCCCGAGGGCAGCTACCAGGCGCTGGAGAAGTACTCCACCGACCTGACCGCCCGCGCCCGCGAAGGCAAGCTCGACCCGGTCATCGGCCGCGACAACGAGATTCGGCGCGTCGTGCAGGTGCTGTCGCGGCGCACCAAGAACAACCCGGTGCTCATCGGTGAGCCCGGCGTCGGCAAGACGGCGATCGTCGAGGGCCTGGCCCAGCGCATCGTCGCAGGCGACGTGCCGGAGAGTCTGCGCGACAAGACCGTTGTGAGCCTGGACCTCGGCTCGATGGTCGCCGGTTCGAAATACCGCGGTGAGTTCGAGGAACGGCTGAAGGCCGTCCTCGACGACATCAAGAACTCGGCGGGTCAGATCATCACGTTCATCGACGAGCTGCACACCATCGTCGGCGCAGGCGCGACCGGTGAGTCGTCGATGGACGCGGGCAACATGATCAAGCCGATGCTGGCCCGCGGCGAGCTTCGGCTGGTCGGCGCGACCACCCTCGACGAATACCGCAAGTACATCGAGAACGACGCCGCGCTGGAGCGCCGGTTCCAGCAGGTGTTCGTCGGTGAGCCGTCGGTGGAGGACACCGTCGGCATCCTGCGCGGGCTCAAGGACCGCTACGAGGTGCATCACGGCGTGCGCATCACCGACTCCGCGCTGGTCGCGGCCGCCACACTCAGCGACCGCTACATCACCTCGCGCTTCCTGCCGGACAAGGCCATCGACCTGGTCGACGAGGCCGCATCGCGCCTTCGCATGGAGATCGACTCGCGGCCCGTCGAGATCGACGAGGTCGAGCGGCTCGTGCGTCGCCTCGAGATCGAGGAGATGGCGCTGGCCAAGGAAGAGGACGCCGCCTCGAAGGAGCGGTTGGAGAAGCTGCGCGCCGAACTGGCCGATAAAAAGGAAGAGCTGGCCCAACTGACGTCGCGCTGGCAGAACGAGAAGAACGCCATCGACGTGGTCCGCGAGCTCAAGGAGCAGCTCGAGACGCTGCGTGGCGAGGCCGACCGCGCCGAGCGCGACGGCAACCTGGAAAAGGCAGCCGAACTGCGCTACGGCCGCATCCCCGAAGTCGAGAAGAAGCTCGACGCGGCATCGGTGGACGCTCAGGCTCACGACGATGCCATGCTCAAGGAGGAGGTCGGGCCCGACGACATCGCCGATGTGGTTTCGGCATGGACCGGCATCCCCGCCGGGCGGATGCTCGAAGGCGAGACCGCCAAGCTGCTGCGGATGGAGGACGAACTCGGCAAGCGGGTCGTCGGCCAGAAGCGGGCGGTGCAGGCGGTCTCCGACGCGGTGCGCCGCAGCAGGGCCGGTGTCGCCGACCCGAACCGTCCGACGGGCTCGTTCATGTTCCTCGGCCCCACCGGCGTCGGCAAGACCGAGCTGGCAAAAGCCTTGGCGGAGTTCCTCTTCGACGACGAGCGCGCGATGGTGCGCATCGACATGAGCGAGTACGGCGAGAAGCACTCGGTGGCTCGGCTGGTCGGTGCGCCTCCGGGCTACGTCGGCTACGACCAGGGCGGTCAGCTGACCGAGGCGGTGCGTAGGCGGCCGTACACGGTGATCCTGTTCGACGAGATCGAGAAGGCCCACCCGGACGTGTTCGACGTGCTGCTGCAGGTCCTCGACGAGGGCAGGCTGACCGACGGCCAGGGCCGCACGGTCGACTTCCGCAACACGATCCTGATCCTGACGAGCAACCTGGGCGCAGGCGGCACCGAGGAGCAGGTGATGGCCGCGGTGCGCTCGGCGTTCAAACCCGAGTTCATCAACCGCCTCGACGACGTGATCATCTTCGACGGGCTGAACCCCGAGGAGCTCATCCACATCGTCGACATCCAGTTGCAGCAGCTGTCCAAGCGGTTGGCGCAGCGGCGGCTCACCCTCGAGGTCTCCCTGCCTGCCAAGCAGTGGCTCGCACAGCGCGGGTTCGACCCGCTCTACGGGGCGCGCCCGCTGCGGCGCCTCATCCAGCAGGCCATTGGCGATCAGCTCGCCAAGATGCTGCTGGCGGGCGAGGTGCACGACGGTGACATAGTGCCGGTCAACGTCAGCGCCGACGCCGACAGCCTCGTGCTGGGCTGAGCCAGTACATCGAAACTGCGGGTCGGCGGAGTCGACGAGCAACACGCGCACGCTGTCGTCTGCTGCGAGTTCCGTTGTCAGACGGTCGCTCTCGCCGAGATGAGCGATGTCGAGCAGCTTGGTCGGCGGGTGATCGATTGTCGCGCGGCAAATTCCGCGTTCGACGGCGACGCGCAGGAGCAGGTAGTCGTCGTAGGCCACGCCCACACACGGTGTGCGACCGCGATCACAAATTGACGTTTCCGTTCGATCATGTGGGGCTACCCCTCGTTTTGACGAGGAGGTCAAGGAATGTCCGAGTGGTTGTGGATTGTCATCGCGGTCGTGGCCGTGGTCGGGCTCGCGATTCTGGGGTGGTCGATCAGCCGGAGCAGGCGTTCGGCGCGGCTGAAGGAACACTTCGGTCCCGAGTACGAGCGGACCGTCGGCGAAGTGGGTGAACAGCGGGCCGCAGAAGCCGAACTGCTGAAGCGCGAGAAGAAGCGCAGGAAGTTCGACGTCGTCGAGCTCAGCATCGAGGCGCGCGAGGAGCATGCCGCGACGTGGCACAGGGTGCAGGCCGAGTTCGTCGACGCGCCGTCCGACGCGGTCGGGCGAGCCGAGCGCCTGGTGACCCGGGTCATGCGCGAACGTGGCTACCCGATCGACGATTTCGAGCACCGCGCCGCCGACATCTCCGTCGACCACCCCGACATCGTCGAGAACTACCGCAACGCGCACGCGATCTATCAGTCCCACCACAACGGGCAGATCGAAACCGAGGCGGCGCGTCAGGCGTTCGTGCACTACCGCGCGCTCTTCGACCGGCTGCTGGGGACCGACTCCGGCGCCGAAACCCACATCTCGGCAGACGGCCGCAACAGGAGGCAGACGCATGACCACGCATGAGACGCAGCCCGATACCCTGACGGCGCCAGAGCCGCAGCCCGAGACCCTGACGGCGCCAGAGCCGCAGCCCGAGACCCCGACGGCGCCAGAGCCGCAGCCCGCTGCCGAGCAGACCCTGTTCGACGACGCCGAGCGCAGCGACTTCCAGTCGCGCTGGACCGAGGTGCAGGTGGCGTTCGTCGACGATCCCCGCGACTGCGTGCAGAGGGCCGACGGGCTGGTCTCCGACGTGGTGGACCGACTCACGGCAGGCTTCGCGGCGGCCCGTTCGGGCCTCGAGGAGCAGTGGAGCCGCGGTGAACAGGTCTCCACCGAAGATCTGCGGATCGCTCTGCAGCGCTATCGTGATTTCTTCGACAGGCTTCTCGCGGTCTGAACAACTGGTCGAAGGGGCGGCTGAGGCCATGCGTAACGGGGTTGTGACCTGCTCGAGTTCTGGTATATGGGCGCCCTGCAAGTAGGCTATGGGTAATGGTTCCCCTCTGGTTCACGCTGTCCGCACTCTGTTTCGTGGGTGCGGCCGTGCTGCTGTACGTCGACATCGACCGTCGACGCGGGCTGGGACGCCGCCGCAAGTCATGGGCCAAATCGCACGGCTTCGACTACGAGCACGAGTCCGGCGACCTCATCCAGCGCTGGAAGCGCGGCGTGATGTCGACCGTCGGCGACGTCAGTGCCAAGAACGTGGTGCTCGGCCAGATCCGCGGCGAGGCCGTCTTCATCTTCGACCTCGAAGACGTCGCCACCGTCATCGCGCTGCACCGCAAGGTCGGCACGAACGTGGTGGTCGACCTCCGGCTCAAAGGCATCAAAGAGCCAAGGGAGAACGACATCTGGCTGCTCGGCGCGATCGGCCCGCGGATGGTCTACTCCACCAACCTCGACGCCGCGCGGCGCGCCTGCGACCGGCGGATGGTGACGTTCGCCCACACCGCCCCCGACTGCGCCGAGATCATGTGGAACGAGCAGAACTGGACGCTGGTCAGCATGCCCGTGACCAGCACCCGGGCCCAGTGGGACGAGGGCCTGCGCACCGTGCGCCAGTTCAACGATCTGCTGCGCGTGCTTCCGCCGATCCCGCAGACCGGCGCGGGTACCGCCCAGCCGCCGAGGAGGGCCGCCGCACCGGGTCGTCCGGTCACGCCCGCGCCCGCCGAGGCGCGCTACGGTCAACCGCGCGTGGACGCGACCCGCTCCGACCCGGCGATCCGCCGGCCACCGCCGCGAAACGGCCGCCAGTCGCCGCACTATCAGCGGTAGTTTTGTCGGCTCGCCACGTGGCGGTTTTGTCGGCTCGCCACGTGGCGGTTTTGTCGGCTTGCCACGTGGCGGTTTTGTCGGCTCGCCGACGTGGTCAGTAATCTCGTCGGCATGCCGCGTCCTGTCGCATTGGTCACCGGCCCGACATCCGGATTGGGTGCCGGGTTCGCCCGGCGGTACGCGATCGACGGCTATGACCTCGTGCTGGTGGCGCGCGATGTCGCGCGGTTGGAGGCGCTCGCCGCCGAACTGCACGACGAGGCAGGCGCGACGGTCGAGGTGCTTGCCGCCGACCTGGCCGTGGCCGCCGACCGCGCGAAGGTCGCCGACCGGCTGTCGGCGGGGGTCCGGGTGCTGGTCAACAACGCCGGGTTCGGCACTTCCGGCGAGTTCTGGACGGCCGACCTCGACACCCTGCAGCGGCAACTCGACGTCAACGTCACCGCGGTGATGCAGCTGACGCACGCGGCGCTGCCGCCGATGCTCGACGTCGCCGCGGGCACGGTGATCAACGTCGCCAGCGTGGCGGGCCTACTACCCGGGCGGGGGTCGACGTACTCGGCGTCCAAGGCGTGGGTGGTGTCGTTCACCGAAGGCCTCGCCAACGGGCTGGGCGGGACCGGAGTCGGAGTGCATGCGCTGTGTCCCGGTTTCGTGCACACCGAGTTCCACGAGCGCGCGGGGATCGAGATGGACGGCACCCCGTCGTTCCTGTGGCTCGAGGTCGAGGACGTCGTGCGCGACTGCCTGGCCGGCGCCGCAAAGGGCAACGTGGTGATCGTGCCCGGCGCCCAGTACAAGGCGCTCACCACCGCGGGACGGCTGGTCCCGCGAAACCTGGTGCGCCGCATCAACAAAACGGTGGCCAAGGGCCGTGGCCGCACCTGAGTCGCGTTGCGCACGCTAATCGCCCTGCTGTCGGCGGTCGCGCTGATGACCGCGTCGGCATGCTCGAGTGACGGCGAGGACGCGCACCCCTACGCCGTGCAGACAGCCGCGATCGGCGAGTCGCTCGCCGTGCTCGGCTGGAACATCTCGGCAGCCAACCTCCGCTTCGACGGTGACTACGTCCTCATCGACATCGACGCGTCGCCGACCGATCCCGATGCTCCGCACGCCAAACCAGAGGACATCAGGTTCGGCCTCTACGGCGCGCTCGCGCATCCGTTGGAGGCCAACGCGATCGGCGGCTGCCGGGACGTGACGAGCCTCGCGGTCAAGCCCGCCGCCGCGCCGACGCCGAATCAGCTGACCGGCACGGTGTGCATCGGCCCGATGCGTGACCAGTCGCAGGTGCGCGGCGTGTACGCGTACTCGCCGAAGGATCGGATGGCGGGCACCACGGTGTCCTACGGCGCCGCCTATCCGGTCGGCGTGCCGCAGACGACCAATGAAAACGATGCGGGTCTGTCGATCAGCACCACGAGCGTCGAGGGGTTCCGCGCCGACGGAGCCCAGCTCGACCCGAGGGCGCTCGGCGATCCGAATGCGTTCAACGGCAAGGGATACATGCTGTTGGGTCTCGACATCCAAGGCGTCGCGGCGCGCTACCGCGACGAGTCGGCTGCCCGCGGCGGACCGCTGATGGTGCTTGTGGCGCCGACACTGCCCGCACCGGGCCTTTCGCACGCCTGCGACGTCTACGGATCGTCGCTGCTGGTGCTTCCCGACGCCTCGCTGGATGCCGTCCGGGTCCGGGCTTCGCTGTGCACGCAGGGCGACATGACCCAGGCGCTGCTGTATGCGTCGGTGTCGCTCGTCGGTACCCATGCCGGGCTGTGGACCAAGAATGACTGATGCGCCGGGAGCCGATGTCACCGCCGGGGCGTCTCCCGGCCCCACCGAATGGGGTGAGTCGCCAGGGGTCGGCCCGTGGACCGGGGACCCGCCCGACGATCCGCGCTACGACCCGACGCTGCTTCGTGACGGCGATCGCCGCAACGTCGTCGACGCCTACCGCTACTGGTCGCGGGAGGCGATCATCGCCGACATCGACCGGCGCCGCCACCGGTTGCATGTCGCGATCGAGAACTTCGGCAACGACGCCAACATCGGCGCGGTCGTGCGGACCGCGAACGCGTTCGCCGTCGACACCGTGCACATCGTCGGACGGCGCCGCTGGAACCGTCGCGGCGCCATGGTGACCGACCGCTATCAGCGGTTGTGCCACCACGACACCACCGCGGACCTGCTGACGTTCGCGCGCGACGCCGGGCTGACGGTGGTCGCGGTCGACAATGTGCCCGGCGCGCACCGTCTGGAGGAGACCAGCCTGCCCCTTGACTGCCTGCTGGTGTTCGGGCAGGAGGGTCCGGGAATCTCCGACGACACCAGAACCGGTGCCGCACTAACCGTGTCGATCGCCCAGTTCGGATCCACACGCAGCATCAACGCGGGTGTCGCCGCCGGTATCGCGATGCACACCTGGATCACCCAGCACGCCGACCTCGGCCTCGCGTGGTAGCCGGGCGCGCAACAGGATCCACACCGCGACCGCGGAGACGATCATCAGCGCCGAGCCGACGCCCGAGGCAATGGCCAGCCCGTGGGTGAACGCCTCCTTGGTCGCCGCGAGCAGGGCCTCGCGCTGGCCGGCGGGCAGTGTCTCGGCCGCTCGAATGGCCGCCGAAAGCGAGTCGCGGGCCTGCGATTCGACCGAGGACGGAATGCCCGCAGGCGCGACGAAACCGCGGTACACGCCGGTGACGATCGAGCCGAGCGTAGCGATGCCCAGCGCCATCCCCAGTTCGTAGGCGGTCTCCGACACCGCCGCCGCCGCGCCTGCGCGCTCCTTCGCAACGCTGGCCAGGATGACGTCGCTGGCCACCGTGAACGCCAGGCCGAGGCCGACGCCGACCAGGAACAGCGCGACACCCAGCGGAAGGTACGGCGTCGAGGGCGTCAGGAACGTCAATGACGCCATCGCGACGCTGACCAGCGCCAGCCCGGCGGTGAGCACGACCCGCGGCGACCAGTAGCGCACCGCGATGCCTGCGAGCACGCCGAACACCGTCGCGGTCACCGCGGCGGGAAGTTCGGCGAGCCCGGCCCGCAGCGGGCCGTACCCGTGGACCAGCTGGAAGAACTGCGACAGGAAGAACACCAGCCCCGACAGACCGAGCACCGACAACAGGTTCGCGGCCACAACTCCGGAGAACGCGCGGTTGCCGAACAGCCGCACGTCGATCAGCGGCGCGGGCAGCCACAGCTGGCGCCGGACGAACAGGACCAGGGCGGCGGCCCCCACCGCGCCCGCCGCCAGCACGTCGGGCCGGATGCCGAGCGCGGCACCCTCTTTGATCGCGTAGACGACACCGAGCATCCCGACCATCGACAGGCCGACACTGGGCAGGTCCCACGGCCCCGGATTGGAGTTGCGGTGTTCTGGCAGCAGGATCAGCCCGCCGGCCAGCAGCACCAGCATGACGGGAACGTTGATCAAAAAGACCGACCCCCACCAGAAGTGCTCGAGCAGTATGCCGCCGAGTATCGGCCCGAAGGCGGCTCCCGCGGAGAAGGCGGAGGCCCAGATGCCAACGGCGACACTGCGTTCCCGCGCGTCAGGGAACAGCCCGCGGATCAACGCAAGAGTGGCCGGGGTCAGCGTCGCACCCGCGACGCCGAGCAGCGCACGCGACGCGATCAGCATCGCCGGGCTGGTCGAGTACGCCGTGACGATCGATATCAGAGCGAAAACCGTTGCACCGCAGAGCAGCAGCTTCTTGTGGCCGATCCGGTCGCCCAGGCTGCCCATGCTGATCAACAGGGCGGCCAGGACGAACGAGTAGATGTCGCCGATCCACAGTATCTGGGTGAAGGTGGCGCCGAGGTCCTCGCCGATGAACGGCGTGGCCAGTGCCAGCACGGTGCCGTCGACGCCGATCAGCAGGACGGCGAGGGTGAGAACGCCGAGGGCGAACCAGCGGCGGGTCATGATGAGCGCACCCCGTGCAGTAGTAGTTCGGTGATGATGCGCTCGAAGTCCCTGCCCGCGACCCGGCCGACCTGAATCGACCAGCCCGCGCCCGCGACGAGGCTGTAGAGCGCTTCGGTGAGCCACGTCGCAGTCAGGTCGGGCCGGAACTCGCCCGATTGCTGGCCACGGGTGAACAGTGCGGTGATCTCCGCGTCGATGGCCGCCCAGCCGTGCATCGAATCGTCTGCGTCGATCTCCTGGCTCTGGCTGTAGAGCAGCGACAGATAGCACGACACCGGCTCGAAGGCCGCGACGAGCCTGCGCAGCGCGGCGGTCGCCGAGTCCTGATCGAGACGCGCAACTTTCAACGCGGTCTCCATCTCGGCGATCGCCAACTCGTCGAGCGCCGTCATCAACGCGGGCTTGCCGGAGAAGTGCCGGTGCAGCGTGGCGCGGCTGACCCCGACCGCGGCCGCGATCTCATCCTGGGTCGCGTTCGGTCGCCGGCCGAGGAAGTCGGCGGCGGCGCGAAGCAGCGCATCGCGGTCCAGAGACATGAGACGACTATAGCTCATCTGAGACAGAAATGTCTCAGAGCTTGTTCCCCGGGCTGCCCCCACCAGGGGAACCGATTAAGGCAGGATCAACGGCATGGACCAGCTATGGGCGAATCGGGCGGCGAGCGCGGAGGCCGCCGTCACGAAGCGTCACCTGAGACGGCTCTGGCAGCTGCCCGGCACCCAGCTCGGCGTCGTCGGCTGGCCGCCGACGCGCAAGGACCTCACCTTCGGAACCTGGCACTACTGGTGGCAGGCGCACCTGCTGGACAACCTCATCGACGCGCAGCTGCGCGATCCGCAACCGGACCGGTTGACGCGGATCAAGCGGCAGGTGCGATCGCACCGCCTGCGCAACAACATGTCCTGGGTCAACAGCTATTACGACGACATGGCGTGGCTGGCGCTCGCCCTAGAGCGGGCGGGCAGGCTGGTCGGCGTCGACAGGCCCGGCGCGATGAAGAAGTTGTGCAACCAGTTCGTCAATGCATGGGTGCCCGAGGACGGCGGCGGCATCCCGTGGCGCAAGCAGGACCAGTTCTTCAACGCCCCGGCCAACGGTCCGGCGGCGATCTTCCTCGCCAGGTATGACGACCGGCTGCGTCGCGCGCAACAGATGGCCGACTGGCTTGACGAGACCCTGATCGACCCGGACACCCATCTGGTGTTCGACGGCATCAAGGGCGGCTCGATGGTCCGCGCGCAGTACACCTACTGCCAGGGCGTGGTGATCGGGCTGGAGACCGAACTCGCCGCCCGCACCGAGGACCCCGACCATGCCCAGCGGGTGCACCGACTGGTGGCCGCCGTCGACAAGGAGATGGCCCCAGAAGGGGTCATCAAGGGCGCGGGTGGCGGCGACGGCGGGCTGTTCAACGGCATCCTGGCGCGCTATCTGGCGTTGGTCGTGACGAATCTGCCCGACAACTCACCGCAGGACGCAGCGGCGATCGCGACCGCGCGGAAGATCGTCCTCGCCTCGGCACAGTCGGCGTGGGACTACCGCCAGACCGTCGACGGGTTGCCGCTGTTCGGCCCGTTCTGGGACCGCAACGCCGAGATACCCAAACCGGGTGGGCAGGAGGCGCAGTTCGTCGAGGGCGCGGTGAACGCGTCGTCGATGCCGGAGCGAGACCTGTCGGTGCAGCTGTCGGGCTGGATGTTGATGGAAGCGGCGCACACGATCTCCGAGGAGGACACACCCGTATGACCGCCGAACCCGGTGGCTGGACACCGGACGCCGACACCGTTGAGAACGCCAACCTCACCCGCTTCATGGCGTGGCTCGCCGAAACGGGCCGCGGTGACTTCGGGGGCGACTACGAGCGGCTGTTGGCGCGCTCGCTCGAGGACATCGCCTGGTTCTGGGACGCGGTGTGGCATTTCTTCGACATCAAGGCGGCGACGCCGCCCGAGGCCGTGCTCACCGGCGGCGAAATGCCTGGGGTGCAATGGTTCCCCGGCGCGACGCTGAACTACGCCATCGAGGCATTCCGGCACGAGACCGATGAGTATCCCGCGTTGGTGGTGGCGGGCGAGGACGGTTCGACCGAGTGGTCGTGGGCGCGGTTGCGCGAGGAGACCGCGGCGTTCGCAAACTACCTGCGCAGGCTCGGCGTCAAACCGGGGGACCGCGTCGTCGGATACATCGGCAACATCGGTGAAGCGGTCGCCGCGTTCCTCGGTGCGGCGAGCGTCGGAGCGACGTGGGCGGTGTGCAACCAGGATCTGGCCGTCGACGGTGTCGTCGCGCGGCTCGGCCAGCTGGAGCCGACGGTGCTGGTGGCAAGCGACGGGTCGGTGTACGGCGGGAAGCGCCACGACCGATCCGCGGAGCTCGCCGAGATCCGGTCCAAGTTACCGACTTTGAAAGCCACGGTGCTGGTGCCCCGGCTCGGCGGCGATCCCCCCGCCGACGTCACGCCGTGGTCGAAGGTTCTCGAACTCGACGCGCCGCTCGAGATCACCCCGGTTCCGTTCGCCCATCCGCTGTGGGTGCTCTTCTCCTCGGGCACCACCGGCACCCCGAAGGGCATCGTGCACGGCCACGGCGGCG
The DNA here is from genome assembly GCA_023415515.1 of Actinomycetes bacterium. Classification (GTDB taxonomy): domain Bacteria; phylum Actinomycetota; class Actinomycetes; order Mycobacteriales; family Mycobacteriaceae; genus Mycobacterium. The sequence goes on from JAEZKH010000086.1 coordinate 27,776, forward strand.
TCGTCCTCGAACACCTCAAGTACCTCAGCCTGCAGGCCGACCTGAAACCGGGCGAGCGGTTCTGCTGGTACTCGACGACGAGCTGGATGATGTGGAACCTGCTGGTCTCCGGGCTTCTGGTCGGGTCGACCGTGGTGGTCTACGACGGCAGCCCGACCTATCCGCAGACCGATGCCATGTGGAAGATCGTCGCCGACCACGACGTCTCCCTGTTCGGCGCGGGCGCAGGCTATTTCCTGGGATGCGCCAAGGAGGAGCTGCGTCCGGGCAAGGAGTATCGGCTCGACGCGCTGCGCGGAGTCGGCTCGACCGGCTCGCCGCTGCCTGCATCGGGCTTCCGGTGGATCCAGGAAGGGGTCGGCAGGCCTGTGCCGGTCATGTCGATGAGCGGCGGCACCGACGTGGTGACCGCGTTCATCGGCGGCTGCCCGCTCGTTCCGATCCGCGCCGGGGAGCTGAATGTGATCTGTCTCGGCGCCGACGTGCAGGCGTGGACAGCGGCGGACACGCCTGTCGCCGGGCAGGCGGGGGAGTTGGTGGTCACCCAGCCGATGCCGTCCATGCCGGTGTCCTTCTGGAACGACACCGACGGAAGTCGCTACCGCAAGGCGTACTTCGACAAGTATCCCGGGGTCTGGTGTCACGGCGACTGGATCACCGTCACCGACCGCAATTCAGTTGTGGTGCACGGACGGTCGGATGCGACCCTGAACCGGATGGGCGTCCGGATGGGCAGCGCCGAGATCTACAACGCGGTCGAATCGCTCGTCGAGGTGACCGACTGCCTGGTCGTCGGCGTCGAGCAGGATGACGGCGGCTATTGGATGCCGCTGTTCGTGCACCTCGCCGGTGACGCGGACCTCGACGACGAACTGCGCGAGAAGATCACCGTCGCGATCCGCAGGGGCGCGTCACCGCGGCACGTACCCGACGACATCATCGCGGTGCCGGGCATCCCACGCACCATGACCGGCAAGCGACTCGAGATCCCGATCAAGCGCATCCTTCTCGGCGCCGAACCCGACGACGTGGTGTCGTCGAGTGCGGTCGACAAGCCCGACCTGCTCGCCGTGTTCGCGGAGCACGCCCGCACGTGAGCACCGACGCGGGAGAATCGGACACCAGCGGCTTCCCGCGCATCGTTCGGATGCTGCCCTCCCGCTTCAACAGAGACCCGAAGGCGAAGCGGTCAGGGGAGAACGGCGCAGCCGGACTGCTCCTGCTGGCCACGCTGGTGGCGATCCTGTGGGCGAATTCACCATGGGCGCAGAGCTATTGGACATTGCTCGACACCCATGTCGGCTTCAGCTTCGGCGACACCAGCTTCGAGCTGACCGTCAAGCACCTCATCAACGACGGTTTGATGACGTTCTTCTTCTTCGTCGTCGGCCTCGAGGTGATGGCGGAGTTCACCATCGGCGAGCTGACCGATCGGGCACGGGCCGCGGTTCCGGTGATCGCGGCGATCGCAGGTCTCGCGGTGCCCGCGCTGATCTTCCTCGCCATCAACTCGGCAGGCGAGAACGCCGGCGCGTGGGGCGTGGTGATCTCCACCGACACCGCGTTCCTGATCGGTGCGCTGGCGATCATCAACCCGAAATTTCCTGCGCGCCTGCGGCTGTTCCTGCTCACGCTTGCGGTGGTCGACGACATCGGTGCGCTGGCGGTGATCGCGCTCTTCTACTCCGACGACATCCGGATCGGACCGCTGCTGGTGGCCGCGGTGTTGATCGCGGCTATCGCGGCGGTGCGATACCTGCCCGCAGGCCGCGGTCCGGCATACGCCGCCGTCGGTTTCGCGCTGTGGGTGGCGCTGTACATGGGTGGCGTGCATCCGACCCTCGCCGGCGTCGGGATCGCGCTGCTCATCCCGGTTTTCACGCCCGAGCGCAGGCAGGTGGAAGAGACCGTCGAGCTCATCCGCGCATTCCGCCAGTCGCCGAATTCCGAGTACGCGCGTGCGGCGAGTCGCGGTCTGCGTGACTCGATCTCGATCAACGAGCGGCTGCAGACGCAGTTCGGACCGTACGTGTCATTTCTGGTGCTGCCGCTGTTCGCACTGGTGAACGCGGGTGTCCGGTTGACGGCGGAGACGATGTCGGCTGCGATGGCCTCGCCCTTGACGTGGGGCATCGTGTGCGGGCTGGTGCTCGGCAAGCTGATCGGCATCACCGGTGCGACCTGGCTGGTTCAACGGCTGGGCTGGGGAGCGCTCGCGCCCGGTCTGACGCTGCGCCGGGTCGCGGGCGGGGCGGCCCTGTCCGGAATCGGTTTCACCATCTCGCTTTTCATCATCGACATCGCGATCAGCGATCCGCTGCATCAGGACGAGGCGCGGGTCGGTGTGCTCCTCGCGTCGCTGCTGGCATTCCTGCTGGGGCTCGCGATATTCCGGATCACCGACTGGATCAGCCCGCCAGAGCCCGTCGGCATGAAGCTCGTCCGGCCTGTCGACCCCGAACGGGACCACGTTCGCGGGTCGCCGAACGCGCCGCTGACCCTCGTCGAGTACGGGGACTTCGAATGCCCGTTCTGCAGTCGCGCGACCGGGTCGATCGACCAGGTGCGCGAGCATTTCGGCGACGAACTGCGCTATGTGTGGCGCCATCTTCCGCTGGAGCGGGTCCACCCGCGGGCGTTCGATGCGGCCAGGGCCAGCGAAGCGGCGTCGCTGCAGGGCAAGTTCTGGGACATGGCACGCGAGATGTTCGCCCATTCAGACGATCTCGAGTGGTCGGACATGTACCGCTATGCCGTCGCCGTCGGCTGCGACATCGAGCGTTTCGACGCCGATGTGCGCGTGCATGCGTCAAAGGTTCTGCACCGGGTGCAGGACGACGCACAGGACGCCGAGGTCATGGACCTCAACTCGACACCCACGTTCTTCGTCAACGGCAGACGGCACAAGGGTCCGTGGGATGCGGCCAGCCTGATCCGCGCGCTCGAGGAAAGTCGGCCGGTTGGCTGATCAACTCCACAGCGTCACATGGACTTTGGGCCGAAACCGGGTGACGCCCACGCCGGTGCCCCTCAGCATCGCCTGGGTGCACCGCGGCGTGGTGATGAACCGAACCAGCTCCGAGACGGCCGGCTGACGTGCCGACGGTGCCAGCGTCGTGGCGCACCATTCGCCTGGCGCCGACAGATTGCGCCCCTTGACATGGACGACCCGACCGGCGGCGAGATCCTTGTCGACCGCGAAGCCGATTGCCAGCGTGACACCGCCGACGCGTTTGGTCTCCTCGAGCGCGGCCGCGTCGCTTTGGAAGATCCGTTGGTTGGCCTCTGGAATCGCGAGACTGCGCAACAGCGCTGCGATTTCACCGTCGCCGTGTCCTGCGGAGGGCCCGAGCATCCATTGCTGTTCACGGAGCAGCGCAGGTGTGGGCGGCCGTGTCGCAAGCGGACTGCCCGGCGCGGCGACTGTCAGAATCTGATACTTCAGGAACGGCCGGACGACGATCACCCCGTTGGACGTGGCGCCGTCCGCGCCAGGGCCGAGCGCGATGTCGACGGCGCGGGCGCTGATCAGCTCGTGGAACCGGCTCGTCGGGTGCACGGACAACTCGACGGACAGATCGTTGGCACGCGAGGAGAACAGCTCGATCAATCCCGGCGCGGCGTGCTCGGCGAACGCGCTGGAGGCCGCGATGCGCAGCAGTCGCCGACCGTGTGCCGCCTCGGTCACCTCGATGGCGGTCTGCTGCTGCAGGCCGAGGATCTCCACTGCCCGGCTCGCCAGCCGCAGGCCGCCGGGCGTGAACGCCAGCCCGCCCGCGGTCTTGGTGAACAACGGGTCGTCGAGTTCCTTGCGCAGTTGCGCGACGTGCATCGAGATCCCGGCGTCCGACATGCCGAGCTCTGCGGCAGCCGCATGGACGGAGCCGAGCCGCACCACGGCCGAAAAGGCCCGAAGCTGAGCCGGTGTCACGGATTGAGCCTACTTTGGGTCATGTGCGTGAGGTGTTGAGCGAGCTGTTGGCTGTCTGGGAAGCGGGCGAGACCGCAGGCGTGGGCACCGTCGTGCGCACGTTCCGGTCGGCCCCGAGACCCGCGGGCGCGTCGATGGTGGTGGCACCCGACGGCCAGGTGAGCGGCTCGGTTTCCGGTGGCTGTGTCGAGGGTGCGGTGTACGACCTCGCCAATGACGTTGTGCGCGACGGGGCGCCACGCCTCGAGCGCTACGGCATCAGCGATGACGACGCGTTCTCGGTCGGGCTGACGTGCGGCGGGATCCTCGACGTTTTCGTCGAGCCGGTGTCGCGGACCACGTTTCCCGAGCTGAAAGCGGTCGCCGACGACATGGCCGCGCATCGGCCGGTCGCGGTTGCCACCGTGATATCGCACGTGGACCCCGAACGGGTGGGGCGGCGGCTGGTCGTGGCGGCGGAGTCGACGCACGGCACGCTCGGCTCGCCGCGTGCCGACGCCGCGGTCGCCGACGACGCCGCCGGTCTGCTGGCGGCGGGCCGCAGCGAGGTGCTCACCTACGGTCCCGACGGCCAGCGCCGCGGGGCAGGCATGGAGGTGTTCGTCGCCTGCTATGCGCCGCGCCCGCGCATGCTGGTTTTCGGGGCGATCGACTTCGCCGCCGCACTCGCACGGCAGGGTTCGCTGCTCGGTTATCGGGTCACCGTGTGTGATGCGCGCCCGGTGTTCGCCACCCCCGCGAGGTTTCCGACCGCCGACGAGGTCGTCGTGGAATGGCCGAACCGCTATCTGGCCGCGCAGCACGAGGCGGGCGAGATCGACGCGCGCACCGTCGTCTGCGTGCTGACCCACGATCCCAAGTTCGACGTCCCGTTGCTCGAGGTGGCGCTGCGACTACCCGAAGTCGGCTACATCGGCGCGATGGGGTCGCGGCGCACCCACGACGACCGGCTGAACCGCCTGCGCGAGGCCGGGGTCACCGAAGCCGAGTGCGCGCGGCTGCACAGCCCGATCGGGCTCGACCTCGGGGCGCGCACGCCAGAGGAGACCGCGGTGTCCATCGCGGCCGAGATCATCGCCCGCCGCTGGGGTGGCGGAGGCCGTCCGCTGACCGACACCGGCGGCCGGATCCACCACGAAGCCGGCGAGTTAAGTGATCACTTAACTCGATATTGACGGGCCTACCCGATAGGCCGACACTGGGGCGACAATCCGTCGATGTGAGGTCGGCCACATGCAAGTACCTGGGCCTTTCGAATACGAGCGCGCCACGAGCGTCGAACACGCCGTCGGTCTACTGGACCGGCTCGGGGACGGCGCGTTGATCGTCGCGGGCGGGCACAGCCTGCTGCCGATGATGAAACTGCGCATCGCCAACCCGGAGTATCTGGTCGACATCAACGACCTGGCGGCCGAGCTGGGCCACATCGTCGTCGAGCCGACGCTCGTGCGGATCGGGGCGATGGCGCGGCACCGCCAGGTGCTCGACAGCGACGAGCTGGCGCAGGTGTGCCCCATCTTCCGGGATGCCGAACGGGTGATCGCAGATCCGGTCGTGCGCAATCGCGGCACCATCGGGGGGTCGCTGTGTCAGGCCGACCCCGCCGAGGACCTCACCACGGTGAGCACCGTGCTGAACGCCGTCTGCGTCGTGCGTGGACCGTCGGGTGAGCGAGAGGTGCCCATCGACGACTTCCTCGAGGGGCCCTACGAGACCTCGCTGGCGTTCAACGAGATGCTCGTCGAAGTGCGCATCCCGCTGCGACACCGATCGTCGAGCGCCTACGCCAAGGTGGAGCGGCGGGTCGGTGACTGGGCGGTGGCCGCCGCAGGCGCGGCGGTGACCCTGGACAACGGATCGATCGCCACCGCACGCATCGGCCTGACCGCGGTCAACGCCGACGCAGAAGCTCTCGCCGCGGCATCGGCATCGCTGGCGGGTAAGCCCGCGACGGAGGAGACGTTCGCAGAAGCGGGCCGCTCGGCGGCGCAAGCCTGCGAACCCGTCAGCGACATGCGGGGCAGCGCGGACTACAAGCGGCACCTCGCCAGTGAGCTGACCGTGCGAACCCTGCGCACCGCGGTCAAGCGCGTTCGCGAAGCCCCTGAACCGCAAGGCAACTGAATGAAGGAGCGGTAATGCAGGTGACGATGACCGTCAACGGCGAACAGGTGAGCGCCGAAGTCGAGCCGCGAATGCTGCTTGTGCATTTTCTGCGGGATGTCCTTGCGCTCACCGGAACCCACTGGGGCTGTGACACCAGCAACTGTGGTACGTGCGTCGTCGACGTCGACGGCGAACCGGTGAAGTCCTGCACGATGCTCGCAGTGATGGCATCCGGACACGCCGTGCGCACGGTCGAGGGCCTCGAAGTCGACGGCAGGCTCGATCCCGTGCAGGAAGGTTTCATGCAGTGCCACGGCCTGCAGTGCGGATTCTGCACGCCGGGCATGATGATCACCGCGCGGGCGCTGTTGGACCGAAACCCGAATCCCACCGAGGACGAGATCCGCGAGGCCATCTCGGGCCAGATCTGTCGGTGTACCGGTTACACCACGATCGTGCGGTCGGTGCAGTGGGCGGCCGCGCATGCCGACGAGGGAGCCAACGCATGACCACCGTCTCCGACCGCCCGTCGTCGCCCGACGATCTGGCCGACAACGATCAGAAGCCCTGCGGCCACGGCCGGATGCTCCGCAAGGAGGACCCACGCTTCATCCGCGGGCGCGGCACCTACGTCGACGATGTGACGCTGCCCGGCATGCTGCACCTTGCGATCCTGCGATCGCCGTACGCACACGCGCGCATCACGAGCATCGATGTGACTGCAGCACAAGCACATCCGAAGGTGAAGGCGGTCGTGACAGGCGCCGATCTGGCGGCGAAGGGCCTGGCGTGGATGCCCACGCTGTCCAACGACGTGCAGGCCGTGCTCGCCACCGACAAAGTGCGGTTCCAGGGTCAGGAGGTGGCGTTCGTCGTCGCCGAGGACCGTTACTCGGCCAGGGACGCACTGGAACTCATCGATGTCGACTACGATCCGCTTCCGCCGGTCATCGACGCGCGAAAGGCGCTCGATCCCGATGCGGCGGTGATCCGGACCGACCTCGACGGCAAGACCGACAACCACTGTTTCGACTGGGAGACCGGCGATGCCGCAGCGACAGAGGCCGCGTTCGCCAAGGCCGACGTCGTCGTCAAGCAGGAAATCGTCTACCCGCGCGTGCATCCGGCGCCGATGGAAACCTGTGGCGCAGTGGCCGATCTCGACCCGGTCTCGGGAAAGCTCACGCTGTGGTCGACGACGCAGGCCCCGCACGCCCACCGCACGCTGTATGCCTTGGTGGCGGGCCTGCCGGAACACAAGATCCGGGTGATATCGCCCGACATCGGCGGTGGCTTCGGCAACAAGGTGCCGATCTACCCCGGCTACGTCTGCGCGATCGTCGGCTCGCTGCTGCTCGGCAAGCCGGTGAAGTGGATGGAGGATCGCAGCGAGAACCTCACCAGCACCGGCTTCGCCCGCGACTACATCATGGTCGGCGAGATCGCCGCCACCTCCGGCGGCAAGATCCTCGCGATCCGGTCCCACGTGCTCGCCGACCACGGCGCGTTCAACGGCACCGCGGCGCCGGTGAAGTATCCGGCCGGATTCTTCGGCGTGTTCACGGGCAGCTACGACATCGAGGCCGCCTACTCTCACATGACCGCGGTGTACACCAACAAGGCGCCGGGCGGCGTCGCCTACGCGTGCTCGTTCCGCATCACCGAAGCGGTGTACTTCGTCGAGCGTCTGGTGGACTGCCTGGCGTCCGAACTGAAGATCGACCCCGCGCAGTTACGCCTGCAGAACCTGCTCAAACCCGACCAGTTCCCGTACACGTCGAAGACCGGCTGGGTCTACGACTCGGGCGACTACGCGACCACCATGCGCAAAGCCATGGAGATGATCGACTACGACGCGCTGCGCGCTGAGCAGAAGGAGAGGCGCGAGCGCGGCGAGTTGATGGGCATCGGAATGTCGTTCTTCACCGAGGCCGTCGGCGCGGGCCCCCGCAAGGACATGGACATCCTCGGCCTTGGCATGGCCGACGGCTGCGAGCTCCGCGTGCACCCGACCGGCAAAGCCGTTGTGCGCCTGTCGGTCCAGACCCAGGGCCAGGGTCACGAGACGACGTTCGCCCAGATCGTCGCCGAGGAGCTCGGTATCCCGCCCGATGACATCGATGTCGTCCACGGCGACACCGACCAGACGCCGTTCGGCCTCGGCACCTACGGCAGCCGGTCGACGCCGGTGTCGGGCGCCGCGGCCGCGCTCGTCGCCCGCAAGGTCAGGGACAAGGCGAAGATCATCGCCTCGGGCATGCTCGAGGCGTCGGTTGCAGACCTGGAGTGGGACAAGGGGTCGTTCCGCGTCAAGGGCGACCCGTCGGCATCGGTGACGATCGCCGAGATCGCGATGCGCGCGCACGGCGCGGGTGACCTTCCCGAGGGCCTCGAAGGTGGCCTCGACGCCCAGATCTGTTACAACCCCGAAAATCTCACCTATCCCTACGGTGCCTACTTCTGCGTGGTCGACATCGATCCCGGCACCGCGGTGGTGAAGGTGCGCCGTTTCCTGGCCGTCGACGATTGTGGTACGCGTATCAACCCGATGATCATCGAGGGCCAGGTGCACGGCGGCATCGTCGACGGGATCGGGATGGCGCTGATGGAGATGATCGCGTTCGACGAAGAGGGCAACTGCCTGGGTGGATCGCTGATGGACTACCTGATTCCGACCGCAATGGAGGTGCCGCACTTCGAGACCGGGTTCACCGTGACGCCGTCACCGCACCATCCCATCGGGGCCAAGGGCATCGGTGAGTCGGCCACGGTCGGTTCCCCACCTGCCGTCGTCAACGCCGTCGTCGATGCGCTGGCACCGTTCGGGGTCCGCCACGCCGACATGCCGCTCACCCCGTCTCGGGTGTGGGAGGCGATGCAGGGTAGGCCCACCCCGCCGATCTAGAAGGACGTCATGCGAACAGCGATGCGGATGGACGAGCGGGCGCAGCAGTTGCGGCGCAGCAGGACGCCGTTCGTCCACGCGACCGTGGTGCGCGCAGCCCCGCCGACGTCGGCACATCCCGGCGACGAGGCGATCCTGTTGTCCGACGGGACAATCGAGGGTTTCGTCGGCGGTCACTGTGCACAGAACTCGGTCCGCAAGGTCGCGATGGGGGCGCTGCAGACGAACGAGAGCGTGCTGCTTCGGGTGCTGCCCGACGGGGACGTGGCGTTTCCGGAGGCGCCGGGCGCGTGCGTCGTCGTGAACCCGTGCCTGTCGGGTGGCGCACTGGAGATCTTCCTTGACCCGCAGGTGCCCGCTCCGCTGGTGCGGGTGTTCGGTGCGACCCCCATCGCGGCTTCGCTGATAGAGCTCTGTGCGGCAATGGGTTACGACGCCCGCAGCGGAGACGCCGAGGATCTTGCCGGCACGACGGCCGTGGTGATCGCCAGCCTCGGCGGACCGGAGGCGGAAACGATCCGGGCCGCGCTCGACGCGGGTGTCGGATACATCGGCCTGGTGGCGAGCCGCGTTCGCGGCGAATCGGTTCTGAACGGCCTGGCGCTGACGGACGCCGAACGCTCGCAGGTGCATACCCCGGTCGGGTTGCCGATCGGCGCGAGAACCCCCGCCGAGATCGCGGTGTCCATCGTCGCCGAGGTGATCAAGTCGATCCGCGTCGACGGGCTGACGTGACGGAGCAGGCGCCCACGTTCGCCGATGTCGACGAGGTGATCCAGCGGTTCGACGCCCACGACTACCTGCTCGATCTCGGCACCGCTTCGGCGGTCTACCTCGCCGTCACGCTCGGTCGCCCGCTGCTGCTGGAGGGCGAACCCGGGGTGGGCAAGACGACCGCCGCGAAAACCCTTGCCGCCGTTATGGGGACACAGCTCGTCCGGTTGCAGTGCTACGAGGGCCTGACTGCGGCCGAAGCCCTGTACGACTGGAATTATCAGCGTCAGTTGCTGAGCATTCGGCTCGCCGAGACCCGCAACGCCGCGATCGACGAGGCGGATCTCTACACCGACGAGTACCTCGTCGACCGCCCCATCCTGCAGTGTGTCCGCTATCGCGGGCCTGCGTCGCCCGTCCTGCTGATCGACGAAATCGACCGCGCCGATGACGAATTCGAAGCACTGCTACTGGAGTTCCTCGGCGAGGCCGCGGTGACCGTGCCGGAGCTCGGCACGTTCACCGCCGAGCGTCCGCCGGTCGTGGTGCTCACATCGAACCGCAGCCGCGATCTGCACGATGCGCTGCGGAGGCGGTGCCTGTACCACTGGATCGACTACCCGGAGCCGGAGCGTGCGGTGGCGATCGTCCGGCGCACCGTGCCGGGCGCCACCGCGGCGTTGATCGAGCAGGCCGCCCAGTTCGTCAGCTACACAAGGGGTCTCGACCTCGACAAGCCACCGGGGGTCGCGGAGACCATCGACTGGGTTTCTGCACTCGTGGCGCTCGGCGTCTCCGACCTCGTCGACGCGGATGCCGAACGCCCCCTTGCGGGACTGGGCGCACTGGCCAAGACCCCCGACGACTTCGCCTCTGTCAGTGAGGCGTTCGCCCAGTACAGCTCACAGTGAGAGGACCGTCCGCATGAAGATCGCCAACGAGTTCACCGTCAGCGCGCCGGTCGAGGACGCGTGGGACGTCCTCACGGATCTGGAGCAGGTCATCCCGCTGATGCCGGGCGCCACGATGACCGGACGTGACGGCGATGACGTGCTGGGCAAGGTGAAGGTCAAAGTCGGCCCCGTGACGAGCGAGTTCAGCGGCAAGGTGCACTTCGTCGAACAGGATCGCGATGCACATCGTGCGGTCATCGACGCCAAGGGCAAGGAAGCTCGCGGCACGGGCAACGCGGCCGCCACCGTCACGGCGCAACTGCACGAGGACGGTGACCACACCCGCGTCACCGTCGACACCGACCTGAAGATCGTCGGCAAGCTCGCGCAGTTCGGCAGCGGCATGCTGCAGCAGGTGTCGGAAAAGCTGCTCGGGCAGTTCGTCGAGTCCCTCGAGGCCAAGCTGGCCGCCGACAGCGCTCCCGCCCAGCCCGCGGTCAACGGGCAGGTACCGGAGCCCGCGCCCGCGCGACCACCGCAACAGGCGGAGGCCATCGACCTCATCTCGCTCGCAGGCGGCGGAGCGCTCAAGAAGTATGCGGGCCCGGTTCTGGCTGCGGTTCTGATGGCGGTGGTGATCTTCACCCTCGGGCGGCTGCGGGTGGCTCGAAAGGGATTGCGCGGCACCTGATGACGGTGCCGTACGTGTTGCGGGGGGTCGATCTCTCCGCCTTCGCGGTGGCATTGGTGGCCAAGCTGCGCGGCGGCGGCGTCGCGGTATCCGCAGACGGGCCCGCGACGCTCGTCCAGGCGATGCGCTCGCTGGCGCCGCGGTCGCGCAGCGCGCTCTACTGGGCGGCGCGGCTGTCGTTGGTGAACAGGCTCGAGGACCTCGCCGCCTTCGACTCGATCTTCGACGAGGTTTTCGCCGATGCGCCTGCGCGGCGGCTGATGCAACCGGAGGACCGAGGCCTCGGGCCGTCGGCGACCCCCGCACCGCAGGTGGCGGGAAGCGACGACGGCACAAGCGAAGGCGCGGGTCTGCCATGGACGACGATGCCGACGTCACTGCGCGCGGATACCCACTCCGAGGACGGTGTCGCGGTGCCGGAGTTGCTGCCGGGCAGGCTCTTCGCCAGGGCCGACGAATCCTTCGACCGCTTCGACGAGCACGACCTGCACCGCATCGGCGTGTGGCTCGAGCAACTCTCGGCATCCTGGCCGCGGCGGCGCAGCATGCGCAGGGAGATGCACAGGCACGGTAAGCGGATCGATGTGCGGGCGTCGATGCGCTCGGCGCGGGAGACCGGCTGGGAGGTGCTGCGGCTGCGGCACGCCCGGCCGCGCTACCGGCCGCGCCGTGTCGTACTGGTGTGTGACGTCAGCGGCTCCATGCGACCGTACGCGACGATGTATCTACATCTGATGCGTGCGGCGGCACTACGCCGAAAAGGCTTCCGCCCAGAGGTTTTCGCGTTCTCCACCTCGCTGACGCGGCTGACGTCGACGTTGTCACACCGCTCGGCTGAGGTCGCGCTCGCGAAGGCCAATGCGAAGGTCGTCGACCGCTACGGCGGCACTCACCTCGGTCGCAGCGTCGGCAATCTGCTCGCCACACCGCACGGCAGCATCCTGCGCGGCGCGCTGGTGATCATCGCATCCGACGGCTGGGACAGCGATCCGCCGGAGGTGCTGGAGCGGGCGCTGGCGCGGGTGCGGCGCCGGGCGGCCATGGTGGTGTGGCTGAACCCGCGGGCCGCACAGCCGGGATTTCAACCGCTGGCGGGTTCGATGGCCGCCGCGCTGCCGTACTGCGACCTGTTCCTGCCCGCGCATTCGCTGGCGGGTGTGCGGGACTTCCTCGACGAGCTCGGGAGGGTAGGACCGAACCCGGTCACGATCCGCCTGCGATCATGGCCACCCCGGTGATGGCGGCGGCGACGCCCGCGTCCTGCAGGCGGGACATTCTCTCGTTGTCGACAACACGAGCGAGCAGCACAGTCGCCGCGGGATACAGCGAGCCCAGCACCGCGACCACCGGCAGCGCGCCGGACACAGTCGCAAGCCCGAACAGCAAATTGGCGCCGACATCGAAGAGCCCGATGACTGCCATCCCGGCGATCAGGTACAGCGACATCCTGCCCGCGGCTTCCCCGCGGTTGCGGCGTGCGCGCAGCGTCAGCACAGTGGCGGCGGCGAGCACCGGCACCGAAGTACATCGCATGACAGCAAGGTCATGACCGTCGAGTGCGCTGCTCCGCCGGAGATGGCGTACTGCAGGAACCCGAACCCGATGGCGGCGCCGACTGCGCAGATGACCGAGAGCGCGTGCTGGTCGGCGCGGGGACCGGACTCGGCGGGCCGCGATGTCACCACCACCCCCACGATGGCCAGCACAATGCCGGCGATGCAGACCGCCGACGGCATCGCTCCCTTTGCCATGCCGATGAGGACGGGTATGACGACGCCGAGAGCGGCGATCGGGGCGACGACGCCCATCGTTCCGATCGCGAGGCCGTGGTAGAAGAGCACCACTGCCGAGGCGCCCGCGAGCCCGGCGCCGACGGCCCACGGCAGGTATCCGGTCGGGGCGCTGGACGACTCCGGCACCAGCCCGACCGCGGCGATAGAAGCAAAACCG
>JAEZKH010000265.1 GCA_023415515.1 Actinomycetes bacterium
CCTGCGCTGAGCGCAGGTTTTCACGCCGAAATCGCTTCGCCGCGGCGGAGGTCGAGGATCAGCAGGGCGACGTGCAGCGACACCATCGACTCGGGGTCGTCGAGATGGACGCCGAGGGTGTGCTCGATGTTCGACAGCCTCTTGTAGAGGGCGGGCCTGCTGAGGTGCAGGCGCTTCGCGAGCGCGGCCTTGTTTCCCGACACCCGCAGGAATTCGCGCACTATCTCCAAATCCGTTGGTGTTCGGGTGTTATCGCTGTTGAGTAGTGCTTTGAGTTCGGATTCGGCGAAGGCCTGCACGCGCGGGTCGTCCTGCAGCAGCGAAAGCAGCCCGCGCAGCCGCACATCGGAGGCCCGGTAGAACGATCGCGGTTGGCCGCGCATGGCCAAGGCGACCTCCGCCACATGCGCGGCTTCGGCGATCCCCCGTACCGCATCGATGACGAGGTCGCTGGGCTCGCCGACCGCGAGCACCGATCGCCTGCTGCCCTCGACGCGGGTGAGCTCGCGCGCCATCGCCGTCCCGAGTGCAGTCCACGTGCTGTCCGATCCGCCCTTGTTCGCGCCGAGTGCGACGACGGCGGCGATCTCCCCGTCACCGTGGACGGTGAACAGGCCGGTGTGGCCGGAGGCGTTGACGGTGTGAAGCACCGTGTCCAGGAGCGAGATGTTGCGGCGCCGGTCCTCGACCGGGTCAACGGCACCCGTCGCGAACCGGGCGCGCACCACCACCGGGTGATATCGGGTGGTTGTTCGAAGGCCCAACGCTGATGCGCGAGCGGCGATTTCGCGTTCGTCGTTGACCCGATTGCGTAGCACATCGTCGATGAGGCCGCTCTGCGCCTGCTGGTGCAGACCCGACCGGTCGCGTTCGATCATCCGGTTCAGCGCCAGTGCTGCCGCTGCGCGTTCGAGCACCATCCCGGTGCGTGCGACGTCGGCGGGCACCCGCGGCACGATCAGCCTGCCCCATTCCTCGCCGCGGGGGCCTACGGCCGTGACCGCCCACTGTTCGTTTCCGCCACCCGCCGATGCATGGCGGGAGCGCTGCTCCCAGTCCTGCAGAAGGTCCGCGGTGACATCGGGGCCGTGCGCCACCGCAAGAGCTTGGTGCGCAAGGTCTTCCAGCACGACGGGCTCATCGAGCATGCCCGCGGCGGCGTCGACGATGCCTGCCGCCGAGACACGCCGCATGCTGAGATCGGTGAAGGCCCTGTGCACCCGGCGGTCGAACGCCACCTCCTCGAATTGCTCGGCCACGATCCGCCGGTGCACTTCCTCGGTCACCTCGACGAACCTGATCGTGCGGTGCAGTGCGACGAGGACGAGGTCGAAGTCCTTCGCGGTCGCGGACGCCGAGGCGGGCAGCGGACCGGCCGAACCGAGTTCGACGACGACGCCCAGTGCGCCTGCGTCGGCGATGCCGCGCAGATACCGCGCCGGCGCCGCACGCAAGGCTGCTCCCGTGGTGAGCACCAACTCGCCGCCTTGCAGCAGGGACGTCAGGTCCGCGACGTCGCCAACGTGCACCCACCGCACCTGGTCGTCCCATCGGCGCGAGCTGAGGACCTCCGGACCGCCGGCCTGCACCACCGACAGGCCGATCACGTCCGCAACAGTCACCGCCACTTACACAGTGTAAATCCAGAATGCCAAACAGATACACTCTGTACAGGCAATAGCGGCTTCCGCCGCGTCACACTGGGCGTACCAGAGGTCGACCGCGTCGTCAGGAGTACCGCCCCATGCCATCCACCATCAGCCATTGGGTCAACAACGCCAGGTTCGAGGGCGCTTCCGCCGACGCCGCGCCGGTGACCAACCCGGCGACCGGCGAGGTAACCGGTCACGTGGCGCTGGGCAGCGTCGACGACGCGCGCGCGGTGATCGCCGCGGCCAAGGCGGCCTTCCCGGCGTGGCGGGACACCTCGCTGACCAAGCGCACCGCGGTCCTGTTCACGTTCCGGGAACTGCTCAACGAGCGCAAGGGCGAACTCGCCGAGATCATCACCAGCGAGCACGGCAAGGTCGTCTCAGACGCGCTCGGCGAGGTGGGCCGCGGTCAGGAAGTCGTCGAATTCGCCTGCGGCATACCGCATCTTCTCAAAGGCGGGTTCACCGAGAACGCTTCGACGAGCGTCGACGTCTACTCGATCCGACAACCGCTGGGTCCGGTCGGGATCATCAGCCCGTTCAATTTCCCTGCCATGGTGCCGATGTGGTTCTTCCCGATCGCGATCGCCTGCGGCAACACCGTCGTCCTCAAGCCCTCGGAGAAGGACCCGAGCGCATCGCTGTGGCTTGCGCAACTGTGGGCCGAGGCCGGACTGCCCGACGGTGTCTTCAACGTGCTGCAGGGCGACAAGACCGTCGTCGACGAAATGCTGGCCAACAGCGACCTGAAGTCGATCAGCTTCGTCGGATCGACACCCATCGCCCAGTACGTCTACTCGACGGGTACCGCGGCGGGTAAGCGGGTGCAGGCGCTCGGCGGCGCCAAGAACCACGCCGTGATCCTTCCCGACGCCGATCTCGACTTGGCCGCCGACGCGATGGTCAACGCCGGTTTCGGCTCGGCGGGGGAGCGTTGCATGGCCATCAGCGCGTGCGTGGCGGTCGGCCCGATCGCCGACGACCTGGTCGCCAAGATCGCCGAACGCGCCTCGCACATCAAGACCGGTGACGGCACCCGGGAGTCGGACATGGGCCCGCTGGTGACCAAGGCCCACCGCGACAAGGTCGCCTCCTACATCGACGCCGGTGAAGCCGACGGCGCCAAGGTCGTCGTCGACGGGCGGACGGTGCAGGCCGACGGTGCAGACGAGGGCTTCTGGCTCGGCCCGACCCTCCTCGACAACGTGACACCGGAGATGAGCGTTTACACCGACGAGATCTTCGGGCCGGTGCTGTCGGTGGTTCGCGTGGAGTCCTACGACGAGGCGCTCGATCTGATCAACGCCAACCCGTATGGCAACGGCACCGCTATCTTCACCAATGACGGCGGCGCCGCGCGGCGCTTCCAGAACGAGGTCGAGGTGGGCATGGTCGGCATCAACGTGCCCATCCCGGTCCCGATGGCGTACTACAGCTTCGGCGGCTGGAAGTCGTCGCTGTTCGGGGACACCCACGCGCACGGCACTGAAGGCGTGCACTTCTTCACCCGCGCCAAGGCCATCACCCAGCGCTGGCTCGACCCCAGCCACGGCGGCATCAACCTCGGCTTCCCTGAGAACAAGTGAGCAGGCAGACCATGACCGCGGCACCTGAAGTACAAACGCTCCCAAACGGTTTGACGCTCGATGAAGCCCGCGCGCAGGCCGCCCGGGCCTACGAGCTCGATCGTGCCCACGTCTTCCATTCCTGGTCGGCGCAGGAGGAGATCAACCCGATGACAATCGTGGCGTCGGAGGGCTCCTACATCTGGGACGGCGACGGTAACCGCCTGCTGGACTTCGCTTCTCAGCTGGTGTTCACCAATATCGGCCATCAGCATCCCAAGGTGATTGCCGCGATCGCGGACCAGGCCGCCAAGCTGTGCACGGTCGCGCCGCAGAACGCCAACGACGCACGATCCGAGGCGGCACGGCTGATAGCGGAGATCACCCCCGGCGACCTGCGCAAGGTGTTCTTCACCAACGGCGGGGCGGACGCCAACGAGCACGCGGTGCGCATGGCGAGGCTGCACACGGGCCGACGCAAGGTGTTGACCCGGTACCGCTCCTACCACGGCGGCACCGACACCGCGATCAACATGACCGGCGACCCGCGGCGCTGGCCCAACGACTACGGCGACAGCGGCGTCGTGCACTTCTTCGGCCCGTTCCTCTACCGGTCGCGGTTCCACGCCACCACCGAGGCCGAGGAGTGCCAGCGGGCGCTGGAACATCTCGACGAGGTGATCCGCCTCGAGGGGCCCACCACGATCGCGGCGATCGTCCTGGAGTCCGTACCAGGCACCGCTGGCATCATGGTGCCGCCGCCGGGTTACCTGGAAGGCGTGCGGGAGATCTGCGACCGCTACGGCATCGTCTACATCGCCGACGAGGTGATGGCAGGTTTCGGGCGAACGGGAAAGTGGTTCGCCATCGACCATTTCGACGCCACGCCAGATCTGCTGACGTTCGCCAAGGGCGTCACCTCCGGCTATGTGCCGCTCGGCGGTGTCGCGATCAGCCCCGCGATCTATGAGACGTTCGCCCACCGCGCGTACCCGGGCGGGCTCACGTATTCGGGTCATCCGCTGGCGTGTGCGACGGCCGTCGCGACGATCAACACGATGCGCGAGGAGGGCATCGTCGAGAACGCCGCGCGCGTCGGCGAACAGGTCATCGGCCCGGCACTCGCCGACATTGCGAGCAGGCATCCCAGCGTGGGCGAGGTCCGCGGGCGCGGCGTGTTCTGGGCCGTCGAACTGGTCGAGAACCAGGCGACGAGGGAGCCGTTGGCGCCCTACGGCGGCAGCAGTCCGGCGCTGAACGAGACGGTCGCCGCCTGCAGAGCGGGCGGCATGGTGCCGATGACGAACTTCAACCGCATCCACGTCGTGCCGCCGTGCACGATCACCGACGACGAAGCCCGTGACGGGCTGGCGATCCTCGACGCGGCGCTCGACGTCGCCGACGCCCACACGAAGTAACACCCAAGCTCGCGCGAGCGACCGCTCTTGCACAGCGGTTGACGGCGTGTCGGTGTGCGGACACGGTCGCTCGCGGGGCAAGGAGGGACGCCGTTTTGGCTGATCGGGCGGCGGTCGGCTACTCTTGACCGGTTCCACCAAAGACCGTCGGTCACCGAGAAATCGGTTGAAGGTCCCGGATTGTCCGGGCGGCCCACGCAGGAGGACGAGGCAGTTGTGCAATTCAGCGCGCCCCGACCGTCTGCGTCGGGGCGTTCGTCGTTTCCGGCCCATCGACCCCTCGCAGCTGCCGGTCTCCCAACCACGAGGAGGCATGCATGGCCAAGGCTGACAAGGCCACCGCGGTTGCCGACATCGCTGAGCAGTTCAAGGAGGCGACGGCAACGCTCGTCACCGAATACCGCGGGCTGACAGTGGCCAACCTCAAGGACCTGCGCCGCTCGCTCGGTGACTCCGCTACCTACACCGTCGCCAAGAACACGCTGGTCAAGCGTGCCGCGGCGGAGGCGGGTATCGAGGGCCTCGACGAGCTGTTCGTCGGCCCCACCGCGATCGCGTTCGTCAAGGGCGAGGCGGTCGACGCGGCCAAGGCGATCAAGAAGTTCGCCAAGGACAACAAGGCGCTCGTCGTCAAGGGCGGCTACATGGACGGTCGACCGCTGACCGTCTCCGAGATCGACAGGATCGCCGATCTCGAGTCCCGCGAGGTGCTGCTGGCCAAGATGGCCGGCGCGATGAAGGCCAAGACCAGCCAGGCGGCCGCGCTGTTCGCTGCGCCCGCGTCGCAGGTCGCACGACTGGCCGCCGCACTGCAGGAAAAGAAAGCCAGCGAGGAGGCGGCGTAGCGGCCGCCGTCGGATCAACCCACCAGACAGAAGAAGAAGTAAGGAAGGACCCACACCATGGCAAAGCTGTCCACTGAGGAACTGCTCGACGCGTTCAAGGAACTGACCCTGCTCGAGCTCTCGGAGTTCGTGAAGGCGTTCGAGGAGACCTTCGACGTCACCGCCGCCGCTCCGGTCGCCGTTGCGGCCGCCCCCGGTGCCGCTGCAGGCGGTGCCCCCGCCGAGGCCGCCGAGGAGCAGTCGGAGTTCGACGTCATCCTCGAGGGTGCCGGCGACAAGAAGATCGGCGTCATCAAGGTCGTCCGCGAGATCGTCTCCGGCCTGGGCCTCAAGGAGGCCAAGGACCTCGTCGACGGCGCCCCCAAGCCGCTGCTGGAGAAGGTCAACAAGGAAGCCGCCGAGGACGCCAAGGCCAAGCTCGAGGCCGCCGGCGCCACGGTCACCGTCAAGTAAGTTCGCGCTCGACAGAATCCCCGGAGATCCCCGCGATCTCCGGGGATTCTGCTGTCTGCGGGTCTAGAGACGGGCGATCATGGCGGCCTGCGAGGCCTGCAGGGCCGCGGGGGTGTCGCCGAGGGCCAGCAGCGCGTTGGCCGTCATCGCCCCGAGCACCGGTCCGACCGCGGTCCCGTCTCCGCCGTAGTAACCCGCCAGCTCCAGCATCACGAAGCCGTGCACCAGGCTCCAGAACTGGGCCGCGGTCGCCACCACCGACGCATCGTCCTCCGCGGCGCCGACGATGCGCCCGGCCTGCACACAGCGGTGCACGTTGCGGACGACGTGCGCGAGGCTGGGATGGTGCACGGT
>JAEZKH010000362.1 GCA_023415515.1 Actinomycetes bacterium
CCTGCCCGCGTGTGCGGTCATCGAAGGTGGTGTCGGCGGCACGCTTGAGCGCCGCATACACCCCCGACTCCCCTGGCCACCGGCAGCAGTGCGGTCACATAGGCCATCGCATCCGGCGCAGGCCGGATCGTCACGCTGCGTTCGGATTCGGCTCTGGCCGCCCGATCGACGACCGCCTGCGGATCCAGACGGTAGGCGATCGCCTTGGCCGCCGCCGCGACGCGCGCATCACCCAGCCCGTCCAGGCAGGCCACCTCGGCGCACATCTCGGCATCCAGCGTGCGCCGGTCCTCGACGGTCAAACACGCCGACTCCTTGACAATCAACGTGGCGCGCCATTCCGACAGCGCCCCGCATCCAGCGCGGCCAACGTGTGGGGCATCTCGAACACCAGCGCCGTGGCCAACCCCAGATGCCGACCTCCGCGGTTGGGCGAATCGCGCCGCGCCATCCCCACCTCAGCCGCCAACCCCCGACACTGCCGTGCCCTGGGCACACCCGCGGCCGCCACCGCGCGGCGCCTCTTCTCCGCCAACACCGCCGTCACCCGAGCCTGAGCCGCCGCAGCAGCCGACTTCACCCGCTCCAACCGGGCGATCTCATCGATGAGATCCGCCTCGCCGGCTCCACTTATTTCGAACATGTGTTCGATACTAACTCGACCCACAGACACGGCGTCAGCCGTGCCGAGCGCCCTCCTGGGCCAGCGCGACCCGCGAGGTGATGCCGAGCTTGGCGTAGACGTGCGTCAGATGCGTTTGCACGGTGCGGTGGGACATGAACAGCCGCGCCGCGATGTCCTTGTTGCCCAACCCGTCGCAGACGAGCCTGACCACGTCGAGTTCGGTACGGGTCAGGGAATCCCAGCCCGTCGCGGGCCTTTTGCGTCCGCCGTGGCCACGTTGGGCGTACGAGACGGCTTCGTCGAGCGACAACGCCATGCCCTCGGCCCATGCGGCATCGAAGTCGTCATCGCCCAGTGCGCCGCGTACCTCGCGCAGCGATGCGGTATAGGCGGACTCGTAGATGGGGAAGCGCACGGTGCCACCCTGTCGCTGCCGTATCGCGTCGGCCGCGCCCGCCAACCGGGCCGCTTCCAGATGACTTCCCGCCGAGCAGGTGACCTCCACGAGAATCTCGAGCGCGTCGGGGGTGGCTTGATGCGCCTGCACGTCAGCGGCGATGGCGAGCGCATCACGGGCGTCGCGTTCGCCTTGCTCGATGTCGCCCTGCGCGATGGCAACGTGCGCCCGAGTGATCAATGCCCGGGTGCGATGCCAACCCGACATCGCCGCGACCGCTTCGTCCGCCCCGCGCCTGGCCACTGCCAGGTCCCCGCGACAGAACGCAAGCTCGACCATTGACGTCACGTTCGCGATGGTGAATTCGGGATGTGACGTCATCGTCTCCGAGACCAGGTCGTTGGTGTTTTGTGCCGCTTCTATGTCCCCGTCGAACAGCGCCGCCTGCGACAACGGGCCATACGCCCACGGCAGAAGGAACGGACCGAGTTCGGTGGCAGTCTCGACAGCCTCCTGCGCGCGAACGCGGGCCTCGCTGTACCGCCCCGTCACGATGAGCACGTGCGCAACGGCGATGTCGACGAGAAGGAGATGGAACACATCTGCTGCCGCCTCCGCCTCCACCTGTATGCCGCGTAGGACCGACATGCCCATAGACACCTCGCCCCGCTGGAAAGCCGCCATCGCGACACCCCAGTACCGGCACATGCGCGCGATGAACCGGTCCCCCACAGCATCGGCCAGCGCGTAGCCTTCCTCGCCCGCGGCGGCCGTGGTCACCGGAAGGCCGTCGAGGCACGACCTCAGGGACTGCCAGGCCAGGATCTGACTCAGCCGCCAGCGGTCACCGAGTGCACGTGCCACATCGAGTGCCTCGGCGAGATACGGCCCCGAGGCCTGGATGTCGAACGTCGCCGCACCGACACACGCCGTCAGTGCACGCGCCAGCAGCACCGGGTCTCCGAGTTCACGCGCGATGGCCAGGGCTTCTTCGGCCGGCGTGATGCTGGCGGTCTCGACGGTGAAGGCGCCCAGCACGGCGCTGTCAGCGAGTGCCCGTGCGCGCGTCGCAATGTCGACCTCGATCGCTGGGTCGTCGATCTCATGCAACGCCGCATCGAACCAGGCAAGGCCCTCCTGCGGGCGGCCACGCAGCAACCAGAACGGATACAGCGCGCACACCAACTGCAGCGCGCACTCCAACTCACCCCGCTCGACGCTCCATGCGAATGCGGCCCGGAGATTGTCGATCTCGTTGTCGGCGCAGGCCAGCAGGGGCTCGTAGCCGACCGGCGTGACCTTGTCGAACTGCGCGGCCATCGCGGTGTAGTGATCGCGGTGCCGATCACGCACCGCATCGGCCTCGTCCGACTCGCCGAGTTTCTCCATCGCGTACTGGCGGACGGTCTCCAGCAGGCGGTATCGCGTGCGCCCGCCGACACTCTCGGCCACCACCAGTGACTTGTCGACCAGCAGGGTCAGCTGGTCGAGGATCTGATGCCGCGGCAGCGCGTCACCGCTACAGACTTCCTGCGCGCCAACGAGATCGAAGCCCCCCATGAAGGCCGACACGCGACGGAACAGGATGCGCTCAGGCTCGGTCAGCAAAGCATGTGACCAGTCGACCGACGCGGTCAGGCTCTGCTGCCGCCTGACCGCCCGGCGCGAGCCTCCGGTCAGCAGCCGGAACCGGTCATGAAGGCTGTCCAGGATCTCGGTCAGCGTCAGTGAGCGGACGCGCGCGGCCGCAAGCTCGATGGCCAGCGGCATACCGTCGAGCCGGGAACAGATTTCGGCCATCGTGACGGCGTCCTGACCGGCGGCGGCGAAATCCGGCCGGACGCGTCGCGCGCGGTCGGTGAACAAATCGACGGCCTCGTCGGCCAACGACAGCGACGGCACCCGCCACGTGACTTCACCGTCCAACGCGATGGGTTCTCGGCTCGTGGTCAGCAGCGTCAGTCGCGGGCACGCGTCGAGGAGGGCGACGATCAGTTCGGCACTGGCGTCGAGCAGGTGCTCACAGTTGTCCAGCACCAACAGCATTCGGCGGTCTCCGATGGACCGACTGATGGTGTCTGTCCGTGTCCGGCCGGGCTGGTCGGGCAACCCGAGTGCACGCGCCACCGCAAGCGGCACCAGTTCGGTGTCGGTGACCGGTGCCAGATCGACGTATCGAACCTCGTCGCCGCACTCGTGCGCAACCTGGATGGCCAGCCGGGTCTTGCCCGAACCGCCCGCGCCGGTGAGGGTCACCAGCCGGTTGTCGTCCAGCAGTTCGCGCACCTCGGCGATCTGCTTCTGGCGGCCGACGAAGCTCGTCAACTGTGTGGGAAGGCGTGGGGTGGAATGCTGGTCGGCCACCCGCAGGGGCGGAAAGTCGTTGCGGATGTCGGGGTGGCAGAGCTGGACAACGCGCTCGGGCCGAGGGAGGTCGCGCAGCGGATGCGGTCCGAGATCCGCCAGCCATGCGTCGTCAGGAAGATGATCGAGCACCATCGCCTCGGTCGCCCCGGACAACAGCGTCTGGCCACCGTGACCGAGATCGCGAAGCCGCGCGGTGCGGTTGATCGTCGGGCCCACGTAGTTGCCCTCGTCGCGCAGTTGGATCTCGCCGGTGTTTATTCCGATTCGCAGCCGGATCGGGGCGAGCGGCGCGCGCTGCAGTGCCAGCGCACATTCGACCGCGTCGCTGGCTCGTGCGAATGCCACCACGAAGCTGTCACCCTCGCCCTGCTCGACCGGGCGCACTCCCCCGTTGGTGGCGACCACAGCCGCAAGCACGGCGTCCAGTCGGGCGATCGCGGCGGTCATCTCGTCGGATTGCGTCTGCCAAAGTCGCGTCGAGCCCTCCACGTCGGCGAGCAGCAGCGTCACCGTGCCCGTCGGCAGTCCGCTCACAGCGGAGGCCATACCGCTCCTCACGTCCGCGAAGTCGCTCCACTCGAGTTGGCTCATGGTAGCCAGCATGCGGTCCCGGCGAGGACCGAACATCAGCGCATGCGCGTATTTCTGCGCGCAACCGTGCGGCGCGATGGCCTCTACAGTGTGGGTAGGACGACCGGGTTCAAGACCCGGGACCGCCCGTCACGGCGTCGGGGTGGACGCGAGACTTCGGAGGGAACCACATGTGCACAGCCGCCAACTACGTCGCTCAGGATCACTATTTCGGCCGCAACCTGGACCTCGAATACTCCTACCGCGAAGCGGTCACCGTCACACCGCGAAACTTCCCGCTCGAGTTCCGCAACGTGCCCTCGCAGGATACGCACCACGCTCTGATCGGGATGGCGACGGTCGCCGACGGCTACCCGCTGTACTACGACGCCACCAACGGCAAGGGCCTGAGCATGGCCGGGCTGAACTTTCCCGGCAACGCCGACTACAAACCCGTCTCCGAGGACGGGACGAACATCGCGTCGTTCGAATTCATCCCGTGGGTGCTGGGACAGTTCGAGACCGTCGCCGAGGTGAGAAGCGCGCTCGCGGATGTGCGCATCGTCGACACCGCGTTCAGCGCGGAGTTTCCGCCGTCACCGCTGCACTGGATCGTCTCAGACCGGACCGAGTCCATCTCGGTGGAATCCGTCGCCGAGGGCCTGAAGATCTACGACAATCCCATCCAGATCCTCACCAACAATCCGACCTTCGACATCCAGTTGTTCAACATCAACAACTTCATGAATCTGTCGATCGACCCGCCGGAACCGCACTTCTCGAAGGAAATAGATTTCGACGTCTACAGCCGCGGGCTCGGCGCCATGGGCTTACCGGGCGACCTGTCCTCGATGTCGCGATTCGTCAAAGCCGCATTCACCAAGGTGAATTCGGTGTCCGGCCCGTCGGAATCCGAGGCGATCAGCCAGTTCTTCCACATCCTGGGTTCCGTGGAACAGCAGCGAGGATGCGTTCGTCTCGGCGACAGGTACGAGATCACGATCTACTCGTCGTGCTGCAATACCGACAAAGGCATCTACTACTACCGGACGTATGAGAACAGTCAGATCACCGGCGTGGACATGCACAGGGAAAACCTGGACGGAACCGACCTGGCGTCGTACCCGTTGGTGACCGAACAGCAGATCCTCATGACGAACTGACGCCCTACTCCTACCGAGTCGGCAGGGCTGCCACTGCATCACGGCCCGTTGAGCGCGCCGTCGCGGCGTGGGACATAATCCGGGAGATGTCACCACGAGTGTTGTTCATTCACAACGAGCACCTTGCGACCGCAGGTCTGCTGGGCGAGGCGTTCTCCGAACACGGCTACGACGTCTCGACATTCGAGGTGGTGCCTGCTGAGCTGGTGGATGCCCCGGTCCTCGACGTGAGGTTCCCCTCGGCCACGGCTTACGACGTGATCGTGCCGCTCGGCGCGCGGTGGGCGGTGTACGACGAGGCGCTACGCCGAAGCTGGGTCGGCGCCGAGATGCAGATGCTGCGCGAAGCCGCGGACGCAAGGGTGCCGATCCTTGGCGTGTGCTTCGGCGGTCAGTTGCTGGCCCAGACCTTCGGGGGGTCGGTGACCCGGTCGGCGAAGCCGGAAATCGGTTGGTACGACGTCATCAGCGATGACGACGACCTGGTACCCGGTGGCCCGTGGTTCGAGTGGCATTTCGACACATGGACTGTGCCACCGGGGGCCACCGAGATCGCCAGAACCGCAAACGCCTCCCAGGCGTTCGTGCTCGGCAGGTCGTTGGCGCTGCAGTTCCACCCTGAGGTCGATCACGATCTGCTGGAGGGTTGGCTCGCCGACGACCGCACCGGCGAAGTCGCTTCGCTCGGCCGCACCCACGAGGAATTACGAAGCGCTACAGCAGAATTCGAGAGCAGTGCGGCCCGCCGCATCCGCGGGCTCGTCGGCGGTTTCCTGTCTCGCGTGGCGCATCAGCCGTGCCCGA
Source organism: Actinomycetes bacterium (assembly GCA_023415515.1). Lineage (GTDB taxonomy): Bacteria > Actinomycetota > Actinomycetes > Mycobacteriales > Mycobacteriaceae > Mycobacterium. Next base: position 5,927 of record JAEZKH010000362.1, read on the forward strand.
GCTGATGGGCTAGCGCGCCGGCGATCGTGGGTTGCCGGAAGCGGTGCCCCAACTCGCCCAATTTGGTGGGCACCACCCGTTGATCCGCCTCGGCCAGTTCGCGGGCACCCTGCCCACCCAGGAGCAACCGCGGCCCGATCGACGGCACCGGCACCGCGGCGGGCCTGTGCAGCACACCGGCGAGCGCCCTGGTGTAGTCGATGTTGCGCACGGGGGTCGGCGCGACCGCGTTGACCGCACCGACCAACCGGGTGTCGTACATGGCGCGGTGATAGACGTCGAGCAGGTCGTCCAGGGCGATCCATGACAGCCACTGCTCACCGCCGCCCAGGCGGCCACCGAGGCCGGCCAGAAACAGCGGCCGCAGGAGCCGCAGAGTACCCCCGGCTGCGGCCTGCACGATTCCCGTGCGGACGGTGACGACACGCAGGCCCGCGTTGTCGGCCGGACCGGTGGCCGCCTCCCAGTCCGACACGACGTCAGCCAGAAAGCCGTCGCCGCGCACGCTGTCCTCGCACAGCACCGCGTCGCCACGGTCGTACCCGTAGATCCCGATCGCCGACGCGCTGACGAACACCCGGGGGCCATCGTCGCTGTCGGCCGCCGCCTGAGCCAGTCTGCGTGTGGGCTCGATGCGGCTGTCCCGGATCGCGGCCTTGTGGGCGGCGGTGAACCGTCCCGCGATCGACGCGCCGGCCAGATGGATCACCGCGTCGACTCCTGACAGCAGGTCGGGCGCCGGGGCGTGGGGGCGCCACTGCCGCTCGTCCTTGGTACGCGCGGCGCGCCGGACCAGACGGATCACCCGGTGGCCCCCGCTGGTCAGGAACGCGGTCAGCGCTGAACCCACCAGACCCGACGCGCCCGTGACGGCGACCACCATCGGGTCGGCGCCCGTCGCCGCGGCTTCACGGTGAGCGGCAAGATCGTCGGCGAGTTGACGATGCCGGTAGACGAAGGTCGGCCGCAGCGCCGCGGCAGGCACCGTGGTGTCGACCTCGTCGCGGACCGTGGTTCGGCCGCCTGGCGCGTCGCTGAACAGGTGGGTGTGGCGCCACCACCCGATGGCGCGGGAAGGCAGCGACCGCGGACCTGCCGACGACAGCACGTCGACGAAGCGGTGCGGCGGATCGAAACCATCGCGGTCATGTTGGGCGATCCAGCGCAGGCCGGCAGGCAGGCCCAGCACCGCACGGCCGTCGGCCAGCGATTCGGTTTCGGCCACCACCGTCATCGGCTGCCACGGCGGAACCAGTCTGCGCATCGCGCCCGGCCGGGTGTGCCAGGCGAACACCTCTGCGAGCGGATGGTCGACGACGCTCTCGTACTCGATGCCCATGGTCCCTCTCGGTGTCCCGTCACCCGGCCGGTCTGACGCGATAGTGATTCGGAGTCGATGCGGTACTGGATTGCCGGTCGTAGGCTAAAGGAGTCCCCGAAACGGGAAAGCGTGATCATGGCCGGTTGGAGTGGACTCGCGCGGCGCAGCGCGAGACGGACCTTCCGGGACCGCCGCGAAGCCGGCCGAGTCCTGGCTGAGGCATTGGCGGCCTATCGCGGCCGAGACGATCTTCTCGTGCTCGGCCTGGCCCGCGGTGGAGTGCCGGTCGGCTGGGAAGTCGCCGCGGCGCTTCGCGCTCCGCTCGATGTGTTCCTGGTGCGCAAGCTGGGCGTGCCGCAGTGGGAGGAGCTTGCGATGGGCGCTCTGGCCAGCGGCGGCGGCCAGGTGGTCAACGACGATCTGGTGGCCAGCCTCGGCGTCAGTGATGAGGCGCTGCGTGCCGCGATCGACCGCGAGACCGCGGAGTTGCACCGCCGTGAGACGGCCTACCGGGGTGATCGGCCGCCCGCCGACCCGAAGGGTCTGGTCGCGATCATCGTCGACGACGGAATCGCCACTGGCGCAAGCATGCTCGCCGCTGTACGCGCTGTGCGGGCCGCCGAGCCGGCACGTGTGGTCGTCGCGGTTCCGGTTGGCCCGGCATCGGCGTGCGAACAACTCGGCCGCGAAGCCGACGAGGTGGTGTGCGCATTGGTTCCCGAGTCGTTCGAGGCGGTCGGGCAGGTCTACGCGGACTTCCACCAGGTGTCCGACGACGAGGTGCGAGAGCTTCTGGCGACGCCGACCCGTTAACGAGGGTTGCGATCGTCCTCGGTGACCGTTGTGGGATCGCCCTCGACCGATTCGGTTGGGACCGCAGCGGTTTCGGTTTCCACGTCGGCGGGTGCGTCGTCCTCCGGATAATCCTCGGCGTACTCTTCGTCGGCCTCCGCCTGCGCCGCTTCGGGTTCGGCGGCGCCGCTCGAGCGTTCCCGCAATGCGTCGATGATCAGCAATACGACACCGATGACGCTGGCGGCGATGCAGACCCACGCGATCAGCTCATTGCTCGTGACGACCGCGGTCACCAGGGCCGCAAGGCCGATGACGGCGAGCACGAGAGCAACGATCAACAATGGTCACTCCTCATCGCCGTCGGCCGGGACCTCAGTTGTTGCCGCGGTTGAACTGGTTGAACCCACTGCCGCCGTCGTTGTTCGCACTCGAATCGACGGGCGCCGCCGAGCCGCGCTGCCCGAGCTCCTCGAGCTGCGACTCCAGGTAGGTCTTGAGCCTGGTGCGGTACTCGCGCTCGAAGGTGCGCAGCTGCTCCAGCCTGCCCTCGAGGACGGTGCGCTGCTGGTTGATCGTCCCCATGATCTCGGAATGCTTGCGCTCGGCGTCGGCCTGCAGCGCGTCCGCCTTCTCCTGCGCCTGGCGCAGCTGCGTCTCCGACCGGGTCTGCGCGTCGGCCAGCATGGCGTCGGCGCGCTGGCGCGCCTCGGCCACGGTGGACTCCGCGGTGGCGCGCGCTTCGTTGACCATCTGGTCGGCCTGCGCCCGTGCGTCGGACAGCAGCTTGTCGGACTCGGCCTTGGCGGTCGAGGTCAACCGGTCGGCGGTGTCCTGGGCGAGGCTGAGCACGCGGGCGGCCTTGAGGTGCTGGTCCTCGCCGGCCGGGGCGGCTGCAGGCTGCGGCGGCGCCTCGTACACCGGCGCAGGCGTCGGCTCGGGTTCGGGCTCGGGCTGATACAGCGGAATGGCCTGGGTCGGCTGAGCCTGGCCACCGCCTGCCCGCGCCGACGTCAGCTCCTGGTCCAGCTCGGACACTCGCTGACGCAGGTCGGCGTTCTCCTCGATGAGCCGGGTCAGTTCGTTCTCGACCAGATCGAGGAAGGCGTCGACCTCGTCCTCGTTGTAGCCGCGCTTGCCGATGGGTGGCTTGCTGAACGCGACGTTATGGACGTCGGCTGGAGTGAGCGGCATTTCCTGCCCCCTAGATGTCTGGGCCGTCAATCGATCTCAAAGTGTAGAGCGTCCGTAGAGTAACTGGCGTCCATCCTGTCACACAGGACACGCCGGTAGCGCATGAGGCCAATAATTAAGAACGAAATTCAATCTTCTTAAGGCCAATTGCGGCGCCGGGCAAACGTCGCAGGCGGTGCCCGCGCGAGCCCGTCAGGCCGCGGCGCTGAAGGCCAGCTGCATGCCGATGAACGCGACGAGCAGCAACACCATGATCGACAGGTCGAACCGGATCGCCCCTATCGTGAGCTGCGGAATGATGCGCCGCAGCAGCTTCACCGGCGGATCGGTGAGTGTCATGATCAGCTCGAGGACCACCACTGTGGCACCCCTGGGGTGCCAGTCGCGGCTGAACGATCGGATGAACTCGACCACCACGCGGGCGATGAGCAGCAGCCAGAAAACGAACAGCGCGAAACCCAGAATCTCAAAGAACAGGGCCAACTAAGCCGACCTCACTACGAGCCGATGTGATGTTCGATACGCCGTCGCAGACCGCAACCGGTCAGCGCGTTGTCGTCAGCCTACCTGGACCGTCTCCGCCGCCGACCTACTGATAGGCGTAGAAGCCTGTCTCGGCGATGCGCCTGCGGTCATCGGGTGTGACGTCGACGTCGGCGGGCGACAGCAGGAACACCTTGGTGGCGACCTTGTCGAACGAACCGCGCAGTGCGAAGGCAAGGCCCGCGGCGAAGTCGACCAGCCGCTTGGCATCCGCATTGTCCATGGTCACGAGGTCCATGATGACCGGCGTGCCGTCCCGGAAGCGCTCGCCGATGGTGCGCGCCTCGCTGTAGTCCTTCGGCCGAAGCGTGGTGATCTTCGACAGCGGGCTGCTCTCGTCGAACAGCATCGCCATCCGGCGGGGGTCCATGGCCAGAGCGCCGCGTGTCGACCCCCGCAGAGGCGCGAATCTCGGTGCCGGACGCTCGAATTCACGCGGGTGGAAGCGTCCCTCGTCGGCGTAGCCGCCTCGGTAACCGCCGGGCACGTCGTCGTCGTCGTAGCGGTCGTCGTAGCGGCCGTAACCCTCGTCGGCGAAGCGCTCACGACGCGGGTAGCCGCGGCCGGGACGGTCATCGTCGTCGTAGTACTCGTCGTCGTAGTCGTCCATGGGCGCCATCCCGAAGTAGGCCTTGACCTTGTGCAGTGTGCTCATCGCTGGACCCTTCTTGCGTGATGCCTGTGATGAAGATGTGACTGCAGTGACTACTCATGGTGACGTTAGAGGACGTTGTCCCATTAGCGCGGTACCGACACGCACACACGTCGAGCCGTGTTTCACTGCCACCTCGAGATCGCTGGACATCCCGGCCGACAGCTCGAGGCGTTGCTGATAGTTGCCCTGTACCCGCTGGTGCTCGGCCTGCAAACGCGCGAAGGCCTGCTCGGCGTCCGATTCGAGCGGCGGAATTCCCATCAGCCCGACGAACTCCAGAGCCTGCGCCGCCTGCACCTGGGCGCACAGCTCGTCGACGAGATCGGGGCGCGCGATGTCGACTCCGCCGCGCGCGACATCACCGTCGAGGCTCAACTGGAGATAGACCCGCAGCGGTTCGACGCGGCCGCCGTCGGCGAGCGCGTCGGCCGACGCCTTGTCCAGGGCGTTGACCAGTCGGGCGCTGTCCACCGAGTGCGCGGCGTAGGCCCAGTTCGCGATCGAGCGGGCCTTGTTGCGCTGGATCCGGCCGACCATGTGCCAGCGAATCGGCGATGCGGTGCCGATGGAATTACATTCGGCCGATTTCGCGGCCGCTTCCTGATCCCGCGATTCACCAAATGCGTCACAACCCAATTGAGCCAGAATGAGTACATCAGTTGCTGGAAAGAATTTCGTTATCGGTAGTAATTCGATTTCGTCGGCATTACGGCCTGCGGCATTTGCGGCGTCGGCCAACCGTTCGCGGACGCGCGTCAGCGCGGCAGCGAGTTCGGCTTCCCGCGTGGCTGCCATCGCCGTCACTCCATCCACACCACGGACGCCAGTCGCCCGGTCGGTGCGTCGCGCCTGTGGCTGAACAGATTGCGGTCCTCGACGGTGCACCGCGGGTCGATGTCGATGGCTCCGATACCCAAATCGTTTAATTGCCGGGCGATTCCGGCGCGTAGGTCCAGCCCCGCCGTACCGCGCGATGTGGTGGTCCTGCTGCCGGGCAGGGCCGACTCGACCTCATCTGCCATCGCGGCGGGCACCTCGTAATTGCGACCGCTGACCGAAGGGCCGAGCAGCGCCGAGATGTCGGAGGCGTGCGCCCCGGCGGCGGGCATCGCCTCGACGGCGCGCG
>JAEZKH010000404.1 GCA_023415515.1 Actinomycetes bacterium
TGCCGGGTACCGGCACCTGCGGGAGAGTTTGGCGGCGACCGGCCTGGTGGCCGTCGGCGTCGAGTTCCGCAATTCCGGCGGTCGCCTGGGCGCGCACCCGTATCCCGCGGGTCTGAACGACTGTGCGGCGGCGACCCGCTGGGTGTACGCCAACGCGGCCGATCTCGGCGTCAGCCATCTGATCGTCGCGGGCGAGTCCGGCGGCGGAAACCTGACCCTGACGGTCACCCACAAGGCCAAGCGCGAGGGGTGGCTGGGCGAGATCGCCGGCGCGTATGCGCAGTGCCCCTACATCTCCAACCGCTGGCTCGACTACCCCGACGACCTGCCATCGCTGCGCGAGAACGACGGCTACTTCATCAGTTGTCAGCAGGCCGCGCTCCTCGGCTCGATCTACGACCCGGACATGGCGCACACCGCGGACCCGACCTGCTGGGCCGGCGCGGCGAGCCTGCAGGACATGGCCGGCCTGCCGCCGCACATCATTTCTGTCAACGAGCTCGACCCGCTGCGCGACGAGGGGCTTCTCTACTACCGCCGACTGCTGGCTGCGGGGGTATCGGCGGCCGGGCGGATCGTGGTGGGCACCTGCCACGGCGGCGACTTGCTGTTCCCGGCGTTGATGCCGGACGTCTTCGCGGCCTCGGTTCGCGATATCAGCGGCTTTGCGCACTCGCCGCAGCCTCGATGACGGGACCCCTAGCACCCTGGGACGACCGAGCGATATGTGAGTCAGGCATGTTACAGGAAAGTGTCAGGTAGGCGATCGGGCCGAAGATACCGCACATATGCAACAAAACCCCTGGCGACAGGGTGTTTTTTGTGTTGACAAGGCTGCGATGGTATGCGAGTCTGTTACCAATTCTCAGGCTATGTCCAGGAAGAACAGCACGGTCAACCGCATAATCCTTAGGGGGGTCTCGATGACATCAGCAGTCGCTACCAAGTTCTCGGCCATGTCCACCAAGTTCCAGGTTGGCACCGCCGCCCTGGCGATTGCCACCGCGGCCACCGTGGCACCGGCGATCAGCCACGCTGCACCCAGCCTGACGTCCTTCGCCGAGGGGCTCGGCGACTCCGCCTCGCTCGTCGTCGATCCGGTGCTGATCCCCTCCGCCTCCGCTTCCGCCACGAGCACCTGCAGCCCGGGCGCTGTGGGCTGCTACCTGGTCGAAGGTGCCATCGCCGGCACCCAGGCCTGGGTCCGCGGAGCGGTAATCTACGTGGGCACGCTCGCCTACGTGATCGTCGAAGGAACCGGCGAGGTCCTGCAGTTCTTGGGCCTGACCCAGCTGGCTGATGGTGTCTTCACCTTCGCCAACAACATCGCCAAGACCTTCCACGTCGGACCGTACCTCACCGGCGCATAGCTCTAACTCACGAAGCAACTCGTCAGTTGACACCAAACGGGGCAACTGGCGAGTTGTTTTGTGTTTGGCAGCTATCAATGCTGCGGGCTGTTAGCGTCTAGCGCAGACCGCACCGGAGCACGGGGGGATTGCTGAGTGGGCCTCTTTTCACGTAATCAGTCCGATGGCGATTTTGGCGACGACGGCGACGACGAGGACGACGGCGAGCGGCAGTGGCTGACTCGCCGTAATGTCACGTGGGTAGGGCTCGCGGTGCTCGTTGTCGTCGCGTTCGGCTGCTGGCTCGGTTTCCAAGCGCTGGCCGCGAAGAGCAACCTCGAGCAGGCCCGTCACAGCGCACAGCAGACCAAAGATGCACTGCTGCAAGGACACACAGCCGGGGCATCGAGCGCTGCGGTTGAAGCGCAGTCTCATGCGCGCGCGGCTCGGGACGCCACCCACTCGCTGCCGTGGAACATCGTCGCCGCGGTGCCCTGGTTGGGCAGCCCGTTCAAGACGGGTCAGCAGATATCCGACGTGGTCCTCGGCTTGACCTCCGATGTTTTGAAGCCCACCGCGGAGGCTGGTACGACCGTCGCACCAAATCAGTTGCTCGCCAACGGCCGGCTCGACGTGGTGGCGTTACGCAGAGAAGAACCAGCACTCACCAAGATCGCGGCGGATGCTGCTCGCCTCAATGCCGACGCACAAGCGATCTCGGATCCGCGGTACCTGTCGGCGCTGAGCACGGCGCGCTCCCAACTACAAGCGCAGACCGCTGACATCTCGGCGTTGCTGGGAAATACCGCCCTTGCCGCGCGGGTGGCGCCCTCTCTGATGGGAGCCGACGGCCCGCGCAGTTACTTCATGGGATTCCAGACCAACGCCGAGGCCCGCGGTACCGGCGGCCTGCTCGGGGGGTTCGGGATTCTCCGATTCGACAACGGCAAGCCCAGCGTGGATAACTTGGGCCGGAATACCGAATTCGACAAAAACTTTGCCCCGATATCTCTCGGCAAAGAATTCGACGAGGCGTATGGGTTCACCAACCCGACGACCGATGTTCGCAACAGCAACCAGAGTTCACACTTCCCCTATGCGGCTGAGATCTGGAAGTCGCTGTGGACGCAGCAGACCGGGATGAATGTCGACGGTGTCGTCGCCATCGACCCGATCGCTCTGAGCTACATCCTCGCTGCCACCGGCCCGGTGACAATGCCGGACGGCGAGACGGTGACCAAGGACAACGTGGTCGAGTTGACCGAGTCAACCATCTACACGCGGTTCCCCACCGACCAATCAGCGCGAAAGCAGTATCTCCAGGACATCGCCACCGAAGTCGTCAAGAAGATCACCAAGCCCGTGGAGTCTCCGCGCAAGTTGTTCGAAGCGTTGGGCCGCGCGGTGAAGGAGCGCCGAATCTCGGTCTGGAGTTCGTCGCCGGCTGACCAGAAGCTGCTGGAGGAAACTCCGCTGGCCCATGTGAACCCCAACGACCCGGCCCCGTACGCCGAAATCGTGATCAACAACCTCGGCGGCAACAAGATGGACTATTACTTGGACCGGCACATTGAGTACGTCGCCGACGGCTGCGACGGCGACCGGCGCATGTCAACGGTCACCGTTCGGCTCACCAACACGCTGTCGGACCCGTCGCCGCTGCCGGATTATGTCGCAGGAAAGTTGGGCTTCTTCCCCGGTCTGGCGGAGAACATCCCGAGGGGTGCGATGCTCACTTCGGTCCGTCTTCTGGCGACCAAGGATGCTCAGATCATCAGTGCCTCCGTCAACGGCAAGAAAATCCGTGTCTTCGGGGCGATGGAGCGCGGACATCCAAGCTATGAAGCTCAGGTGGCAGTGGCGCCAGGAAAGACCGCCGAGGTGACGTTCCGGCTCTCCGAGCCGACCGTTGCGGGCAAGGCGCAGGTTCCGATCCAGCCATTGGTGGACAACCCCACTCCCAGAGTTTCGGTACCCGTGTGCTCGGGATGAAACCGAGCGACTGCACTGGCTGGCTACCCCGTCCCTCTCGTAGTGTCAGCAGCTCAGCACTCGAAGTGAGACAATGGAATTTGCGCTTAAGTGACCATGCCTGGGTGCCTCAATCAACGGACTCGGGGCAGACAGCAGCTTCAGGTTCCCGGGCAACAGCGAATGCTGGCGCGTCGGGCCGGGGG
>JAEZKH010000144.1 GCA_023415515.1 Actinomycetes bacterium
CGCCTATCCCGCACACGCGGCGTTCGGCGGCTACAAGCAGTCCGGCATCGGCCGGGAGAACCACAAGATGATGCTCGACCACTATCAGCAGACCAAGAACCTGCTGGTGTCCTACAGCAACAAGGCGCAGGGCTTCTTCTAGATGGCACCGCCGAGGGCGCTGATCACCCGGGCGGCCGCCGACCTGCTGACGAAGCTGCAGGCCAGGCACGGCCCGCTGATGTTCCATCAGTCCGGCGGCTGCTGCGACGGTTCGTCGCCGATGTGTTACCCCGACGGCGACTTCATCGTCGGTGACCGTGACGTGCTGTTGGCCGTTCTCGACGTCGGCGATGCGGGGGTGCCGATCTGGATCTCCGGCCCGCAGTTCGAGGCGTGGAAGCACACCCAGCTGGTGATCGACGTGGTGCCCGGCCGCGGCGGCGGGTTCAGCGTCGAGGCGCCCGAGGGTGTGCGGTTCCTGTCGCGGGGCCGCGCGTTCACCGAGCAGGAGAACCGGACGCTGGCCGCCGATCCGCCGGTGACGGGCGCCGATTACGACAGGGGGTTGCGACCGAAGCCGACGGGCACACACATCGTCGCCGAGGCAGTCGATGCGTGTCCGTTACCTGCCACGCCGAGCAGGTAAACCCGAACGACAGCGAAGCGGCGTTATCGTCGAAAACGTGATCCCCGTACCGCGGGCATGGATTCTCGCCAGCGCAATGCTTGTCGGCACCGCGGCAGGCCTGCTCGGCGGGATCGTGGCCATGAAGCTGGTCGACGCCGCTGTGCGACCCGACTTCGTCATCGCTCTCGTCGTGGGCGTGCCCAGCGTGTTCGGGATGGTGTTGATCCTGTTCTCGCACCGCACCTGGATGACTGCCCTCGGCGCGTTCGTCCTCGCGATCGCACCCGCATGGTTCGGTGCGCTCGCCGCGATCCAGGTGGTGCACGGTGCCTGAACAGCAGACTTACCGCGGAACCCACCGCCACCGCGCACCGCTGGGCTGGCACCCGCCTCGCGTCGCGACGGGTGCGACCAACGGCGATGCCGGCCTCGACGCCGGCCTCGACGCCAACGGCGAACCGCAGCCGGAACCAACGGCGCCGTTCACCCCGACGTTCACCGGCGCGATGCCCGCCCTCACCGACGAGACGCCGTCGGAGCCGCTGGCCGACGGTTCCGAACAACCGGTCGCCGCTGGCGCCTACCTCAAGCGGTGGACGTTCGTGCTCGTCGTACTCACCTCGTGGCTCGTGGCCGCCGCGGTCGGGCTCGGCCTCTTCTACTGGTGGTTCAACTCGATCAACAAGACACCGGCCGTTTTCGCCGTGCTGGTCTACCTGGTGATGTGCATCGTCGCGGCGCTCATCGCGGCAACGGTTCCCGACCGGCCGCTGATGGCCGCGTTGGGCATTGCGCTGTTGTCGGCGCCGTTCGCGTCGACCGCCGCTGCGGCTGTGCTCTACGGCGTCTACTTCTGCGATCACGCAAGCCGCTGTCTGATAGGCGTCATCCCCTACTAGGGTTGGCGGGGTGAGCCATTATGACGTCGTTGTTCTCGGAGCAGGCCCAGGCGGATACGTCGCAGCGATCCGCGCCGCGCAACTGGGGCTGAGCACCGCAGTCGTCGAACCGAAGTACTGGGGCGGGGTGTGCCTCAACGTGGGCTGCATCCCGTCGAAAGCGCTGCTGCGCAACGCGGAACTCGCCCACATCTTCACCAAGGAAGCCAAGCAGTTCGGCATCAGCGGGGATGCGACGTTCGACTACGGGGCCGCATTCGATCGCAGCCGCAAAGTCGCCGAGGGACGCGTCGCCGGTGTGCACTTCCTGATGAAGAAGAACAAGATCACCGAGATCAACGGCTACGGCAAGTTCAAAGACGACCACACGCTCGAGGTCGACCTCAACGACGGCGGCTCCGAGACCGTCACGTTCGACAACATCATCATCGCCACGGGCAGCAGCACCCGGTTGGTGCCTGGCACATCGCTTTCCGACAACGTCGTGACCTACGAAGAGCTCATCATGTCGCGGGATCTGCCCTCGTCGATCGTCATCGCCGGGGCCGGCGCGATCGGCATGGAGTTCGGTTACGTCATGCGCAACTACGGCGTCGACGTCACCATCGTCGAGTTCTTACCTCGGGCGCTGCCCAACGAGGACGCCGAGGTGAGTAAGGAGATCGAGAAACAGTTCAAGAAGCTGGGCGTGAAGGTGCGCACGGGCACCAAGGTCGAGTCGATCAAGGACAACGGCGACGACGGCGTCACCGTCACGGTCAGCAAGGACGGCAAGTCCGAGGAGATCAAGACCGAGAAGGTGCTGCAGGCGATCGGCTTCGCGCCCAACATCGAGGGATACGGCCTCGACAAGGCCGGTGTCCAGGTCACCGAACGCAAGGCCATCGGCATCGACGACTACATGCGCACCAACGTGCCGCACATCTACGCGATCGGCGACGTCACCGGCAAACTGCAACTCGCCCATGTCGCCGAGGCGCAGGGGGTCGTCGCGGCCGAGACCATAGGCGGCGCAGACACTTTGCCGCTCGGCGACTATCGGATGCTGCCGCGCGCCACGTTCTGTCAGCCCCAGGTGGCCAGCTTCGGACTCACCGAGGAGCAGGCCCGCGAAGAGGGTTACGACGTCAAGGTCGCGAAGTTCCCGTTCACCGCGAACGCCAAGGCGCACGGCGCGGGAGACCCGAGCGGATTCGTCAAGCTGATCGCCGACGGCAGATACGGTGAGCTGATCGGCGGGCACCTCATCGGCCACGACGTGTCCGAGCTGCTCCCGGAGCTGACCCTCGCCCAGAAGTGGGATCTGACCGCCACCGAGTTGGCCCGCAACGTCCACACCCACCCGACGATGTCCGAGGCGCTGCAGGAGTGCTTCCACGGGCTCATCGGCCACATGATCAACTTCTGAGTGCGGTGCAGACAGTAGGCAGCGCGCGAGCGATCTGGGTCGCCGGTATCGGCGGTTTGATCGTCGGCCACATGCTGTGGTTGGCCGCCATCTCCGCGGCGATCGCGACGCGGACGATCAGCAGCTGGGTGCTCGTGGTGGCGGCGGCGTCGTTTCTCGTCGGCGCCGTGATGGGCCTGCTGGGCTGGCGCGCCTACAAGCAGAAGCGGGAGGTGTTGGCGGCGTTCCTGTGCGCGGTGCCGATATCGCCGGTGCTGCTGTCGCTGGTCGTGCTCGGCGTCACGTACCTCTAGTCCGGAAAATCCAACGGCACGTTCAGCGTGGTGATGGTGGCGGCCAGCCCGTCGTATTGCGCCGCGAGCAGGCAGAATTCGATGAGCTGCACCTTGGTCAGGTGACCGGCCAGTGTCGCCCAGGTCTGCGGTGACACGCCGCGGGTGACGACGAACTCGTCGGTTGCGGTGATCAACGCGCGCTGCCGGTCGGTCAGCCCGTCGGCGTCGGGCCCCTCGAAGATCTTGGCCTGCACGTCCGGCCCGAGGCCGCGGGTCCGCGCCAGCCTGCGGTGCTGCTGCAGTTCGTACTCGCAGTCGCGCAGATGGCCGACGCGCAGGATGACGACCTCGGCGTCGCGGACCGGCAGCTTGCTCAGCATCCCCAGCAGCATTCCGCTGTAGGGCAGCCAGGCGAGGAACAGCAGCTTGTGCTGACCGAGCACGTTGACGAGGCTGAACCGCGGTGCCCTGATCGCCCGCGCCCCGAGTTTGGCGATCACCCAGTTGATCGGCCCGAGTTCGCGGAAACCACCCGGTTCGATGCGGGCAGGTGAGCTCATGACTGCTTCACCAGGTAGGGCGACACCGTGCTGCGGTGCTCGTCGATGTCCAGTGCGCGGCCGAGCGCCGGGAAGGCGCGCTGCGGGCAGTTGTCCCGCTCGCACACCCGGCAACCCGCCCCGATCGGTGTGGCCGAGACATTGGGGTCGCCGGACAAGTCGAGTCCTTCCGAGTAGACGAGCCGGTGTGCATGGCGCAGTTCGCAGCCCAGCCCGATGGCAAACGTCTTGCCTGGCTGACCATATCGCGATGCCCGGCGTTCGACGGTGCGCGCCACCCACAGGTAGCTGCGGCCATCAGGCATCTGCGCAATCTGCACCAGGATCTTGCCCGGGTTGGCGAACGTCTCGTAGACGTTCCACAGCGGGCAGGTGCCGCCGCTGGACGAGAAGTGAAATCCGGTGGCGGACTGACGCTTTGACATGTTGCCCGCCCTGTCGACGCGGACGAAGGAGAACGGCACCCCCCGCATCGACGGCCGCTGCAGCGTGGAAAGCCGGTGCGCGATCGTCTCGTAGCTGACCGAATAGAACGCCGAGAGCCGCTCGACGTCGTACCGGAACTTCTCGGCGACCTCGTGGAACTGGCCGTACGGCAGCACCGTCGCGGCGGCGAAGTAGTTGGCGATACCGAGACGGGCAAGCCTGGTGGACTCCTCGCTGGTGAACTTGCCCTCGTCGACCAGCTTGTCGATCAAATCGCCGAATTCCAGGTAGGCCAGCTCCGCTGCCATCTTGAAGACCTGTTGACCCGAGGACAGGTGGCCGGCCATCTCCAGCCTGCGGGTCGCGGGGTCGTAGCGATGCAGCACGGTGTCGCCGAGATCGCTGCGTGCGACGATGTGCACGCCGTGCACGGCCTTGAGCCGGTCGGCCAGGTCGCGCGCCAGGTCACGGCGGTGCATGCGCAGGTCGATGGTGAGATCTTCTGCGGCGCTGTCGAGTTCGTGCAGATAGTTCTGGCGCTGATAGAAGTAGTCGCGCACTTCCTCGTGCGGCATCGTGATGGATCCGCTTCCGCTGCCGTCGGAGAACCGGTCCTCGGTCGCCGCGGCCAACTGGGTGGTGGTGAGCTGGTAGCGGCGATGCAGGTTGACCATCGCCCGTGCCAACGTGGGGTGCGTGTGCACGACGTCGGCGATCTCTGTGGGGTCGACGTCGATGTCGAGGTCGCGGTCCATCGTCACCTCGCGCAGTTCGGCGACCAGCCGGGTGTCGTCCTGCGAGGCGAAGAAGGTCGCGTCGACGCCGAACACCTCGGTGATCCGCAGCAGCACCGCGACGGTCAGGGGTCGGACGTCGTGCTCGATCTGGTTGAGATAACTCGGCGAGATGTCCAGCATCTGAGCCAACGCAGCCTGGCTGAAACCGCGCTCGCTGCGCAGCTGCCTCACCCGTGAGCCGACGTAGGTTTTGGCCACGTCAGAAAGCATAACGAGACTGTGAAGGGCGTCTTCGCAGTCTTGGCATTTCAGCGGCCTGTGGCAGTATCTGCAACCGTGAGGACCAACCAGGGGGCGGCCAGCGGTTTGGCGAAGGTTCTGATGCCGGTGCCCGACCCGCATCCCGATGTGTTCGACAAGGAGTGGCCGCTGCGGGTGGCCGACATCGACCGCGAAGGCCGGCTCCGGTTCGACTCCGCGTGCAGGCACATCCAGGACATCGGCCAGGACCATCTGCGTGAGCTCGGCTTCGAGGAGACCCATCCGCTCTGGATCGTCCGGCGCACGATGATCGATCTGATCAAGCCGATCGAGTTCCAGGACATGCTGCGGCTGCGCCGCTGGTGTTCGGGCACGTCGAACCGGTGGTGCGAGATGCGGGTGCGCATCGACGGCCGCAAGGGCGGGCTCATGGAGTCCGAGGCCTTCTGGATCAACATCAACCGCGAGACCCAGGGCCCGGCGCGCATCTCCGACGATTTCATCGAGGGCCTACAGCGCACCACCAGCGAGGGTCGGCTGCGGTGGAAGCCCTACCTGAAGGCGGGCGGCCGCGAGGACGCCACCCAGATCCGCGAGTACCCGGTTCGCGTCACCGACATCGACCTCTTCGACCACATGAACAACTCCGTGTACTGGACGGTGATCGAGGACTATCTGCTGAGCCGTCCGGAGATGTTCGCCGACCCGCTGCGGGTGACGATCGAGCACGACGCGCCGGTCGCGCTCGGCGACAAGCTCGAGATCATCGCGCATGTGCATCCGGCCGGTTCCACCGAGCAATTCGGTCCCGAACTGACCGACCGCACTGTTACAACGCTCACATACGCCGTCGGCGACGAGACGAAAGCCGTCGCGTCGATCTTCGCGCTCTGATCTTGTTCGCCTAACAGTACAAGCGTACTGACCTGCGACGATTGGCTACTCACCGGTAACAACTGAACCGGTTAAGGCGCTAGCCGTCTTCGCAAAATTCACAAGACAACCGTACTGGTTAGCGAAAATTGGCAACTGAAACGGGTGGACCTGCGGTTACGTGTTGATGCATGCTCGTATTAGCACGGCAGCGAATGCGCTGCACGATTAACAAGGATTCGAAGGAGCCGCCAGATGTCTACCGTTGGCACGCCGAAGTCAGCCGAACAGATCCAGCAGGACTGGGACACGAACCCGCGGTGGAAGGGCATCGAGCGCACCTACACCCCCGCCGACGTGGTCGCGCTGCAGGGCTCCGTCGTCGAGGAGGCGACGCTGGCCCGCCGCGGCGCCGAGGTGCTGTGGGAGCAGCTGCACGACCTGGAGTTCGTCAACGCACTCGGCGCGCTGACCGGCAACATGGCCGTCCAGCAGGTGCGCGCGGGCCTGAAGGCGATCTACCTGTCCGGCTGGCAGGTCGCCGGTGACGCGAACCTGTCCGGTCACACCTACCCCGACCAGAGCCTGTACCCGGCCAACTCGGTCCCACAGGTCGTCCGTCGCATCAACAACGCGCTGCTGCGCGCTGACGAGATCGCCAAGGTCGAGGGCGACACGTCCGTCGAGAACTGGCTTGCTCCGATCGTCGCCGACGGCGAGGCCGGCTTCGGCGGCGCGCTGAACGTCTACGAGCTGCAGAAGGCGATGATCGCCGCCGGTGTCGCCGGCTCGCACTGGGAAGACCAGCTCGCCTCGGAGAAGAAGTGCGGTCACCTCGGTGGCAAGGTGCTCATCCCGACCCAGCAGCACATCCGGACGCTGACGTGGGCCCGGCTCGGGGCTGACGGGGCCGACGTCCCGACCGTCGTCACCGCCCGCACCGACGCCGAGGCAGCCACGCTCATCACCAGCGACGTCGACGAGCGCGACCAGCCCTTCATCACCGGCGAGCGCACCAAGGAAGGGTTCTACCGGGTCAAGAACGGCCTGGAGCCCTGCATCGCGCGTGCCAAGGCCTACGCGCCGTACTCCGATCTGATCTGGATGGAGACCGGCACGCCGGACCTCGAGCTCGCGGCGAAGTTCGCCGAGGGCGTCAAGTCGGAATTCCCCGACCAGATGCTGGCCTACAACTGCTCGCCATCGTTCAACTGGCGCAAGCATCTCGACGACTCGACCATCGCGAAGTTCCAGAAGGAGCTGGCGTCGATGGGCTTCAAGTTCCAGTTCATCACGCTGGCCGGCTTCCACGCGCTGAACTACTCGATGTTCGATCTGGCCTACGGCTACGCCCGCAACCAGATGAGCGCCTACGTCGAGCTGCAGGAGCGTGAGTTCGCCGCCGAGGAGCGCGGTTACACCGCGACCAAGCACCAGCGCGTGGTCGGCGCGGGCTACTTCGACCGGAGCGCCACCACCGTGGACCCGACGTCGTCGACCACGGCGCTGACGGGTTCGACCGAAGAGGGCCAGTTCCACTGAGTTGACAGCGCAGGGTTGACAGCGCAGGCCCCGCCCACACCCCTGGGCGGGGCCTGTTGCATGCTGGGCATTGACCAGACGAGAC
>JAEZKH010000496.1 GCA_023415515.1 Actinomycetes bacterium
GCGCCGATGGTGGCTGCGATGGTCCGGCGGCTCAGAAGCCGCTGTCCGATCGCCACGGCGGACTCGTCGTCGGGGGCGCCGAGGATCGCCTCGACGTCCTGGCGGTACCGGCCGCGCGCGACCGAACGCAGGTGGATCAGTGCGGCTTCGAGATCGGCGCGGTCGACGGTGCGGTGCGCAGCGCGCGTCTCACGCAGCACCGCCGCGGCGCACCGCAGCACCCGCACACCCGGTTCCTGCATGTCCAGCAGGCCGGGGCCGGCGTCGTCACCGATCCGGTCGGCCAACCATTCGAGGTCCTCGACCACCCGGACCAGCGCCCGACTGCCCGCCGACAGCCCGACCGGACGGAAGTCCGCGCCGAGGAAGTTCTCCCGCAGCGCGAGCATCGCAGCGACCACCTCGTCACGGGTGGCTCTGCCCTCCAACCGGTCGGCCAGCGCGGCGACCGCACCTGCGGCGTGCCTGCGCAGGTCGTCGTGGTGCCGCGGCGGCAGGAAGAACAGGGCGGCTGGTACACAGATCGCCAGCGCGATCGCCCAGCCGAGCAGGCGTTCGTCGATCGGTCCGGGGGGAGTGCATGCCGGCAGCACGAACGTCAGCAGCGTCGGCCGCTGACCCGCCGCGATCGTCTCGCTGAGGACGCCGGAGAACATCACCGCCACGCCGAGGGCGAACATCAACCCGACCGACAACCAGGGGTGCGGGGCCACCAGGGTGCCGAGCGTGATGAGCACGGCGCCGTTGACGCCGAGGCCGGTGTACGCCACGGCTCGTGTCTGCCTGTTGCCGGGGAAATCGGCGAGCACCATCAGCGCGAACGACCCGAAGATCGTGTAAAGCGGGGTCTGCGAGTTACCGGCGACGGCGAAGCTGACGGCGGCGGCCAGCGGGACGACCACCGCGGCCCGGACGGCGCGGCGCAGCGCGTCGAGTTCGGGATCGCGTTCGCGAATGCGGCGGCGCAAACCTGCAACCGCGAGGGTGTCGACCGTCCGGCGCGCGAGGCCGGGCGGCGCGTCAGTCATCGGTGGGGAAGGAGGCGAAGCGCCCGCTGTCGAGCGCGTCGGTGAGCTGCCTGGCGATCCACGCCAGCGCGGCGGTGTCCCGCGGCAGCGTGGCCTGCTCGTACCCGACGAGCAGATAGACGGCCCACCTCGCGAACATCTCCGCCTGCTGGTGGTTCTGCACGATCTCCAGCGCCGAGGAGTAGAGGATGTCGTAGCGCAGTTGGTCGACCAGCACCTGAATGGCGTAGACATCGGGGTCCAGCGAACTCCAAGCCCGAATCGCGGCTTCTGCGCCGTGCGGCAGTTCGAGGCCGATCTCGATCATCCGGTCGATGCGCGTGCGTGGATCGGTCTCGCTTTTGAGGAACTCGATGACGAGCACGGTTCGCTCTCGCATCCAGTTCTCGAGCAGTTCGCGGGTGTAGGCGGGCCACCCGGAGAAGTAGTGATAGAACGACCCGGTGGTGACGCCGAGGCGGTTGCACACCTCGGCCAGCTTCAAACCCCCGTAGCCCTGGTCGGACAGCAGGTCGAGGCCCGTCTGGAAATATGCCTCACGTGAAACGGCGCCCGCCATGGGTCCGAACGATAGCCGCTGACGCGGCTCACGGCGGTGGGTCGAACATCTGTACCGGGTATCCGTCAGCTACGGGCGCTGACAGGCGCGAATTCCCTTGCAGTTTGCTGATTCGCCATTCAAATTGGAAGTTATGCGAAGCTTCTCGATGTCGTATGGCAAGATATTGACCATGCCGCATACGGCAAGCAGGGGGCCAGGACGTCCACCAGCAGCGAAGGCTGCCGAAACACGTGAGCGCATTTTGCGTGCCGCTCGGGAGGTGTTCAGCGAACTCGGGTATGACGCGGCCACGTTTCAGGCGATCGCCGTTCGCGCCGATCTGACGCGTCCTGCGATCAACCACTACTTCGCCAGCAAACGGTTGCTGTACCGGGAAGTCGTCGAGCAGACGAACGCAATGGTATTCGCCGCCGGAATGGCGAAGGCCCAGGGGCAGACCACTCTGCTCGGCCGACTGTCGGCGTTCTTCTCCGCTGCGATGCAGGCCGACAGCGAGGATCGTTCGGCCGCAGCGTTTCTGGTGACCTCGGTGCTCGAGGGTCAACGGCATCCAGAGCTTCGCAGCGACGACCAGGACTCGATGCGCAACTCGCGTGCGTTCGTGTCATGGGCTGTCAACGACGCCATCGAGAAGGGCGAACTGACCACCGACACCGACGTCCCGCAACTCGTCGAGATGCTCGTCGCGGTGATGTGGGGGATGGGCTTCTACGCCGGCTATGTCGGCACGCACGCCGAACTCGAAACGATCGTGGACAAACTCGAACTGCTGCTGGCCAACAAACTGTGGAAGCTGGCCGAATAATTTTCTGGCAATTTGCTGTGTGACCTGGGGTGACGTCCGCCACAGATTCGTAGATCAGCTAACTTGTTTTGTAGCATGGCTTACAAGATGACTGATTTGCACGATGTGGCCACGGCCCGCACCGACGGCGACAGCTGGGACATCACCGAAAGCGTCGGCGCCACCGCACTCGGCGTCGCTGCCGCGCGCGCGGTCGAGACGGCCCGCGAGGACGCGCTGATCCGCGACGAGTACGCCTATCTACTGGTGTCGGCCGCAGGCCCGCAGTGGGCGCAGATGGCCAGCAGCGACCCCGCCTGGCTCGCCGACGACGAGGAGTTCCGCAGGCTCCACGAAATGTCGCGCGACTACCAGGCCGTGCGCACGCACTATTTCGACGACTACTTCGCCGCCGCGATGCGGGCGGGCATCCGGCAGGTGGTGATCCTCGCCGCCGGACTGGACTCCCGGGCCTACCGGCTGGACTGGCCTGCGGGCACCACGGTTTTCGAGATCGACCAACCGAAGGTGCTGGAGTACAAGACCTCGACGATGGATGCGCACGGCGCCGCCCCGCGAGCGCGGCGGATCCCGGTCGCGGTCGACCTTCGCGACGACTGGCCCGCCGCCCTGACCGGCGCGGGCTTCGACCCGGCCGTGCCGACGGCCTGGCTGGCCGAAGGCCTGCTGCCCTACCTGCCGTCCGACGCGCAGGACCGACTCTTCGAACTCGTCACCGCGCACAGCGCGGCAGGCAGCCGGATCGCCGTCGAAGCGTTCAGCATGGACCTCTCCGAGCAGGATGAGCAGGAGAAGTCGGCCCGTCGCGAACGCACCGCGCGGATGCGCGAGCGCTCCGGCATCGACATCGATGTCGACACCTTGACCTATGCCGACGCCGACCGGGCCGACGCGGGCGCATGGCTCGCCGAGCACGGATGGGACGTCGACGCGGTGCCCAGCGAGGTGGAGATGACGCGACTGGGCAGGCCTGCCCCCGACTACGAAGCCGAGGCGATCGCCTCCAGCGTGCTGCTGCGCGCCGAGTTGCCCGAGGAGTCCCGATGAGCTCGCTGCGTACCCACGACGACACCTGGGACATCACCAGCAGCGTCGGCACGACCGCCGTCATGGTCGCCGCCGCACGTGCCGCGGAGACCGAACAGCCCGAGCCGCTGATCCGCGATCCCTACGCCAAGATGTTGGTGGCCGGCGCGGGCACCGGGGCGTGGACGACCATGCTCGACGACGATGTCGTGGCCAGGGCCGCCGCCATCGACCCCGAGGTCGCGGCGATCTTCACGCACATGCGCAACTACCAGGCCGTGCGCACCCACTTCTTCGACGACCACTTCGTCAGAGCCGCCGCGGCGGGCATCCGCCAGGTCGTCATCCTGGCCGCCGGCCTGGACGCCCGCGCGTACCGGCTGGACTGGCCCGCGGGCACGACCGTCTTCGAACTCGACCAGCCCAAGGTGCTGGAGTACAAGGCCGCGACGCTGGCCGCCGGCGGCGTCGAGCCGAGGGCGACGCTGCGGCAGGTGCCGATCGACCTTCGCCACGACTGGCCGAAAGCGCTGCGCGACAACGGCTTCGACCCGGTCGCGCCGACGGCCTGGCTGGCGGAGGGGCTGCTGATGTACCTGCCCGCCGACGCCCAGGACCGGCTTTTCGAGTCCATCACCGAGCTCAGCGCGCCGGGTAGCCGGATCGCCGCGGAGACGGTCGGTGTCCGGTCCGAGGAGCGCCGCGCGGAGATGCAGGCGCGGTTCGAGAGGATCGCCGACGAACTCGGCATCGAGCGGGAAGTCGACGTGCAGGAGCTGATGTACAACGACCCCGACCGCGCCGACGTCGCCCAGTGGCTGCGCGCCCACGGCTGGCGCGCCGATGGCGTCACCTCACAGGTCGAGATGCGCAGGCTCGGCCGTTACGTCGAGTTCGAAACCGTGGACGACGACGCCTTCGCCACGTTCGTCACCGCCGAGAAGCTCTGACCGCGTCCCGCACGCGTGTCGCTCGCTTGGCGTGACGGGCACTTCTGGGCGTCCCAACCGGTTGGTTAGGATCGGTGGCACACGTGGGGAGCGATGTCTCCAGCGCCTCGGTCAGGAAGGACGTCCACCATGACCACCGATTCGATTCCTCAGGCTGCGCCCGCGGTACCCGCGCCGGTCGCACCCGATATCGCAGACACTGTCGCCCGCCTGCGCGCTACCTTCGCCAGCGGCCGCACCCGCAGCATCGAATGGCGAAAGCAGCAGCTGAACGCCATCGCGGCGCTGATGACCGAGAACGAGGAGCGGGTAGCCGCGGCTCTCGAGCAGGATCTGGGCCGCAACCGGTTCGAGGCCTGGCTGGCCGACATCGCCAGCACGGTCGGCGAAGCCAAGGACGCCGCGAAGAACGTCAAGAAGTGGGCCCGCAGGCGTTACCGGCTGCTCGAGCTGTCGCAGCTGCCCGGCCGTGGCTGGGTCGAGTACGAGCCGTACGGCACCGTGCTGGTCATCGGCGCGTGGAACTTTCCGTTTGTGTTGACGCTGGGACCGGCGATCGGTGCGATCGCGGCGGGCAACACCGTTGTGCTCAAGCCGTCCGAGGTCTGCCCGGCCTCGTCGGCGTTGATGGCCGAACTCGTGCCGCGCTACCTCGACACCGATGCGATCGCGCTGATCGAGGGCGACGGCGCGGTGAGCCAGGAACTGATCGCGCAGGGCTTCGACCACATCTGCTTCACCGGCGGCACCGAGATCGGCCGCAAGGTGTACGAGGGCGCGGCGCCGCACCTGACGCCGGTGACCCTGGAACTGGGCGGCAAGAGCCCGGTGATCGTCGCGGCCGACGCCGACATCGAGGTCGCGGCGAAGCGCATCGCGTGGACAAAGCTGATCAACTCGGGTCAGATCTGCATCGCACCTGACTACGTGCTCGCCGATGCGAAGATCCGCGATGAGTTGGTCGACAAGATCAAGGACGCGGTCACGGCGTTCGAAGCCGAAAACCCGTCCGGCAAGCGGATCGTCAACGAGCGCCACTTCGAACGGCTGACCGGTGCGTTGGCGGCCACCAAGGGCAACATCGCGGTCGGCGGCGGCTCCGATGCGGACAAGATCAGCATCCAACCGACCGTCGTCGTCGACCCCGATCCGGCCGAGCCGCTGATGACCGACGAGATCTTCGGTCCGATCCTGCCGGTCGTCACCGTCGAATCCCTCGATGAGGCAATCGGTTTCGTCAATGCCCGGCCCAAGCCGCTGGCGGCGTACCTGTTCACCAAGGCCAAGGACATCCGTGAGCGGGTGATCAAAGAGGTCGCCGCGGGCGGCATGGTGATCAACCACCTGCTGTTCCACTTCGCGACCAACAAGCTTCCGTTCGGCGGCGTCGGCCCCTCGGGCATGGGCGCCTATCACGGCCGTTACGGGTTCGAGCAGTTCAGCCACAAGAAGACCGTGATGACCAAGCCGACGCGACCCGACGTCGGAGCTTTCATCTACCCCCCGTATACAGAGAAGGCATTGAAGCTCGCCAAACGCCTGTTCTAGAAAGGAACGCCACGTGCCAGGAGTGCAGGATCGTGTCATCGTCGTCACCGGAGCGGGCGGCGGACTGGGGCGCGAGTACGCGCTGACGCTCGCAAAGGAGGGCGCAAGCGTCGTCGTCAACGATCTCGGCGGTGCGCGCGACGGAACGGGCGCGGGCCACAACATGGCCGACGAGGTCGTCAAGGAGATCAAGGACGCGGGCGGTCGCGCCGTCGCGAACTACGACTCCGTCGCCGAGCAGGAGGGTGCCGAGAACATCATCAAGACCGCGCTCGACGAGTTCGGCAAGGTCGACGGTGTGGTCAGCAACGCGGGCATCCTGCGCGACGGCACGTTCCACAAGATGGAGTTCGCGAACTGGGACGCCGTGCTCAAGGTGCACCTGTACGGCGGCTACAACGTGATCCGGGCCGCCTGGCCGCACTTCCGGGAGCAGAGCTTCGGCCGTGTCGTCGTCGCGACCTCCACCAGCGGCCTGTTCGGCAACTTCGGGCAGGCCAACTACGGCGCCGCGAAACTCGGCCTCGTCGGGCTGATCAACACGCTGGCGCAAGAGGGTGCGAAGTACAACATCAAGACCAACGCCGTCGCACCGATCGCTGCCACCCGCATGACGCAGGACATTCTTCCGCCGGAGGTCTTCGAGAAGCTGACGCCGGAGTACGTCGCGCCCGTGGTGAGCTACCTGATGACCGAGGAAAATGAGGAATCCGCAGCGGTTTACATCGTCGGCGGCGGCAAGGTGCAGCGGGTCGCGCTGTTCCAGAATGACGGCATCACCTTCAAAGACAGTGTGCCGTCGGTCGACGACGTAGCAGGCAAGTGGGCCGAGATCAACGATCTCTCGGCTGCCAAGCGGGCCACGTTCAGCCTCGGCTAGCGCCTCCCTGCATGAAAGCACTTGTCGCCCGGAAACTTTCCGGGCCGTCTGGGCTGCACTACACCGAGGTCGACGACGTCAAAGCCGACGACGACGCGATCGTGGTCGACGTCACGGCGGCGGGAGTCAGCTTTCCCGATCTGCTGCTGCTGAAGGGTGAGTATCAGCTGCGGCTGGAACCGCCGTTCGTCCCCGGCATGGAGGTCGCGGGGGTCGTGCGGTCGGCGCCGCACGAATCGGAGTTCAAACCGGGCCAACGGGTCACCGCGCTGTCCATGCTCGGTGGCTGGGCCGAGCAGGTCGTGGCTACACCGGACCGCCTGACGCGCACGCCGGATGACCTCGACGACGCCGAAGCCGTTGCCCTGCTGGGCAATTACCAGACGATGTACTTCGCGCTGGCCAAGCGTGGCGCGCTGCGGGCGGGCGAGACCGTGCTCGTCCTCGGCTCGGCGGGCGGCGTCGGGACAGCTGCGATTCAGATCGCGAAAGCGTTGGGCGCCAGGGTCATCGCGATGGTGCACCGGCCGCAGGCACTGGACTTCGTGCGGTCGCTCGGCGCCGACGTCGTGCTTCCGTTGACGGACGGCTGGCTGGCCGCCGTCAAGGATCACACCGACGGCCGCGGTGTCGACCTGGTGGTCGATCCGATCGGCGGCGATGCGTTCGACGACGCCGTCCGCGCGCTCGACACGGAAGGCCGACTGCTTGTCATCGGGTTCGCGGCTGGCGGCATTCCGGCCGTCAAGGTCAACCGGCTGCTGTTGCGCAACATCAGCGTCGTCGGGGTCGGCTACGGCGAGTACATCAACCGCAGGCCAGGCTCGCAGTCGGTTTTCGAGTTCGGCGTCGGGGAACTGGTCAAGGCGGGCCTGCGGCCGCCGCCACCGGTGAGATATCCGCTGTCGGACGGCAGTGCGGCATTGCAGGCGCTGGCCGACGGCGGTGTGCTCGGCAAGGTCGTGTTGGAGCCGTGATGTGGGGGTACCGCCCGCTTGCGGGGGACGCTCGCGCGAGGAACCGACGGCCGTGATGCCGAAAGCGTTGGCGTTCGACGTGTTCGGCACCGTTGTCGACTGGCGCTCCAGCATCACCGGTGAACTCGAGGAGTTCGGCCGCGCGCACGGCGTCGACAACGACTGGGCCGCGATGGCCGACCGATGGCGTTCGGGCTACGCCCCGGCGATGAATCGGGTCCGCACAGGTGAGCTGCCGTGGACGCGCATCGACGACCTGCACCGCATGATCCTCGACGAACTGATCGCCGACGCAGGCATCGAAGCGGTCACCGACGCCGACCTCGATCACCTCAACCGGGCGTGGCACCGCCTCGACCCGTGGCCCGACAGCGTGGCGGGCCTCACCCGGCTGAAGCGCAATTTCGTCATCACCACGCTGTCCAACGGGAACATGTCGCTGCTGACGAACATGGCCAAGCGCGCGGGTCTGCCATGGGATTGTGTGATCTCGGCGGAGCTCTTTCACCACTACAAACCCGACCCGCAGGCGTACCTCGGCTGCGCCGATCTGCTCGGTGTGCGACCCGAGGAACTCATGCTCGTCGCCGCGCACCCCTCCGATCTGCGCGCCGCTCGAGATGTCGGGCTGAGGACGGCCTTCGTGTCCCGCCCGCTGGAGTACGGACCGCAGCAGCGGCCTGCCAGGCTGGAAGAGGGCGAATTCGACTTCACCGCAACAGATTTTCTCGATCTCGCCGACCAGCTGGGCACCTGAGCACCCGGCGTAGCGTGGAAGGGTGACCGATCGTTTGACGAGCCAGCTGCCACCCGCATTGAGCAGGGCGATCGACCTGCTCGCCGATCCGCCCGCCGCGCCAGACGTCAGCAGGGGCTACCTGGACCTGCTCGGCGACCGGGCCGGTGCGGACGGCGCGCCGAAGAACACCGGCCCCGTACAGGCCGCGTGGGCCTCTGGTGTCGGGTCGATGCTCTACGACAACGCGCAGTCCCTCGCGCGCAGGCTGATCGGCGCATGGCAGCTGCCGGTCGAGTGGCTGAGCATTGCGGCGGGCGGAATCGCACTCGACGTCGGTAGCGGACCCGGCAATGTCACCGCGTCGCTGGCCCGCGCGGCGGCACCCGGTGGCCTGGCACTGGGGGTCGACATCTCCGAGCCGATGCTGGCCCGCGCCGTCAAGGCCGAGGCGGGCGCGGCCGTCGGCGTTCTTAGGGCGGACGCGCAGCGGCTGCCGTTCCGCGCCGACACCTTCGACGCGGTCACCTCGCTCGCCGTTCTGCAGCTGATCCCCGACCCCTCGACCGTGCTGTCTGAGATCACGCGGGTACTCAGGCCCGGCGGCCGGGTCGCCGTCATGGTGCCGACCGCGGGCCGCGGCGGAGCGCTGCTGCGTCGACTGCCCGTCGCAGGCGGTGTGCACTTCTTCGCCGAAGACGAGATCGGCGATGCGTTCGAGGAGCTGGGTCTCACCGGTGTGCGCACCAAGATGCTCGGCAACATCCAGTGGGTGCGCGCCAGGAAACCCTGACGCTAGATTCGAGCGGTGAGCACCGGCGGAATCGTCCTCGTCGCGCTGGCGATCGCCGTCGGGCTCGTCGGCATCGTGGTGCCCATCCTTCCGGGTGCGCTCCTCGTCGCCGCGGCCATCCTGGTGTGGGCGGTGGTGGAGAACAACGCCGCGGCGTGGGTGACGTTCGGCGTCGCGGCGGCATTGATCGGCGTCAGCACGATCGTCAAGTACACGTGGCCGGTGCAGCGGATGCGCTCAGCGCAGGTGCGTACCTCGAGCATCGTGCTCGGTGGTGTGCTCGGCATCGTCGGCTTCTTCGTGATCCCCGTGCTGGGCCTGTTCATCGGCTTCGTGCTCGGCATCTACCTCGCCGAGCTGGCGCGCCGACGCGACCAACGACTGGCGTGGACGGCGACCAAGCACGCGCTCAAGGGGGTGGCGCTGTCCATCCTGGTCGAACTCACCGGTGCCCTGCTGGCCACCGGGGCCTGGGCGGTCGGGGTCTACATAACGCAGTGAACGACCGCGGATCTGGCTAGGTTCGTCTCATGGCCAAGCTCCGCTTCGGATACTTCATCGCGCCGTTCCACCGCGCAGGGACCAACCCGACGCTGGCATTGCAGCGCGACCTCGAGTTCATCGAGCACCTCGACCGGGTCGGGTTCGACGAGGTGTGGATCGGCGAGCACCACTCCGCGGGCAGCGAGATCATCAGCTCGCCGGAGGTGTTCATCGCCGCGGCGGCCGAACGCGCCAAGCGGATCAGGTTCGGCACCGGGGTCATCTCGCTGCCGTATCACAACCCGCTCTGGGCGGCCGACCGGCTGATGCTGCTCGACCACCTCACGCACGGTCGGATCATCGGCGGCGTCGGCCCCGGCTCGCTGCCGACGGACTCGTCGATGATCGGTCTGACGCCGACCGACACCCGGGAACTCCTGGAGACGAACCTCGACATTCTGGTGCGGCTGCTGGCAGGCGAGGTCGTCACCGCGAAGACCGCCACTCACGAGCTTCACGACGCACAACTGCAGCTCGCGCCGTACACCGACGGCGGCATCCCGCTGTCGGTGGCGGCCGTGGCCTCGCCGACCGGCGCGCGGCTGGCCGGTAAGCACGGCATCGGGTTGCTGTCGATCGGTGCGACGCTGATCGTCGAGGGCTTTGACGCGCTGGCCTTCCACTGGGGGATCGCCGAGGAACGCGCGGCCGCGTTCGGCACCACCGTCGACCGCAGGAACTGGTCGCTGGTCTGTCCGATGCACATCGCGGAGACCGAACAGCAGGCGCGCGACGACGTCCGCTTCGGTATCGCGCCGTGGTTCCGGTACTTCCAGAAGGTGGCCGCCTTCCCGCAGATGACCATGCCTGGTGATGAGGTCGACGAGATGATCGGCATCATCAACGATGCGGGCGCGGGTGTCATCGGGACTCCCGAGACGGCGCGAGCTCAGGTTCAGCGGCTGTGGGATCAATCCGGTGGATTCGGAGCCATGCTGCAGATGGGTCATGAGTGGGCCAACCCGGCAGCCACCAAGCGATCGGCGGAACTCTTTGCCGCAGAGGTCATCCCGCATTTCCAAGGGCAGGCGAAGCCCACACTGGACGCCGCGGCGCGGGCCAGTGATGTGCGCGAGAACCTGGCGCAGACCGCGATGAGCGCGATCGAGCACATGACAAAGAAGTACGAAGCCGAGAAGAATTAGCGATTTCGGCGTGAAAACCTGCGCTGCGCGCAGG
>JAEZKH010000076.1 GCA_023415515.1 Actinomycetes bacterium
GAAACGGCATCTTCCTGGCCTCGAAAAAGTCCACCGCGGCGAAGCTGTCCTGCAGCCGTCGGGTGTCGACGAGGATGATGGCGCCGATCGCGCCGCGGACCAGGTCGTCCCACATGAACCAGAACCGCCGCTGACCGGGGGTGCCGAAAAGGTAGAGGACCAGGTCTTCGTCGAGGGTGATCCTGCCGAAGTCCATGGCCACCGTCGTGGTGCGCTTGTCCGGCGTCGCCTCCAACCCGTCCAGGCCGGCGGACGCGTTGGTCACCAACGCCTCCGTGCGGAGCGGCATGATCTCCGACACCGCGCCGACGAAGGTGGTCTTGCCCGCGCCGAAACCACCGGAGATGACGATCTTGGTCGACGCCTTGTTGTGGCCCTCAGAGTGCTCGTAGGCCACGAAGAGTCCTTCCTATGAGTTCGCGTCGTTCGTCGACGCTGGATTGGTCGCTCAGCGTGGCGCGCACCCGCAGATGTCCCGCCGACACCAGGTCTCCGATCAGCACCCGGGCCACGCCGACCGGCAGCGAGAGCCGTGCCGCGATCTCGGCGACGGACGGGGTGGTGGCGCACATCGCGCAGATCTGCGCCCGCACATCGTTTCCCGGCCACCTGGGCGGCTTCTCCGATACGACGGCCTCGATCGGTGCCTCGAGCGGCAGATTGACGCGCGGATTCGTGCGCCCTGCCGTCAGCGTGTACGGCCGGACCAGGCTGGGCTGATCGTCTTGGGCGGAAAGCTCGCGTTCGTCCATGGACCGCTCACGAGTGCTGAGGTGCTCGTCGGGCCGACTGGACGACGCTGCCGACGCGTTCGACCAGCATCGCCATCTCGTAGCCGATCTGACCGATGTCGCAGCCGGTGGTGGCCAGCGTCGCGAGGTTGGATCCGTCGCCGACCCGCATCAGCAGCAGATAGCCGTTCTCCATCTCCACGACGGACTGAAGCACGTAGCCGCCGTTGAAGAGTTGCGAAGCCCCCGTCGACAGGCTGGCAAGGCCGGAGGCCACGGCCGCGCGCTGGTCTGCTCTCTCGATCGGCATGTGCTCGCTGGCGGCCATCAGCAGGCCGTCCGCGGATACGAGGACCGCATGCGTGACACCGGATACCTCGCGGGCGAACTTCGATACCAGCCAGTCGAGCGAATCACGCTGCGTCGGACTTGGCGGATAGGTCATTCGTTATCGGTTCCTCTGGTTTCCTTGGCACGCGTGCGTGCGGCATGCACGCCACCGAAGTGGCTGCTCATGGTCGCGCGCACCGCCTCAGGGTCGCGTCGGGGGCCGGCGTGCGCATCGTTGTTGAATCCGGCCGCCGACTCTACCGCGTCATCGTCGTCATGGCCGCGGTGCGCTCCGCCGTTGGCGTAGCCGCCGTTGGCGCCGTGGCGCGTCGCCGAGACCGTGCCCGGCACCAGCCGGGCGCCGGGTTCGCGGACGGGCAGCCCATGTTCTGTGTGCGATTCGACCGGCGCCTCCTCGGCAGCCTCGGCCGCCGACCAGCCATGGTCCCAGACCGACTCCCAGTTCAGATCGCTGCTGTTGGCGAGCTCGGTCGGGTCGACGAGCCACTCCGAGAGCATCCTCTGGTAGATGGCGTCATCCGACCCTGACGTCGTCGACGTGGTGACCTCGGCGATGTCGGGGATGCCGGGGATGTCGGGGGGGATGTCGGCGATCTCCGGCGTCTCGGACCGCACCCCGTTGGTCACCTGAGCGCGCGAGGCGAAGAACGCCGAGGTGTCGGCGGGCGCGTGACGGGACTCCTCGGCGACCGGTTCCGCCCACGGCTGCGGCTCGTCGTCGGGTTCGGGCTCTAGGTCGTATTCGGTTTCGGAGTCGGCTTCGTACTCCGAATCGTCTTCTTCGGCAGGAGGTCCGGAGATGCCGCTGGCCCCGGGGCTGCGTTGGGGCAGCAGCGTGACCGGCGCCTCGTAGTGGCCGTTGACCTCTTCGACGCCCGCGTCCTCGTGGTAGTCGGAGTACACGTCGGCCTCGTCGAGGGCCAGCGCGGTCACGATGCCCGCGTGGGCGTCTGCGGGAATCTCCTGCGGGCCGGTGTCGACCCGATCACGCATCCCGGCCCGCACGATCAGCTCGGCCGGTACGTAAACCCCCGCGGTCGTGCCCGAATTCGGTTCTCCGGCGATGGTGCTGCGCAGCCGGACCACCAGCCCGTGCTGCTGGGCCAGCCTGCCGACCACGAACAGGCCCATGTGGCGCGCGGTGTACGGCGTCACCTCGCCACCGGACTGCAGCCGGGTGTTGGCGACGCGCAGATCGGATTCGGTCATGCCGAGCCCGATGTCGCTGACCTCGATGACCAGCCCGCCGTTGCCCGTGTGCACGGCCGACACCCGCACCTGTGAGATCGGTGGCGAGTAGCGCAGCCCGTTGTCGAGCAGTTCGGCGAGCAGGTGCACCAGGTCGCCTGCGATCGAACCGACGATCTCGCTGTCGGGCACGGTGGCGGTGACCACCCGCTGATAGTCCTCGACTTCGGAGGCGGCGGCGTTGATCAGCGCCGCGACCGGAACGGCTTCGGCTTGTTCGCGCGGCACCTTGGCGCCCGCGAGAACCAGCAGGTTGGCGCCGTTGCGTCGCATGCGAGCGGCGAGGTGGTCGAGGCGGAACAGGCTCTGCAGTCGCTCGGGGTCCTCCTCGTTGCGCTCCAGCCGGTCGATGAGCGCGAGTTGCTGGTCGACCAGCGAGCGGCTGCGCCGCGACAGCGTCTCGAACATGTCGCCGACCTGCAGCTGCAACCGGCTCTGCTCGCCGGCCAGGAGCACGGCCTGCTCGTGGAGTTCGTCGACCGCGTGGGCCACCTGACCGACCTCCTCGGTGGTGTACACCGGGATAGGCTCGACCGGCCCGGGCTCCTTGCCGGAGCGGACGCGGTCGATCTCGCGGGCCAGGTCGTCGTGGGCGACGCGAAGGGCGCTGTCGCGCAGCATGCGCAACGGCCGCACCAGTGACCGGGCCACCAGGCTGACGAGCAGCAGCGCCACCAGGATCGCGCCCACGACGATCGCCGCGTCGCGGATGGTCTCCCAGCGGGCGGTCGCCGCCTCGGCCTCGACGGCGTCGGTGACCGCGGGTGCTGTCCGCTCGATCATTCGGGCCGCGATGCCGTCGGTCGCCTGCAGCGACGCCGTCATGTCGGGGTTGTTGACCAGCGGGACCGCGGGATCGGAGATCATCGCCGTCCGCTTGACGTACTCGCCCTGCAGCTGTTTGGCCTCCTGCGAGCCGATCCCGAGCGCCTGGCTCATCCCGAAGAGCGTCGAGGGTTCCGTGCCAGCGAGGGTCACCATCCGGGTGCGCTGCTCGGGCTCCGGCAGCTCGGCGCCCTGGTTGACCAGCAGCTGTTCCATCATCATCTGGCCGCGGGCACCGACGGCTCTGGTCAGACCCTGCGCCTGGTTGCGGATGCGTTCGTTGTCGACGCGCACCGAAGCGGTGATCGCGTCCTCGGCGGTGAGCAGGATCGGCGCGTACAGCGTGACCCTGTCGACCAGCCCGATCGAGTTCGACGCGACCTTCTCCATCAGTGCCTGACCGCCCTCGAGCATGCTCGTGACGCCCTTTTCGACATCGGGCGACACGTCGGGGGTGTCGTTGAGGCGCCGCTGCAACTCGGCCCGGCTGGAGTCGAATGTGCTCATCGCGCCCTGGGCGTCGCCGCCCGCCGACACTGCCAGCATCGCGCCGTTGAGCGCGTCCATGTAGCTAACGATCGCGGGCACCATCTCGACGCGATCGGCGGTGCGTTGCAGATCACGTGCCTCGACGGCGTTGGAGTAGATGCGCAACCCGCCGAAGGTGGCCGCCAGGATCAGCGGCACCAACACGATCGCGACGACCTTCCAGCGGACCGGCCAGTTCTTCAGCGACCACCGGGAGGGTCGGCCGGTCGATGTGGGGGCGTGCGACTCCTCGTCGATGACCGGTTCGTCCACCAGATCTTGCTGGGTGAACGTCGTCATAGCTGTCCCACCGCGCTGCCTGTCACCATGTCGTCTTTTTCACATTGAGCGAGGTTCATAACGCTTCCTGCTGATTTTGCCCACGTCGGGGCAGGCGTTCGTCGCCTGGCAATTGATCGAGTATGCCAGTAGCGCGCGGCAGGTTCCACAATTCTTACTGAACAGCCAAGGTTCAGCGGCGGTCTCTTAGGACAGTTGACGGGTGTCCGAGCAAATGTCTTCGCGGCAGTCGGGCGGGCCCGGCAAGTACATTTCCGAGCGTGTTCAACGTGATGTTCTATTCGCCCCGCATCGCGCCAAACACCGGTAACGCGATCCGGATGGTGGCGGCGACGGGATGCGGGCTGCACCTGGTCGAGCCGCTCGGCTTCGATCTCGCCGAGCCGAAGCTGCGTCGGGCCGGTTTGGACTACCACGATCTGGCCTCGGTGACCGTGCACCGCGACCTGGCGGCGGCGTGGGCCGACCTCGGCGCGAACCGGGTGCACGCTTTCACCGCGCACGCGAAGACGTCGTTCGCCGACGTCGCCTACGAACCGGGTGACGTGTTGATGTTCGGCCCCGAACCGACGGGGCTCGACGAGGCGACCCTCGCCGACCCGCACATCACGACGCGGGTGCGCATCCCGATGCTGGCGGGCAGGCGGTCATTGAACCTGTCGAACGCCGCCGCGGTCGCCGTCTACGAGGCATGGCGTCAGCACGGATTCCGCGGGGGTCTGTGATCACCACCCATTCCAGTGGGTGAACTGCTCTGCGGGCAACCGTCTGGCCCGCTTGAAATCGGTGCCCTTGGTGTAGGCGATCGGGAACAACCCGCCTTGCCGGTACTGGTCGAACGGAATTCCCAGCACTTCGGCGGCCAGCTTCTCGCCCCTGCCGACGAGATGCAGCGTGGTCCACGCCGACCCGAGTCCCCGCGAGCGCAACGCGAGCATGAAACTCCAGACCGCGGGCAGCAGTGAGCCCCAGAAGCCGGCACTTCCCGCCACCGCGTCGTCCGGACTGCCCGCCAGGCACGGGATCAGCATCAC
>JAEZKH010000121.1 GCA_023415515.1 Actinomycetes bacterium
TCGAGCACTTGCACCCTGGGTCAAGTACTACAACACTCAACGCCGCCACAGCGCACTCGACGGACTACCACCCATCAGCCGACTGCAACCAACCTGATGGCCGAGTACAGCTAGCTCCGCCGCCGCAGGCGCTCGGGACGGATTCCTCAGCTCTGCTCGTAGGTGCCGTGGATGATCGCGCGCGCGATCGCCTGCTGGAACAGGTTGAAGCCCAGGAAGGCCGGGGTGGCGCCGTCGGGCAGGTCGAGTTTGGCCACGCCGACGGCGTGCACCACGACGTAGTAGCGGTGGACGCCGTGCCCCGGCGGCGGGGCGGCGCCGATGAACCGCTTCTGACCGGCGTCGTTGGCCAAAGTCACTGCCCCGCCGGGCAATTCGCTACCATCACCGGCACCGGCCGGAAGCTCGGTGACGCTGGCGGGCAGGTCGGCGACGGCCCAGTGCCAGAAGCCGGACGCCGTAGGGGCGTCGGGGTCGTAGACGGTCACGGCGAAGCTCTTGGTCTCCTCGGGGAAACCCGACCAGCTCAGCTGCGGCGAGACGTCCTCGCCTCCGGCGCCCATGATGCCGCTGACCTGGGCGTTCGACCAGGTTTCGCCGTCACGAAACGATTCGGACGTCAGCGTGAACGTCGGCAGCTTCGGCAAGTGGTCGTAGGTGTTGTACGGAAAAGCCATGAGCATCCTTTCGCGTGGTCAGCAGTGCAGGAGAAAGTGTTCGAGAACCTCGGCGCCGAACGTCAACGCGTCAACGGGTACCCGCTCGTCGACGCCGTGGAACAGCGCGGCGAAGTCGAGGTCGGGCGGCAACTTCAAGGGGGCGAATCCGAAACACCGGATGCCGAGCGTGGCGAAGTGTTTCGCGTCGGTACCGCCCGACAGCATGTAGGGCACGGTGCGGGCGTCGGGGTCGGAGGCCAGGATCGCGTTGTTCATCGCGTCGAGCAGGTCGCCGTCGAAACTCGTCTCGTAGGCAGGCAGGTCGGTGATCCACTCCCTGCTGACGTCCGGCCCGATGATCTCGTCGACCTCGCGCTCGAACTCGGCCAGTCGGCCGGGCAGGACGCGACAGTCCACCACCGCCTCCGCCGTCGCGGGGATGACGTTGGCCTTGTAGCCGGCCTTCAGCATGGTCGGGTTGGCGGTGTCACGCAGGGTCGCGCCGACGATCTTGGCGATCGGCCCGAGTTTGGCGATGGCGCCTTCCAGGTCGGGTGACGTGACGTCGAACGTGTAGCCGGTCTCCTCGGCGACGGCGGTGAGGAACTGCTCGACCGAATCGGTGAGCACGACCGGAAACCGGTGACGCCCCAGCTTGGCCGTCGCCTCTGCGACGGCGGTGACGGCGTTGTTGTCGTGGACCATCGAGCCGTGACCTGCCCGCGCGCGGGCGGTGAGCCGCATCCACTTCATGGCTTTCTCGGCGGTTTCGATCAGATAGAGGGTCCGTTCACCGCCGTCGCGTCGCGGAATCGTCAGCGAGAAACCGCCGACCTCACCGACCGCCTCCGTCACGCCGTCGAACAGGTCGGGCCGGTTCTCGACAAGCCATTTGCACCCGTACTTGCCGCCCGCCTCCTCGTCGGAGACGAAGGCGAACACCAGGTCGCGTGGCGGCACGGCACCCGTGCGCTTGAAGGCGCGCGCCACGGCGATGATCATGCCGACCATGTCCTTCATGTCCACTGCGCCGCGACCCCAGACATAGCCGTCCTCCAGTGCACCGGAGAACGGGTGCACGCTCCAGTCCGACGCCTCGGCGGGCACGACGTCGAGGTGCCCGTGCAGCATCAGGGCCCCGCGCGAGGAGTCGGCGCCGGGCAGCCGGGCGAACACATTGGCCCGCCCTGGTGCACCTGCCTCGATGTACTCGCATTCATATCCGACCTCTTCGAGCTGCTCGACCACCCAGCGGGCGCATTCCGCCTCGCCCTTGGTGGTCTCGAGCTCACCGGTGTTGGAAGTGTCGAACCGGATCAGCGAGCGGACGAGGTCGACGACCTCGTCGGCAGCGTTGAGAGGTTGGCTCACAGTCACCTTTCCTACCACCCGGACCTCCATCGGGTTTGGGCCCGGGCAGCTCGATCCGATAGCCTTAGCTGCCCAGAGCAGGTCCGAGTGGCGGAATGGCAGACGCGCTAGCTTGAGGTGCTAGTGCCCTATTAACGGGCGTGGGGGTTCAAGTCCCCCCTCGGACACAATTGTGATGAGTCGGCTCATGGGTTACAGACGCCCCGGCCATCGGCATGCCCACTGGGACCAGCGAAGGACCGACATGCCAGTCGAAGGCCGTGAACAGATGCCCGTCGATGCGGATCTCGTGGACGCAGTCATGCACGGCGTGGTGTCGGCTTCAACAAGCACGACGCCGACGGTTTCGTCGCCCAGATGACCGACGATGTCGTCGTCGAACACAGCGCCGCACCCGCCGACCTGTTTCCGGTTGCGGTCGACATGAGTGGCTTGATGCGTTAACTGGGTTTGATTCCGGCGCCCGGCAGCCGCGGCGAGAAAGGCATCGCCGTGGCTACACAGCAAGCTCGTACGACGCCGGTGACGAGGCCGAATTCCACTGTGCTGCAGGGAAAGTAGCTGACGATGCCGCCCGGAAGTGTGCAGACCCGGGCGGGTGGGTATCGCTGTGTGACTTCTACCGAACAGGACGGGAGATCACATGACCACGCCCGATCACGCCGAGAACACCGGCGACAACCTGCGCCACGCGGCCGAGGTGCAACAGCAGGCGCAGGAGAACACCGGCGCCGTGCCCGAGACCGAGCAGCAGTCCGAAAAGACACCTCTGCCCGACTTCAACACGTAGATCGAGTCGCCGCGGCGGCGGTCACGCGGGCGTCAGCCGCATGACCGGAATCTTCCGGTCGCCGCTACGCTCCTCGTGCAGCGCGAAGACACCGGCGAGCCGCTCTCTGGCCAGTTCGTAGAGTCGATCGCGGTCCGCCCCGTCGACCTCGCGTGCAACGAACGGGCCGCCGCGAGGACCGGTGTGCAACTCGCACTGGGGATTCGCCCGCAAGTTGTGATACCAGGCGGGGTGCTTGGAGCCCCCGTAGTTCGACGCGATCAGGACCACGTCGTCGCCGTCGGTGAAGTACGCGAGCGGGACGTCACGGCGTTCGCCGCTGCGCGCGCCCACCGACGTCAACACCACCACCGGCAACGTGGGACTGAGCGTCAACCGCCCGCGTGTCAGCTTCATCACCATCGGTTCGAACGGCATGGCCAGCCGCCGCTGAATCGCCAATGCACGCTTGCTGGCGGCGATCTGACCGCCGATCAACCACTGCAGCCGGCGCCGCCACGGTCCGCGAGTCTGCAGGTCCACCCGGCGGATGCCGCCGATCGTGTTGTCGCCGGACATCGCTGCGGCCCTACTCCGACACCACGAGTTCACCGTTCGACGACACGCAGGTCAGCACGATCGGCCTCACCTGCGCTGTGCCCGTGTAGCAGTCGTAGCCGGCGATCGTCTGGAACTTGGGGCCGCTTTCCCAGTCGTAGGCATCAACCACCCAGGCGTCCTCGCACGCCACGCCTTTCACGTCGATCTGATATCCGCTGTACGGCTCACAGGGCTGGTAGCCGGGAATCGCGCCCGCCGGCGGGGCGCAGACGATTGAGGATCCGAGGGCCGCAACCGCGGCGGCAAACACGAAGCGCATGCGTCATGGTGACACGGCCGACCGCTCTGCGCAGGTGAATGTCAGTGCACGTTGCGCATGTAGCGCTTCTCGGCAACCAAGGAGGTGCGGGGCGACGGGCGAAACGCAGCCGCGACAAGGCGCCCTGAACAGGTCAGGCCTCATCGGGTTTGACCGCGAGCACCGGCTTCGGGCATTCCAACAGCAGCTGCTGGGCGACGCTGCCGAGCAGCAGCTTACCCACCGGGTTGCGGTGGCGGATCCCGATCACCAGCAGGTCGGCGTCACCGCGTTGCATGGTCGTGAGCAGTTCCTCGGCGGCGTCGACACCGACCGGCTGCGTCAGCTCGTACTCGACCCCGCAGTCGACCAGCCGTTCTTCGATATCGGCCAGCTCTGCCGGCTGAGCGAACCTGTCGTCGACGTAGGCGTCGCCCGCCGTCGAGTTCACCACGCGCAGCGAAGTGCCGCGCAGTTTGGCTTCCGCGATTCCGTGCTCGAGCGCGGCCCGACCGAACGCGTCCGCGCTGTATCCCACCACGACCGTCATGACTGTGCCGCCTTCTCTTGCATGTCGCGATCGTCCTCGACGACGAGAAGCGTCTCCTCACTGCGGTGCATCAGCCGCAGCACCAACGGAATCAGCAGCAGTATCACCATCAACGCGTAGGTGATGATCGCGACCGGTTCGGTGAACAGGCCTGACCAGTCGCCGTCGGCGAGCTGGAGCGACTGCCGCAACTGCCGTTCGATGCGTGGGCCGAGGATGACACCGATGATCAGCGGCAGCACCGGCAACCCGAAGCGCCTCATCATCAACCCGAGAAGGCCGAACACCAGCAGCAACGCGAGGTCCAGCGGTTGGACGTTGACGGCCAGCGCGCCGAGTGCGGCGAAGAACAGGATGCCGGCATACAGATAGGGCCGCGGCGTGCGTAACAGCTTGGCCCACAGCGGCGCGAGCGGAAGGTTGAGCACCAGCAGCAGGAAGTTCCCGATGAACAGGCTGGCGATCAATGTCCAGATCAGCAGCGGTTCCTTCTCGAACAGCGTGGGACCGGGCTGGATGCCGTAGGACACGAACGCGGTCAGCATCACCGCCGCGGTGGCGTTGGTGGGCAGGCCCAGCGACAGCATCGGCACCAAAGTGCCTGCGGCAGAAGCGTTGTTGGCCGCCTCCGGTCCCGCGACGCCTTCGATTGCGCCCTTGCCGAACTCGTCTTTGTGCTTCGACAGCCGCTTCTCGGTGATGTAGGACAAGAACGTCGGCAGCTCCGCGCCGCCCGCGGGCAGTGCGCCGAACGGGAACCCGAATGCTGTGCCGCGCAGCCACGGCTTCCACGACCGCTTCCAGTCGCTGCGTCCCATCCACGGCCTACCGACGGGGATGACGTCGGCGGGCCGCCTGCGCAGGTGCGCAGCGACCCAGAGCGCCTCCCCGACGGCGAAGATCGCCACCGCGACCACCACGATGTCGATCCCGTCGGACAGCTGCGGGATACCGAATGTGGCCCGAGGTTGTCCGGTGAGGAAGTCGATGCCGACGATGCCGATCGCCAGCCCCAGGAACAGCGAGATGGCGCCGCGCAGTTTGGACGCGCCGAGCACGGCGGTGACCGCGACGAGCGCGAACAGCATGATCGCCAGATACGACGGAGCACCCAGCGTGACAGCGAACCTGGAGATCGCGGGTGCGAACGTCGCCAACAGCACCGTGCCGATCGAACCGGCGACGAACGAGCCGATCGCCGCGGTCGCGAGCGCTTGGGCGGCGCGGCCCGCCTTGGCCATCTTGTTGCCTTCGATCGCGGTGATCACCGACGACGACTCGCCCGGCGTGTTCAGCAGGATCGACGTCGTCGACCCGCCGTACATGCCGCCGTAGAAGATGCCTGCGAACATGATGAACGCCGCGCTGGGGCTCACGTTGTAGGTGATAGGCAGCAGCAGTGCCACGGTCATGGCCGGGCCGATGCCGGGCAGCACACCCACCGCGGTGCCCAGGAGGACACCGATCACCGCGTACAGCAGGTTCATCGGCGTCGCGGCCTCGCCGAGGCCCTGGAGAAACCAATCGAAGTTGTTCATCTCACAGAATCCCATCCAAAATGCCTGCGGGCAGCGGGATCCCGAGGCCGGAGTAGAAGGCGTAGAAGCTGCCGAGTGCCAGTACCGCGCCGATGACGATGTTGCGGACGTAGTGGCGGCTGCCGAGGATGGTCGCGGCGCCTGCGAAGAACAGACCGCCCGCGATCACCCAGCCAAGCGGGTTGACGAGGAGGATCAGCGCGACGAACAGCCCGACGAGTAGCCCGACGGTTCGCCAGTCCCCCGGGATCGTGGGGTCGACGTCCTCACCCGCGTCGGCCTCACCGACCGAGCCCCGGGCGATGGCGACGGCGAGAGCCACTGCGAGCACGATCAGGATGGCGCCGATGGCGATCGGAAACTGCTTGGGGCCAACGGGGTCCACTTTCGCGAAGCCCGGCTCGAGGCTGACCGCGTCGTAAATCAGGAATGCACCGACAACAACGAGCACGGCGCAGACCAGGTACTGCGCCTTGTCGACCGTTCTGGTGACCGCGTTCTCCTTCGGCTCCTCGGTCGTGGTCATAGCAGCCCCAGTTCCGTCAGGGTCGACGAGACACGCTGGTCCTGTTCCTGCAAGAACTGTTCGAACTGCGCACCGGTCACAAACGCATCGGTCCAGCCGTTCTTCACCAGCGCCTCCTTCCATTGCTGCGTCGCATGCAGCTTCTCCAGAACCTTGACCATCGCCTGCTTGGCGTCGTCGGAAATGCCCGGCGGGGCGAGCACCCCGCGCCAGTTGGCGAAGGTGAGATCGATACCGGCCTCTTTCAGCGTCGGCGCATCGATGCCCTCGACCCGCTCATCGCTCGACACCGCGAGCACTCGCAGTTGGCCCGCCTCGATCTGGTCGGACAGTTCGCCGGGGCTCGACGTGCCGACGGCGATCTTCTTGCCGAGCAACGCGGTCAGCAGGTCGCCGCCACCGTCGTAGGTAACGAAGTTGACGGCCTTCGGGTCGATTCCGACCGCGCGGGCGGTCTCCATCGGAAACAGATGGTCCGGACCTCCTGGCGAGGAACCGCCGCCGATCGTGACCTTGGCCGGATCGGCCTTCCACGCTTTGATGAAGTCGCCGATCGTCTTGAACGGTGAATCGGCAGGCACGAAGAAGGCGCCGGGATCCTCGATCAGCTTGGCGATCGCCGTGGCGTCGGACGCCTTGATGTTGGAGCCGTTGGTGTAGGTGGCCCCGACGACGCCGAGCCCCATCGTCATCATCAGGTCGTCGTTGCCTCTTTCGTTCATCAGCCGGGCCATCGCGACGGTGCCGCCTGCGCCGATCACGTTGAAGACCTCGACGCGGCCGGTGATGTCGTCGTCTTCCATGATCTTCACGGCGGTGCGCGCGGTGAGGTCATAACCGCCGCCGGGACTGTTGGGCACCATCATTCGAAGTCGGTGGAATCCCTTCTCCTCGCCCCCGCGGGTGACGCCGCAACCGCTGACCAGCAGCGCGGCGATGACGGCGACGATCACGACCGCCGTTTTATGAGTGCACTTCACGTCGTCCCCAATCACGTCAGCTGTGATGCTGGTAAATACTGGACCTGATGAGTGACCCAAGTCACTGATGAGTTCGAAAAGGAAGTATTGGTCATTAAGTACATGACCTGGTCGCGCAGCCTGGCGGGCCAGTTCCTGGTGTTCCAGCTGTTGGTGGTCGTCGTGGTGCTGGTCGCGATCGCGATCGTGTCGGTCGCGCAGTCGACGCGGGAGTTCCGCGAAGTGCGCGGCCAACGGATGATCGCGGTCGCCGAGAACCTCGCGTCGACTCCGATCGTGCGCGACCGGTTCGCCGACCCCGCCGCCGCGCAGGTCCTTGCGCCGGAGACCGATCGCGCTGTCGCGCTGTCGGGAGCGGATATGGCGGAAATCCTCGGACCCGACGGCACGATCCGGGTGTCCTCGGACCCCGATCGCATCCGCGCCCGCGTTGATCTCGGGCCCAGTCGTGCCGACGAAGGGCGCGCGTGGTTCGGCGACGAGGACATAGACGGCATGCACAGCCTTGTCGGCCAGGTGCCGATCCTGTCGACGAACGGTGACGTGCTGGCCGTTGCGTCGGTCAGCGAGCCGTATCCGTCGGTATGGGAACAGCTCAGCGGCGCCGGCCGGCGACTGCTGCTCTACCTCGGTCTGGGGGCCGCGCTCGGCCTGCTTGCCTCGTGGCTGCTGTCGCGCCGGATCAAGCGCCACACCCGAGGTCTCGAGGTAGCCGAGATCGCGGGCCTCGCCGACCATCGAGAAGCCTTGCTGCACAGCATCCGCGAGGGCGTCGTCGCGGTGAACAACGACGGCGACATCACGCTGCTCAACGACAGTGCCGCCGAACTGCTCGACGTCGACGGCGACGCCGTCGGCAGGCCGGTGGATTCCATCGGCCTCGAACCAGCGGTAGTGAATTTCTTGCTGTCAGGTGACGATGGCCGCGATGTCGTGATCGCCACCCGGACAAGGGTATTGGCGTTGAACAGAAGATCGGCGACCAGCCAGGGCCAGGTGATCGGCACCGTGACGACGATGCGCGACAGCACCGAGCTGGCCGCGTTGCAGGGCCAGCTGTCGTCGCACAAGAGTGTCACCGACACGCTACGGGCACAGACGCACGAGTTCGCGAACCAGCTGCACACGATATCCGGGCTCGTGCAACTCGGCGAGTACGACTCGGTGCGTGACCTCGTCGGCACCCTCACGCGGCGGCGCGCGGAGATCAACGACGCGGTCACCAGCCGGATCTCGGATCCCGCGGTCGCCGCCCTGCTGATCGCGAAGACGTCGTTGGCCGCCGAAAGTGGCGTTTCCCTTACGCTCGAGCCCGACTCGCATCTGTCGACGTTGACCCCCGCCCTGGCGACGGACGTCATCACACTGCTGGGCAACCTGATCGACAACGCCGTCGACGTCTCGATCGGATCGGACCCCGCACGAGTCGCTGTGGAGATCCGCGACAGCGACGGGCTGACGATCGCGGTCGCGGACTCCGGGCCCGGTGTGCCGGAACATCTTCGGGAGCAGATCTTCGCCAGGGGTGTGACGTCGAAGCCTGACGTGCCCGGCGGTCGTGGCATCGGGCTGGCACTGGTGCGTCTCGTCACTGCGCAGCACGGCGGCTCTGTCGAGGTCACCGATGGCCCCGCAGGCGGTGCGCTGTTCGTGGTGGAGTTGCCGGAAACCAGCTCACCGAGGCAGGCAGCACATGCGTGACGTGCTCGTTGTCGACGACGATTTCATGGTCGCCGAAATACACCGAAGGTTCGTCGAGCAGGTCGACGGTTTCCGCGCTGTGGGCGTGGCCCGCACCGGTGCCGAGGCGTTGGCCGCCGCCCGCGAGCTGCGCCCGCAGTTGATCCTGCTGGACGTCTACCTGCCCGACATGACGGGCCTGGAAGTGTTGCAGCGGTTGCGATCCGGCGGTGACGGCGTCGGCGTCATCATGATCACCGCGGCACGCGAACTGGACACGGTCACCGGTGCCCTCGACGGCGGCGCGGCCGACTACCTGATCAAGCCGTTCGAGTTCGACCAGCTGAAGGCCAAACTGGAGGCGTTCGCGGCGCGCGCCGATGCCCTGGAGTCGGCGCAGGGTGTCGACCAGTTGCTGATCGACTCGCTGTTCGGGGGCGGCGGCGCGCCGACGCCACAGGACGTGCTGCCGAAGGGCCTTGGCGCGGAGACCGGCAAGCTCGTGCTCGCTGCGGTGCGGGAAGGCGGCGAGGTCTCTGCGGCCGAATGCGCTGAGCGAGTGGGTATCTCGCGGGTCAGCGCGCGCCGATACCTCGAGCACTACCTGAGCACCGGCGCATTGGAGATCCGGCTGCAGTACGGCGCGGGCCGTCCGGAACGCCGCTACCGGGCCATCGGCTGATCCCTGCTCAGGCTGCAAGCTCACCGCCGATGATCACCCGCAGTCGGGCTTCGACCTCGGCGATCTCCACGTACGGTGGTCCAGGTAGTGGTGGTGCGGTGGATCGGTAGCGGTGACCCGTTGGTGTGGTGAATTCTGCTGTGTGCAGGCCGTTTTCGTCGGTGCCGGCGGTGACTTCCCAGCCGGGTGACTCTTTGGTGTAGTTGCAGCGTTCACATTCCCCGAGCCCGTTGGCGGCGCTGGTGGCCCCGTCGCGGTGGTGGGGACGAGCATGGTCGCAATGGCGGATCGGCGCGTCGCAGTACGGCGTGCGGCACGTCTGGTCGCGCAGATAGATGAACTTCGCCAACCCCTTGGGAAACAACCGCGACCGCGATTCCATCGCGACCAGCTGGCCCGATTTCGGATGCCGGTACACACGCCGCAACGTGGCGCGCGATCGCTTGTCGGCTACCGCCCTGCTGACCAGCCCGCGCGCCACCGCCGCCGGGATCGGCCCGTAACCGCTGACGGTGGCCGCGACGTCGTCGCCGCCCAGCAGTGTTTCGTCGGTGATCACCAGGTTCACCGCGACCGGGTCGGCCACTGCGCCCGACTGTCCCGTCACCCGCTCGAAGAGGGTGTCGGCCATCACCTGCCCGCGTGTGCGGTCATCGAAGGTGGTGTCGGCGGCACGCTTGAGCGCCGCATACACCCCCGACTCCCCTGGCCACCGGCAGCAGTGCGGTCACATAGGCCATCGCATCCGGCGCAGGCCGGA
>JAEZKH010000126.1 GCA_023415515.1 Actinomycetes bacterium
CCGCAGTGCCTGGACGACCGCGGCATCGCGGCCGCCCGCCGTGGCGGCGTGCGCGATCCGGGTGACGGGGTCGCCTCCGCGCCTTCGGGCGGCCGAGCGGCGGGTGGGCGCGGGGACGACGGTCACGGGCATGCCGACGACGCCCCAGGTCAGAAGGTTCAGAAGACCGGCGCGGATGGCGGTGCCGAGCGGGCGGGTCAGGTCGGCGCGGCCGCGCTCCTTGACCGCCACGATGGCGGCGCGGCGCGGCCCCTCGTACCGGCCGAGGGAGAACACCGGCACGCCCGCCTGCACTCGGGGGGCGATGAGGAGCGGCTCACCCGGACCCACCCGCAGGTGACGCGCGCACGCCTCACACCACCGGGTGGACGGGACGCCGCATCCACCGCATTCCAGCGGGAGCACGAGGTCGAGCATGCGGCCAGTGTCGCCGCGGGCGCTGACATCGTCAGAGCCTCGCCAGCGTCGCCTCGGCCGCGACGAGGTCCTGGGCACCGATCCCGACCAGTTTCGCGATCGTGATGTCCGCATCGGAGGTGCGCCCGACCGTCCGGCCCGAGATGACGTCGCCGAGTTCACCCGCGAGATCGGTGATCGAGTACCGCGCGGCGCTGATCGCCCGGTGGACGTCGCCGTTGGCCTCGGCGGTGGCGCGCGCGTCCACGAAC
The DNA here is from genome assembly GCA_023415515.1 of Actinomycetes bacterium. Taxonomy (GTDB): domain Bacteria; phylum Actinomycetota; class Actinomycetes; order Mycobacteriales; family Mycobacteriaceae; genus Mycobacterium. Next base: position 669 of record JAEZKH010000126.1, read on the forward strand.
ACCCTGGCCCGGCGCAGTGCCGTCGAGTCGAGTTCACACTTGGTCGCGTCGTCGGCGCCGACGGCGGTGATGTGCGTCCCGCCGGCAAGCCATTCGCCGCGCACCAGCGGTTCTCTGGCCTGGGTGGCGGTGATCAGGACGTCGGCGCCGCGCACGGTGCGCTCGAGGTCCGACGAACACGTGATCGTCACCCCTGGCAGCTTCACGGTCAGCCGCGCTCTCAGCAGGTCGGCCTTCTTCGGGTTTCGCGCCCAGATCGTCAAGCGGGTGAACGGGCGCTCCCGGTACAGCGCCAGCGGCTGCCAGTAGGCCTGCACGCCCGAGCCGAGCACCGCGGCCGTGCACACGTCTGCGGGCGCCAGCCAACGCGCGGCCACCGCTCCCGCCGCGGCGGTCCGGATGTCCGACAGGTAATGCTCGTCCTGCAGCAGAGCCAGCGTTTGCCCTGTGTTGCTGTCGAATACGCCGACGAGCCCGCCCTGCGGCCGCCCGCGTTCGACGTTGGAGCCGAACCACGGTGCGACCTTGACGATGTAGACCGGGTGCCCGCGCAGCGTTCCGGTCTTGACGTAGACGTCGCCGTCTTCTCGGCGGGTTGCGGGGAACATCGCGATCAGCCCATTGTCGGCGAGTCCTGCGCTCGACTCCTCGAAGGCCCGCGCGACGGGGTCGACGAGATCTTCGAATCCGACACCGGCGCGGATGTTTTCGGCCTCGATAATGCGCATGGTCATGCCGGCACGGCCTCGATCACACCGTGTCCGACGAAGGAGACATCTCCGCCGACGTGGACTGCGTGCACTGCGTTGCCGCGGCCCTCCGGCCGCACCCGCAGTCGACTCGGCCGACCGGTGTACTGGCCCTGGTTCAGCGTGAATTGTTCACCGCCGCCGACCAGTTCGTGGCGCAGCCGGTAGGCGCCGATAGTGCCCGCGGCGCTGCCGGTGGCCACGTCTTCGACGACCCCGTCGTTGTTCCAGTGCCGTATTTCGACGCCTGCCTCGTCGAACAGGACCGCGAACTGGGCGTCGACAGCGTGCAGCACGTCGGTGATGTCGTGCGCGATCCGTGCCTTCGCCAACGCGCCCGACCGGACCGGCACAATCAGATAGCGAAGCCCGGTGCTCACCACTTCCATGGGCAGATCGGTGTCGAGATCGGCCTGCCTGAGGCTGAAGGCGCCGGCGAACGTCGCCCTGTCGTCCACCGTGCCGAGGAACTCCGGACGGCCCTGGTCCAGCCAGCCCGTGTAGTGCCCGCCGTGTCGCTCGGTGGTCACTTCGACTGTCTTGCTGAGCAGTTGGAACCGCCAGGTCTGCGCACCGTCGGTGTCCGCGCACCTGTGCAGGACGGCGGCGGCCCCGATGATCGGGTGACCGGCGAAGGGCAGTTCTTCGAAGAGGTCGAAGATCCTGGCGTCGACGGTCCAGGGCCGCGAGGTCGGCTGCAGGAAGATCGCTTCGAAGTGCCGCAGTTCCTGGGTGATCGTCAGCATCTGCGCCGCGGTCAGGTCGCCGCCCGCATCGGGGAACACGGGCAAGCTGTTGCCGCCGAACGGAACCGGGCTGAACACCTCGACGTGGTGATAGGTGAGCGTCATCTGTGGCCGTCCGTCACAGGTCGGAGGTGAGAGAGTCGATGAACCGCTCGATCGCTGTCGGGTCGCGGCGGTAGAACGTCCAGTTCTTCTTGCGTGTCGCCACCAACAGCCCGGCGTCGGTGAGCAGGGTCAGATGGCGGGATGCCGTCGCCGCCGCGATCCCGAGCTTGTCGCGGATGAAGTCGGCGCACACACCGTCGTGGACGAGGTCGCCGTCGATCTGCGGCGGGAAGTTTCCGACCGGATCCTTGAGCAGCGTGAGGATCTCCAACCGCACGGGGCTTGCCACGGCCTTCAGCGTCCTGAGCAACACCTCGCCTTCGCTGTTTCGCATAATTGCAAAATAGCGAAACAGTGCGGCCGTTGTCAACCACACCTGGGAGAACGCTCTGTGACAAATCTTGCTGGCATCAGGCGGCATCCGCGGTGATCCTGGAGTGATGGCAGAGCGGGCGCAGGCGGACGGATCGGTCGTCACTGTGAACGGCCGCAGGCACGTCGTGCGCACCGAGCCGGACACCGCTCTGCTCTACGTGCTGCGCAACCATCTCGGTCTTGCCGGCACCCGGTTCGGTTGCGGGCTCGGCGTGTGCGGCGCGTGCCTCGTACTCATCGACGGTCGTCCTGCGTATTCGTGTGACACGCCGCTGTGGCAAGCCGACGGCAAGACCGTGACGACGGTCGAGGGCCTCGGTACCGACGACCGGCCGCACCCGGTGGCGCGCCACCTCATCAACCAACAGGCCGCACAGTGCGGTTACTGCATGTCGGGCATCGTTGTGCGGGCAGCTCATCTGCTCGCAGAAAGCCCCGCCCCCGCCGACGCCGACGTGCGCGCCGCCCTCGACGACAACCTGTGCCGCTGCGGGTCACACAATCGCGTGGTGCGTGCCGTGCTCGCCGCCGCCGCCGAAATGCGTGGGGACACAACGTGTCCCCCGCCATGAGCAGTGACGCCTTGCCGCCGACGTTGGCGGCGAACCCGCGCCTCGGCGACTGGCTGAGCATCCGCTCGGACGGCACCGTGGCTGTGCGGTCGGGCAAGGTCGAACTCGGCCAGGGCGTGCTCACCGCGTTGGCGCAGATGGCCGCCGAAGAACTCGACGTGGACGTGCGGCGTATCGACATGATCGCGGCGACAACCGATGCCGGCCCCGACGAGGGGCTCACCGCGGGCAGCTTGTCCATTCAGCACTCGGGTGCCGCGTTGCGGGTGGTGTGCTCCGAAGTCCGCGATCTCTATCTCTGCCTCGCCGCGGACAAGCTCGCGGTGCCCAAGGAAGACCTGGCTGTCGACGACGGTGAGATCACCGCCCGAGACGGGTCGGCCACCAGCTACTGGGAACTCGCCGACGAGGCTCTGTTGGACCGACCCGCCAGCGGCGGGGCCACCCCGAAGGAAGACTCCGACTACCACGTGGTGGGCACGGATGTGGCACGAATCGACCTGGCGGACAAGCTCACCGGGCGGCCCCGATACATACACGACCTTCGTCTCGACGGCATGCTCTACGGTCGCGTGGTGCGGCCGCCTGCGCGGGCGGCGACGCTGAACACCCTCGACACCGGTGCGACGCTGGCGCTGCCAGGTGTCGTCGCCGTCGTTCGCGAATCCGACTTCCTCGGCGTGATCGCCGACCGCGAAGAGGTCGCGCTGCGCGCTGCGGACCGGTTGCGGGCCGACGCCGTATGGGAGCAGCGCCCTTCGCTGCCCGATGAAGACGACCTGCCGGCGTATCTGTCGTCGGCGGCCTCCGACACCACGGTGTTCTCCGCGGGGTCACCACCGTCGACGCAGGCACGGCCGGGTTTGTCTGCGACGTACCACCGCCCGTTCCTCGCCCACGGCTCGATCGCCCCGTCCTGCGCGATCGCCCTGGCCCTGGCCGACGAATTGCAGATCTGGTCGCACACCCAGGGTGTGCACAACCTGCGTCGCGAAATCGCACGCGAGTCGGGTATGCGGCAGGAACAGGTGGTGGTTCGCCACGTCGAGGGCGCCGGATGCTACGGCCACAACGGCGCCGACGACGCTGCGATGGACGCGGTCCTGCTCGCCAGGGCGGTGCCGGGGAGACCCGTGCAGGTGGTGTGGTCGCGTGCCGACGAGCTGGCTTGGGCTCCGCTGGGATCGGCTGGGCTGGTTCGTGTCTCGGCTGAAACCGGCGACGACGGCCAGGTGCGCTCCTGGCGCCACGAAATCTTCAGCGGCAGCTTCATCAGCCGACCCGGCATGATCGCGCGGCCGGCGTTCCTTGGCACAAGCCACCGCGATCGCGCCCCGATCCGCTCGGCGGTCGAGCCGCCGTTGGAAGCCGGGGGCGGATCGCGACGCAATGCCGCTCCGGGCTACGACTTTCCGCACTACGAGGTGGTCAATCACCTGATCCCGGAGATGCCGTTGCGGACATCGGCGTTGCGCTCACTCGGCGCGCACCTCAACGTCTTCGCCGCCGAGTCGTTCATGGACGAACTCGCCGCGCGCGCGGGGACCGATCCCATCGAGTTCCGGCTCGCGCAGCTGGCCGACCCCCGCGGCCGCGCAGTGCTGGAAGCCGTTGCGGCGAACTCTGATTGGGGCCGAAACCACACACCGGACTCGGTCGGCCGCGGCGTCGGCTACGCCAGGTACAAGAATTCAAGTGCCTACTGTGCCGTCGTGGCAGAGGTGCAGGCCGTCGATCAGGTGCGGGTGCGAAGGCTGACGATAGCGGTGGACGCCGGACGGGTGATCAACCCCGATGGCGCGGTCAACCAGATCGAGGGCGGTGCGATCCAGGCGACCAGCTGGACACTGAAGGAACGCGTCCGATTCAACCGGCACGACATCACCAGCGACACCTGGGAGACGTACCCGATCCTGCGGTTCTCCGAAGTGCCTGCCGTCGATGTCGAATTGATGCCTGCAGGCGGCAACCCACCGCTGGGGGTCGGCGAATGCGCGCAGGGACCGGTCACCGCGGCGATCGCCAATGCCGTGTGCGCGGCGCTCGGTGTGCGCGTGCGCGCGCTGCCGCTGACCCGAGATCAGATCGTCGCAGCAATGTCGTGAGGTCGCCCACAACGTCAGCCGAGCACGATATCGTCGCCCTCGACCGAAACGGCCTTTGATTCCAACGGTTTGGTGGCCGGGCCGTGGGCGACCGTCCCATCGAGGTTGAACTTGCTGCCGTGACACGGGCAATCGATCGTCCCGTTCGCCACCGCGTTCACCGCGCAACCCTTGTGCGTGCATTTCGTGGAGAACGCCTTGAAATCGCCTGACGACGGTTGCGTCACGACGACGTCGCCGACGATGACACCCGATCCGACGGGCACCTCCGACGTCTTGGTGAGCACATCGGTCTGCGGCGTCGCGGCAGGTGGTGCGTCCGCGGTCGCCGACGCCGCTGTTTTCGTCGTGTCCCCTGCCGCCGCAGGCTTGTCCCCGTCGCCGCAGGCGGCAAGCACGCCTGTCGTCAACAGCACACCGGCGCCGCGAAGCACGTGTTGTCGGGGAATTCGGGCATCATCGATGGGCATGGCAATCCTTTCGGCGGGCTGGTGCCGGTGCAGACAGCATCATCGAACAGCAAAAGCCACGCACACCGATTTGTCCGCACAACGGTCAAAGCCGATGGTGAAACCTCAGCCGGGAAGAACGGGGATCGCACCGGGTGTCATCAACGGCCGCACCTCCACCCACCGCGGATCGGTGTCGGCGGCCGAACCCGACAGCTGCAGGATGCCGCGGGCGTCGGACACGTACACCGTCGACGGGTTGGCGGCCACGGCGCTCACCGGCATCGCCAGGTTGCCACTCGGGCCGTCGGAGTTCACCCCGTCGAGGTTGACGTAGGAGACCGGGTGCTCCGGGTCCGTGCGGGTGACGACGATGTCGTCGCCGGTGCGCCAGGCCAGCGACACCACGGTGTTCTTCAGCCCGAAGCCCAGCCGACGCGGATAGGTGAGCGCGTAGCCGCCGCCCGGTGTCTGCTCGACGCTCACCAGGATCACCTGGCCCTCGACGACCATCGCCGCGCGGGTGCTGTCGCGCGAAAGCTGGAGGTCGGCGATCGGTCCGGGGAATCGGGTGGACACGGCGGTGGAGTCGACAGGTACCCGGCCCGGTTGTCCCGATGCGTCCTGCACGGTACGCACCACGTTGTTGCCGTCCACGACCACCCACACCGCATCGTCCAGCGACCAGGTGGGCCGCGACAATGTACGACCGTCCATGGCCTGCAACGGGTTTCCACCGATCGGACCGACCCACAGCGAGGACGCCATATCCGGTGCGCCCGCGTTCGGGGTGACCACCGACGCCGCCTCCTGACCGCTGCGCGACACCGCGGCGCCCGTCTGGTTCGGCGTTGCGCCGAACGGCCCGGGCACCTTCGGCGCGCGCTGACCGTCCAGCGCCACGAGCGATCCGCCGACGAGCGCGTGCAGCCCGGCCGCGGCGCCGTCGGCCGCACCCGGGTCGGTGGCTGCGACGTCGGAGGTCTGCCAGCCGTCGGCGAACCGGTCGTCCAACGCGGCGCCGTCGGCGTTGATGACGTAGGGGCCGTTGACGCCGGCCCGCGACAACGTCCAGATGATCTGCGCGGCAAGCAGTTGTCTGCTGTGCGGATCTGTGGTCGACAGGTTCTCCAGGTCGATGCGCGCACCACCGTACCCGCGGCCGACGCCCATTTTGCCGCCGTCGGCCCGGGTGACCGGTCCGCGCAACCGCAGTGGCGGGCCGAGCAGGTTACGCACGGTGTTCGCCATCTCCGGACGGGGGCCCGCGATCAGCTTGGTGACCAACTCGGTGGCCAGCTGATCGGGGTCGGACACCGCGACGTAACGCGGATCGGGCACGACGGTTTTGCCCGTCGGGTCGGCGAAGTACAGGGTGTTGCGTTTGTAGGTCTCCTGAAACTGTTGCCAGTCAAGGAAGACCCCGTTCGGCAGGCGGTCGATGCGCCAGCCGCCGGAGGTCTTGACCAGCTCGATCGGGCCGGGGTCGGGTAGTGCGCCCTCGCCCGTCTCGAACACCCCGATGTCGGAGAGCGAGCCGAGGATGTCGGCCCGCATGGTGACCGACACCCGGTCCGACGATCGGGTCTCGACGAAGACGACGCGGTCGATGAGCAGCGCGCTGCCCGCGTCGTCCCATCCGTTGGAGGCGGACTCGGTGAGGAACTGTCGCGCGGCGAGGTGCCTGTTGGATGGGTCGGCGGTGGCCTTGAGAAACTCCCGCAGCAGCACGTCGGGATCCATGTCGGGGGTTGGCTTGGGCAGGCTCGGCGGTGCGGGCCGGTCCACGGTCCCGATGGCTTGTGGCGCCGACGAACTCGGCACGCCCGCACATCCGCTCAACACCACCGCGCAAGCTGCGGCGCACGCGAGTAGGCGTCTCACACGCTTTCTCCCGCCGGTTGCCGCTCCCTCGCCGACTTCCGCGGCTTTCGTTCCCGCCCAACTGGTTTCAGGGGAAGCGGGCTCGTCGTCACCTTGTGGCCGCGAACCAGCGGCAGGGTGAGGCGGAAGCATGCGCCCTTACCCGGCTCGCCCCACGCCTCGAGCCTGCCCTGGTGCAGCCGGGCATCCTCGATGCTGATCGCCAGCCCGAGCCCGGTGCCGCCGGAGCGCCGCACCCGCGACGGGTCGGAGCGCCAGAACCGGCTGAAGACGAGCTTCTCCTCGCCGGGCCGCAGGCCGACGCCGTAGTCGCGCACGGTGACCGCGACCGTGTCCTCGTCGACACCCATCCTGATCCGCACCGGTCTGCTCTCGGCGTGGTCGATGGCGTTGGCGATCAGGTTGCGCAGTATTCGTTCCACCCGCCGCGGGTCGACCTCGGCGATGACTTCGGACTGCGGCATGTCCACGATGAGGTCGATCTGCGCGTCGCCCGCGAGATGGCCGACGTTGTCGAGGGCGCTCTGCACGGTGCCGCGCAGGTCGACCGCCTCGACGGAGAGTTCGGCGACGCCTGCGTCGTGGCGCGAGATCTCGAGCAGGTCGTTGAGCAGCATCTCGAACCGGTCGAGCTCGCTGACCAACAGCTCGGTCGACCGCCGCAGCGACGGTTCGAGCTCGTCGCTGTGCTCGTGGATCAGATCGGCGGCCATTCGCACGGTCGTCAGCGGGGTGCGCAGCTCGTGGCTGACGTCGGAGGTGAAGCGACGCTGCAGGTTGCCGAACTCCTCGAGCTGGGTGATCTGCCGCTGCAGGCTCTCGGCCATGTCGTTGAACGACACCGCCAGCCGCGCCATGTCGTCTTCGCCGCGCACCGGCATCCTCTCGGCGAGGTGGCCGTCGGCGAAGCGCTCGGCGATCCTGGATGCCGAGCGCACCGGCAACACGATCTGGCGGGCGACGATCAGCGCGATGGCGGCCAGCATCAGCAGCAGCACCACGCCGCCGGTGGCCATCGTGCCGCGCACGAGGGTGATGGTGGATTCCTCGTTGTTCAGCGGAAAGATGAGGTAGAGCTCGAGGTTCGTCACCGTGGATGCGGACGACACCGTCGGGGTGCCGATGATCAGCGCAGGCCCGGAGAACCCTTCCGTGCGCACGGTCGCGTACTGGTAGCTGACCTGGCCGGCCGTGACGAACTCGCGCATCGCGTTGGGGATCTGCGCCACCGGCCCTGCCGCGGTCGCCGCGCGCGGTCCGTCACCGGGTACGACGAGCACGGCGTCGAACGCGCCGGCCAGCCCGGCGCCCGCGTCGGCTTTACGGTCGATGAGCGTGTTGCGCGCGAGTTGGAGGCTGCTGTCCAGCGACCGGGTCTCCTCGCCTCCGACGATGCCGCTGACGGTGTTGCGGGCCCTCTCGATCTCCTCGGTGGCCGCGCGCACCTTGACCTCGAGGATGCGGTCGGTGATCTGACTGGTCAGCACGAAACCCAACACCAGGATCACGGCCAAAGACAGCCCGAGGGTGAGGGTGACCACCCGCAGTTGCAGGGAGCGACGCCAGACCAGGCCCAACGCTCGACCCAGCGCACCCAGTCCGCGTATCAGTGGTGCTGAAGGTCCGAAACGGCCCCGTATACGCCGCCTCGAGCTGAAGATCACGGCGACCGCCGAGCGGCCGAACTCACCACGGCTGAGCCGTGAATCGTCACGCCCACGGCCGAGCCGTGAATCGTCACGGAGGGCCGGCCTTGTATCCCACTCCTCGAACAGTCAGCACAACTTGCGGGTTCTCAGGATCCTTCTCGACCTTGGCCCGCAAACGTTGGACATGCACGTTCACCAAACGGGTGTCGGCGGGGTGCCGATAGCCCCACACCTGTTCGAGAAGCACATCACGAGTAAACACCTGGCGCGGTTTGCGTGCCAGCGCCACCAAAAGGTCGAACTCGAGCGGTGTCAGCGAAATCTGCTCGCCCTGTCGGGTGACCTTGTGAGCAGGCACGTCGATGTCCACGTCGGCGATGGAGAGCATCTCGGCCGGCTCGTCCTCGTTGCGGCGCAGGCGGGCGCGCACGCGGGCCACCAATTCCTTCGGCTTGAACGGTTTCATCACATAGTCGTCGGCGCCGGATTCCAGGCCGAGCACCACGTCGACGGTGTCGGTCTTGGCGGTGAGCATCACGATCGGCACACCGGAGTCGGCGCGCAGCACGCGGCACACGTCGATCCCGTTCATGCCGGGCAGCATCAGGTCCAGAAGGACCAGATCGGGCCGTAGTTCGCGGACGGCGGTGAGCGCCTGGGTGCCGTCGCCGATGACTGCGGTGTCGAACCCTTCACCGCGCAGCACGATCGTCAGCATCTCGGCGAGCGAAGGGTCGTCGTCGACGACCAGGATCCTTTGCCTCATGGCATCCATGGTGTCACCAAACTGCGATAAATCGCTGCTAGCAACGCCGCGAGTCGGCTAGTGGGTCAACAACGCGGCCAGCGCGGGCACCTCGACGTCGGGTTCGGCCACCACCCAGCGGCCGCCCCAGTCCGCCGCGGCAAGCCCCGCGTAGACCTCTCGAGTGCGCCGCTGCAGCTCGTCGTCGCGCTCGTAGGCGTCCTTCGTGCGGTCGGCTTCGGTTCTGGCGCGGTGCTCGGCACGTTCGGCGGCCACCTCGACGGGCACGTCCAGCAGCACCTGCCAGTCGGGGGCAGGCATGCGCAGCCGCTCGTACTCGAGGTCGCGCACCCAGGCCACGACGTTGCCGCCGGCGTCCTGGTGCAGGCGCGCGGCGCTGTAGGCGGCATTGGACGCCACGTAGCGGTCGAGGATCACCACGTCGTACTGGTGGCGCAACAGCGCGATCTCGTCGCGCGCGTCGGCGCGGTCGAGCGCGAAGAGAACCGCCATCGCGTACACCGATGTCGACAGGTCGCCGTGACCGCCGTGGAGCGCCTCAGCGGCGATGTCGGCCTCCGCCGACTGCCCGTAACGCGGGAACGACAGGCTGGCGACGGTCTTGCCGTCGGCCTTGAAGCATGCGCGCAGCCCGTCTGTCAGCGTGCGTTTGCCCGCCCCGTCGACGCCCTCTATCGCGATCAGCACGCCGCGAGCCTAACCCCGGTCGACACGAGCCATCTGGCGGTGCCGTGTCCGGCGGGGGCGGCGACAGGGATATCCGGTCAACCGCCGGCTACCGGATCCCTTCGGGTTTCCTGCCAGAGCGCTGGTGATCGACGCACCCGCGCCCGGTGTGCTCAAGACTGGGTAGATGAAACTGCTCGCCGGATCCGCACTTCTCGGCGCCGCATTGTTCGTCGGCGCACCGCTGGCACACGCCAACGAGGATCCCAACGCCAATCCCCCGAACTGCAGTGCCGCCGACCTGGAGTTCGCCCGCGCGGGCGTGCAGCAGGCGACGGCCGACTACCTGTTCGCCCATCCCGATGTAAACGCGTTCTACAACGGCCTCGAGGGGCTCACCCGCGATCAGGCGAGACCGAAGGTCGCGGCGTACATGAAGACGCACCCGCAGACGAAGGCCGACCTCTCCGCCATCCGACAACCGCTGTCGGACATCAAGACCCGCTGCGGCAACCCGGCGCCGCCGCCGCCTCCCACGCCCTAGATGTACTCGGCTAGGACGTTGTTGACAGTCTGCTGATCGGTGGTTTGCCTCCGAGGGCTGAGTGGCGTCGTTGATTGTTGTAGTGCTCGAGCCAGGGTGCAAGGGCGGTGCTGCGGTC
>JAEZKH010000138.1 GCA_023415515.1 Actinomycetes bacterium
CGCGCGCCCCGCCCCCCGCCCCCCCCCGCGCGCCCCAGGACCACACCCGCGAGCACGCCGATCTCCACCACGGCGCGCGAGAACGCGGGTCCTTTTTCCAGGAGCGTCGCGGCCTCCACCGACAGCACCACGATCTCCTTGATGCCCGCCAGGATGCCGACGATTAGAAACGGCTCGGCCACGATCTCGTGCGACCGCAGGCATGCCCGGACGGCGTAGAGCAGTTCGACGAAGATGAAGAGGAGCAGCAGACCGTCCAGGATCTCGAGCATGACGGTCTTGGCAGGCGCGGCGCGCAGCGTCAGCATGGTGTTGAACTGCGAGATCAGCAGCGAGACCGATCCGATGATCAGGACCAGCGCGATGCCCCAGTACACCGCGTCTTCAAGCCTGCCGAGCACCCGATCGGCGAGACGTTGGCGTTCCTCGTCGCCTTCGGATTCGGATTGTTGTGCCACGTCAGCGATTCAGCATCCAGATCCGGGTGGACAGCACTGTCGCGAACGCGCACCACAGCGGATACAGGGCGAGCGGCGCTCCGCGACCGGGCCGCACCTCGACCGCGCGCCGGGTCAGGTCGGCACTGCTCACGGTCAGCGCCGCGGCGGCGATGGCGGAGGTGCCGAGCAATCCGCGGTTGAAGAACAACCAGGACCAGCTGCCGTTGAGCACGAGGTTGAGCGCCAACGCCTTCCGGTAGGCGCTGGCCTTGTCGGAGCGACGCTGATCCTCCAGCTCGTCGACCGTCGCTGCGGAGACGGCGGCGATATCGGCGTAGAGCAGAGGCCACACGATCGGGAAGACCTGCGGCGGCGGCTGAAAGGACGGCTTGCGCAGCCGGGCATACCAACCGTTTTCGGAGGGGCGGCTGGCCAAGCTGCCGACCGCTCCGGTGACGAGGACTGCCGCTGCCGATTTCGCAAGTGTGCCAGGACGCATGCCCCATAATTAACCCCTGCGCCGATGTCACAAACCAGCCCGGGGCGCTAGCGTTGTCAGATGGCATACCCTTGGCAGCTGCGGACGGGCAGCGCCGTCGATCTGGATCTCGTCGAGCCCCTGTGGGTCGCAGTCCACCACCGCCATGTCGAGAGCATGCCCGAGCTGGCCCCCTACGTCGACGACGCCGAAACCTGGCGCGCACGCAGAGAACTGTACGAAGAGCTGTTGGCCAAGCCAGAGACGCTGCTGCTGCTGGCGACTGTGGACGGCGAGCCCATCGGTTACGGGCTCACCCACGTCATGCCCGTTGCGGGATCGTGGATCGAGGACACCTGGCGCACCGGGGATCGCGTCGGTGAGATCGAGTCGCTCAGCGTGTTGCCGGCATACCGCGGAACGGGCCTCGGCACGGTACTTCTCGAGCGCCTCGAGGCCCATCTACGTGACCTCGGTGTCAACGACCTCATCCTTGGCGCGCTGGCGGGCAACGCCGACGCCATCCGGCTCTACGAACGGCGCGGCTACCGACCCGTCTGGCTCTACCTGTCCAAATTCGCCGGCCGGGAGCCCACGAGCCGGTAACCGCCGTAAAGTACAGCTGCCACAAGGAAGTTCACATAATAGGCGACGTCAGCCCCATGCCACGCCTCTGCCACCGGGCCGGTGAACAGCGAGGTGTTCATGAACGGCACGGCAGCGGCATAGGCGACGACGAACGCGACCTCGGCGGCGATCGCGTCACCGCGTTCGGTGTATTCCTCAGCCGGGTTGATGGATGTCCGCCCGCGCGACCGCAGCGCCCAGTCGATGACGACGACCGCAACGAATGCCGGGATCCAGTAGCTCACGAACAACAGGACGTGCTCGAAGCGGGATGCGGTGTCCCCGCCGTGCAGCCAGAGAATGAGCGCGAACGCGATCGCGGTGACGACGACCGCGGAGATCGGCCTGCGCAGTCTCACGCCGATGGTCTGCAGCGCCAGTGAACCGCTGTAGTCGTTCATGATTCCCGAGCCGATCGATGCCAATGCGATGACAAGCAACGCCAGGGCACCCAGGAGGCCGCCACCCATGACCGACCGCACGCCCTCGGCGGTCTGCTCCGATATCAGGTCGCCAGCGGCGATTCCGATGCCCTGAACGAAGATGTAGGCCAACACGATTCCGGCGAACGTGAAGCCGAACACCTGTAGGCGTGACGAGTCCACCGGCAGATAGCGGCTGAAGTCGGCTGCGTAGCTGGCCCAGGAGATTGCCAGGCTGAACCCGATGGTGACCTCGAGGATGAACGCGCCCATCAGATCGGGGCCGTGCGCCGTCGCGGGAGTCACCACTTCGTGTCCGGCGACGAGTTTGATCGCGAACACCACGAAGGTGACGAAGAGAACCACTGTCAGGACCGCTTGGATGCGGTGGATCATCTCGTAGCCGAAGAAGCCGACCACGCCTTGCACCGCAAGCACGATGAGCACCGCGCTCCAGAACGGAATGCCCAGCAGCGCTGCGAGGGCCTCCCCGCCGAACAGGCCGACAAGCGCATCCCATGCGATCGACGAAAGCCACTGCAGCGCACCGGGAAGTACGACGCCGCCACCGAAAGCCATCCGCGCATTCGGCAGCTGGGCGGTGCCCGTGCGGGGACCCCACGTCGACAGGTACGCCACGACCAACGACCCCAGCACGGTGCCGATCACCATCGCGAGCATGCCGAGCCAGAATCCGAGCCCCAATGCGATAGCGAGCGTGCCGGTGAACACACCCGTCAACGTCACCTGGGGCGCGAACCACACCGTGAACAACCTGCGCGGGCTGCCGTAACGCTGGTCGGCGCGGATCGGCGCGATGCCGTGCGTCTCGACCGACAGATCACCGGTGCCAGACGGTGTGCGCCCGCTGAACGTCGGCGACGTCAGCGCGCTCGAGGAACGACCCGCATGTGTCATGGGTCCATTCGATCACGCCGGGATCAACTGGGCGACGGCGCGTCCGAGCCGACCGGCCGCTCGACGCCTACCTGCGACAGCACCGCCATCACCTCGGCGCGTGCCTCCTCGATATGGGCCTCCATGGCCGCAGCGGCGGCTTTCGCGTCGCCTTCGGCGATCGCGTCGATGACCCCGGCGTGCCCCCGGATCGACGACTCGTAGATCACCTTGAAGTCGTGCTGATCGAGTCGCGACGAGACCGCCGCGCGCACATCTTCCACCACGCTGCAGAGCATGCCGTTGCCGCTGATCCGCGCCACGGTCATATGGAATTCGGAGTCGGCGCGCCGGAAAGCGTGCACGTCACTGCTCGACTCCAGTGCCCGCTGGCAGGCCGTCAAGTGGTGAATGTCTTGCGGTGTGACGCGTTCGGCCGCCAGCCGGGCGGCCATCGTCTCGACGGCGAGGCGCAGTTCGAACACCTCGGCGATCTTGGGGTCCCATTCGCCGTGTGCTTCCCAATTGGTCAGCGTCGGCGACACGACCGTCCCCGCGCTTCCGCGCTTGGTGACGAGCAGGCCCTCCCCCTGCAGCACCCGCAGCGCTTCCCGGACGGTGACCCGTGAGACTCCGAGTTCTTCTGCGAGCGCCCGCTCCGCGGGCAGCCTGTCGCCGGGCAGCAGAACCCCGAGTGCCAGAGCGCGCCGGATCCTTTCGACGACCGCGGCGTAGGCCGGCGGGGTGTCGAGAGGTCGCAGCAGGAAGTCGTCCGGCATCTCTTGAAGGCTACCGCTGTTGGACATATTGTCTGTTGGTATGAAAGGCAGACCATGACGGTTGGCCCCATCGCCGACTTCGTCAACCACCTTCCGGTGCGGATCACCTTCGGCGACGGCGTGGCGCACCGCCTCCCGGACATCGCCAAGTCCGTTGGGGCGACTCGCGTTCTGTTGCTGACCGACGAGAACGCCGAAGGCTACAACCCCGCGTTGGCACGTGTCACCGCCGGCCTGCTCGACTCCGGTCTGACCATCGCTCGCATGGAGAAGCCGGCAGGCGAGCCGACGATCGGAATGGTCGACGCGGCTACGTCGCGGATGCGGGCCGAGCAGACCGACGCGGTGATCGCGCTGGGTGGCGGTTCGGTGATCGACACCGCAAAAGCCGCCCGGCTATGCCATCAGCTCAACGTGTCGTTCACCGAGTTCCTCGAGGGCGAACGCGTGTACCCGGCGCCGGAGGTTGCGCTCATCGCGGCCCCGACGACTGCAGGCACGGGATCGGAGGTGTCGGGCGGATCGGTCGTCTCCGACCCCGAGGCGGGACGCAAGGCGGGCATCGCGCATCCGAACCTGCGGCCCCAGTACGCGGTCGTCGACCCCGAACTCACCTGGAGCATGCCGCCGGGCATGACGGCCAACACCGGCATCGACGCGCTCGCCCAGGCGATCGCCGCGACGGTGGCCACAGTGCGCACCCCGATCGGCGATGCGATCGCCCTCGAGGCGGTCCGGCTCATGGGTAACTCGCTGCTCACGGCTTACCGCGACGGCACCGATGTCGCGGCGCGCTCGGCGATGTCGTGCGGCAGCATGATGGCGGGTCTGGCGATGAACATCTCCGACTGTGCCGCCGAACATTCACTCGGTCAGGCGATCGGCGGCCTGACCGGTGCGCCACACGGCCTGACGATCGGACTGGTTCTCGTGGAAACTCTTGAGCGGGAACGCCATTGGGTGCCCGACCAGCTCGAACGGGTCGCCGACGCATGGGGGCTGCCCGCGGACGGCACGTGCGACGGGAGCCGGCTCGTGGCCGCGGTCCGGACACTTCTCGCCGATCTCCAGTTTCCCGTCATGTCCGAACTCGGCCTCACCGATGTCGATCTCGACCGCCTCACCGACCTCGCGCTCGCCGACTACTTCATCTCGATGTCTCCCCGCCCATGGGGCAGGGCCGAGGTGTTCTCCGCCTTCGCCTCGGCCCTGTCCCGCCGG
>JAEZKH010000195.1 GCA_023415515.1 Actinomycetes bacterium
CAGGAACCCTGGCACGGGGTGAGTGTCGGGGGTGCTCGCCGGAAGGCGCTACTAATTGGTCAGCGCGATGTACTTCGTCTCGAGGTACTCCTCGATGCCCTCGAAACCGCCCTCGCGGCCGAAGCCGGACTCCTTGACACCGCCGAACGGTGCTGCGGCATCGGAGATCACCCCGCGGTTGATGCCGACC
Organism: Actinomycetes bacterium; assembly: GCA_023415515.1. Classification (GTDB taxonomy): domain Bacteria; phylum Actinomycetota; class Actinomycetes; order Mycobacteriales; family Mycobacteriaceae; genus Mycobacterium. The sequence continues at coordinate 191 of JAEZKH010000195.1, forward strand.
ATGCCGGACTCCACCCCCTCGGCCGCGCGCAGCGCCCGGTCGAGGTCGCGGGTGTAGACGTAGGCGGCCAGGCCGTATTCGGTGTCGTTGGCGGCCGCGATGCCCTCCTCCTCGGTGTCGAAGCCGGTGATCGGCGCGACGGGCCCGAACACCTCCTCCTTGAGGATGCGCGCATCGGCGGGCACGTCGGCGAGCACCGTCGCGGGGTAGAAGTTGCCCGGACCGCCTGGCGCGACACCGCCGACGGCGACCTTGGCGCCCTTCGACACCGCGTCGGACACGAGGTCCGCGACGGTCGACACCTGCTTGGCGTTGATCAGCGGGCCCAGCGTCGACGACTCGTCGATGCCCTTGCCCAGTTGGAACTCGCTCATCCGCTTGACCAGCTTCTCGGTGAACTCCTCGCGGATGGAGTTCGCGACGTGGAACCGGTTGGCGGCCGTGCAGGCCTCGCCGCCGTTGCGCATCTTGGCCAGGATCGCGCCCTCGACGGCAGCGTCGACGTCGGCGTCGTCGAACACCACGAACGGGGCGTTGCCGCCGAGTTCCATCGACGTCCGCAGCAGCGCATCCGCAGACTGCTTGACCAGCGCCTTGCCCACGCCGGTCGAACCGGTGAACGTCAACTTGCGCAGCCGCCCGTCATCGATCAGCGCGGTCGTGACCTCGCGCGGGTTGTTGGTCGGCAGCACCGAGAGCACGCCCTTGGGCAGGCCCGCATCGTCCATCAGCCTGGCCAGCAGCAGCATGGTCAGCGGGGTCTCCTGCGCGGGCTTGACGATCATCGTGCAGCCTGCCGCGACCGCGGGCCCGATCTTGCGGGTGCCCATCGCCAGCGGAAAGTTCCACGGCGTGATCGCGTAGCACGGTCCGACGGGCTGCTTGGTGACGATGATGCGGCCCGTGCCCGCCGGGCTCGGGGTGTAGCGGCCGTGGATGCGCACGGCCTCCTCGGCGAACCAGCGGAAGAACTCCGCGCCGTAGGTGACTTCGCCCATGCTCTCGCGCAGCACCTTGCCCATTTCCAGGGTCATCAGGGTGGCCAGGTCCTCGGCGCGCTCGGTGATCGTCTCGAACACCGCGCGCAGCACCTCGCCGCGCTTGCGGGGCGGGGTCGCCGCCCACTCGGCCTGCGCTTCGCTGGCGGCGTCCAGCGCGGCGATGGCGTCGTCGGCGGTGGCGTTGGCGACCGAGGTCAGCACCGAGTCGTCCGACGGGTCGAGCACGTCGAACGTCGACGACCCCTTACGCTCCTCACCGCCGATCCACAGGCCGGTGGGAACTGACTTCAGCAGAGCTTCGACTTGCGGGGTTTCCATGACTCTCTCTTACACCTTTGTTCAAATGGCCGCACTAGGGTCGAGGTATGAGCGTCCAGACTCATCAGATCCCCGACATCTCAGCGACCTCAGCATGGCAGGCGCTGGCCCGACATCACGATCAGATTCGGGATGTACACATCCGCGAACTGTTCGACTCAGACCCCGCCCGCGGCACCGAGTTGGCGTTGACGGTCGGCGACTTGTACATCGACTACAGCAAGCACCGGATCACTCGCGAGACTCTGAAGTTGCTGGTGGATCTGGCGAAAGCCGCACAACTTGAACAGCGCCGCGACGCGATGTATTCCGGTGTGCACATCAACACATCCGAGGACCGCGCGGTCCTGCACACCGCCCTTCGCCTCCCGCGTGGTGCCGATCTCACGGTCGACGGCCAGGATGTCGTGACCGACGTGCACGAGGTGCTCGACCGGATGGGCGAGTTCACCGACCGGTTGCGAAGCGGCCAGTGGGCGGGAGCGACGGGCGAGCGGATAACCACGGTCGTCAACATCGGTATCGGGGGCTCGGACCTCGGGCCGGTGATGGTGTACGACGCGCTGCGGCACTACGCCGACGCCGGCATCTCATGCCGCTTCGTATCCAACGTCGACCCCGCCGACCTGGTGGCCACGTTGAGCGGACTCGACCCGGCTGCAACGCTTTTCATCGTCGCGTCGAAGACGTTTTCCACCCTCGAGACATTGACGAACGCCACGGCGGCGCGGCGCTGGCTCACCGATGCGCTCGGCGACGCGGCCGTCGCCAAGCATTTCGTCGCGGTGTCGACGAACAAGAAACTGGTCGACGACTTCGGCATCGACACCGACAACATGTTCGGCTTTTGGGACTGGGTGGGCGGCCGCTACTCGGTGGACTCGGCGATCGGGCTGTCGGTGATGGCGGCCATCGGCAAGGAGCGGTTCGCCGAGTTCCTCGCCGGCTTCCACATCGTCGACGAGCACTTCAAGACCGCACCGCTGGAGTCGAATGCACCTGTGCTGCTTGGGCTCATCGGCCTCTGGTACAACAACTTCTTCGGCGCGCAGTCCCGCGCGGTGCTGCCGTATTCGAACGACATGAGCCGCTTCGCCGCGTACCTGCAGCAGCTGACCATGGAGTCGAACGGCAAGTCCGTGCGCGCCGACGGTTCACCGGTCACCACCGACACCGGCGAAATCTTCTGGGGCGAACCGGGAACCAATGGCCAGCATGCGTTCTACCAACTGCTGCACCAGGGCACGCGGCTGATTCCCGCCGACTTCATCGGTTTCAGCCGGCCCACCGACGATCTCGCGACCGCCGACGGCACCGGCAGCATGCACGACCTGTTGATGAGCAATTTCTTCGCCCAGACGCAGGTGCTGGCGTTCGGCAAGACCGCTGAGGAGATCGCCGCGGAGGGCACCCCGTCAGACGTGGTGCCGCACAAGGTGATGCCGGGCAATCGGCCGTCGACCTCGATCCTCGGGACCCAGTTGACGCCCTCGACCATCGGTCAGCTGATCGCGCTCTACGAGCACCAGGTGTTCACCGAGGGGACCGTGTGGGGCATCGATTCGTTCGACCAATGGGGCGTCGAACTCGGCAAGACGCAGGCGAAGGCGCTTCTGCCGGTCATCACCGGCGATGACGCGCCTCCGAAGCAATCGGACAGTTCGACCGATGCGCTCGTCCGCCGCTACCGCGGCGAACGGGGCCGCACCGCTTAGCTTTCGACCTCGTCGGAGCGCCTGGTCCAGCCCAGGATCATCGCGGGCAGACACCCGCCGATCATCAGCACCGCCAGTGCCATCAGGCCGCCCGCATAAGCCATGTCGAGTGCGGTCTCGGTGTCGACGTCACGCATGTTCGTCGACGCCACGATCAGGTATCCGATCGGCAGCAGCATCAGGTTCTGTGTCACGGTCAGCCCGATCGACCTCGCGCTGTTGCGCTGCTGCAGTTCGAACTCGTCGAGAGCACCCAGCGGCGCGTCGCCCTGTCTGCCCGACACGATCTGCAGCATCATCCACATCGGGAAAAAGCCGAGGACCGCCGGTACCCACAGCAGAGCTGCCTCGCGAAAACCGAAGGCGCACAACACACTGACGACCACCATCAGCGTCAGGGTCAGCGCCAGGCCGACGACGAGCATGCGGCGCCTCGGCTGGGTGCGCCAGCCGGGAAACCTTTCGGCGTAGGTGCGTTCGTGCTTGAGGAACCTCCTGGTGCGGAAGTCCTGGTACCGGTCGATGAGATTTTCAGCCATCGGTCACGCCTCCTTGCTGTCGCTCGGTTCGGCCGTAGAGCTCGGCGGACAAGGGCGCGAACGGGGTACGCGAGAACACCGCTTCGACGGGCAACTCGAACACATCGCTGATGCGAAACGCCAGATCCAGGCTGGGATAGTGGTCGCCGCGTTCCAGTGCGCCCACGGTCTGCACGTTCACGTTGACCAGAGCGGCCAATTCAGCCCTGCTCATAGACCGCTCGGCACGTAGTACGCCGATGCGGTTGTGGATGGGAAGGGTTTCCCCTCGCCTCACCGGACTCATGCAACACATTGTTGGGAAAACCAAACACTGTGTCAAGTCAGTCCAATTGCGGAACGACGAACGCGGCAGCGGCGTCCACCGACGCCACTGCCGCGCTTGGCAGGAACTCAGGTATTCGGTTGGGTGGTTACGGGCTCGGTGTGTCAGCCGACCGAACGGCACCCGTAGATGGGCACACAGCCCTGCGCGCCGTCAGGACCGGCCTCACCCCAGACTCCGCCGGGCACGCTGCCGCCGACGGTACCGGTGTTGCCGTCGGCCCCGCCCTGGACGGGACCTGGGATCTGACCCGAAGCACCGTCGGGCGCGACCACCTCGCATGCCGTGCCGTCGGGGTTCACGCACGGCGGCGGCGGCCCCGGTTGGGCCGAGGCGATCGGGGCGAGCGCGATCGCAGCAGCCGATGCGCCCGCGAACAACAGTGGCGTCAGGTTTCTCATCTTCGCGTTCATGGATGTGGGCTACCACCGGTATGTGGCGGTTAAACCTTAAGAGCGCCTAAGCAAATGGTTTGGTCAGCCTGGGTGGCAACACCCGCATCAACTGCACCAGCGGTGCCCACGGCCAGAACGGCACCGCGGCGCGTCCCGCCTCGCGCTCGATCGCGTTCACCATCGCCTTGGTTCCGGTTTCGTTGTCGACCATCAACATCGTCGACGCCGACTTCGCCGTCATCTCGGACTCGATGTAGCCAGGCTCCAGCACCGTCACCTTGATCGGACCGCTCGGGTACTCCGCGCGCAGCGACTCTCCCAGCGACGACACCCCCGCCTTGCTCGCGGCGTAGGCGGCCTTGACGCCGGGCACCCCCTTGTTGCCGAGCACCGAGGAGATCAGCACGAGGTGCCCGCCGCCCGCCGCCTTGAACATCTCGATGGCGGTTTCGATCTGTACGAGCGCGGCGATCAGGTTCGTCTCGATCGTCTGCTTGTTGGCCCACAGCTTGCCGGACCCCAGCGGTGCGCCTTTACCGATGCCTGCGTTGACGATGACGCGGTCGAGACCGCCGAGCTGGTCTTCCAGCTCCGCGAACACCTTCGGCACCTGCTCGTGGTCGTTGACGTCGAGCGCTGCCACGGCCACGGTGATGCCGGGATGCCGCTCGGTGAGCTCCGCCTTCAGCTCCTCGAGGCGGTCGAGGCGGCGGGCGCACAGCGCGAGATCGCGGCCTTTGGCGGCGAATGCCCTGGCCATGCCCGCGCCCAGGCCCGAGCTGGCGCCCGTGATCAAGATCTTCTGCCGAGTCATCCGCACAGAGTAAGCATGATGGACCCATGAGCCGTAATCGAACCGCTGCCGCGCTGGTGGCCGGGTTGCTGCTGGTCGGCGCGCTGCCCGTGGTCGCAGGCGCCGAGCCCGTCAACCCGCTCTACCGACTGGTGGACACCGCCGCGCAGCGGCTGGCCACCGCAGACCCCGTCGCGGCCGCGAAGTGGATCAACGGCGGACCCATCACCGACACCGCACGGGCCGGTCAGGTCCTTGACGGCGTCGGGGCCGACGCGACCGGGCACGGCATCGAGGCGAGCTACGTCCGGTCCGTCTTCACCGACCAGATCGCCGCGACCGAGGGCATCGAGTACACGCGCTTCGCGCAGTGGAAGTTCGACCCGCCGACAGCTCCGGTCGTCGCGCCCGACCTGTCCGAATCCCGAGCGGCCATCGACGGATTCAACAAGATCATGGTCGACGAGATCGCGCTGCACTGGAATGCACTGCACGGCCCGGGCTGTGAGGCCGACCTGCAGGATGCGACCGGTGCGGTCGTCAACGCCCGCGCACTCGACCCGCTCTACCGGCAGGCGTTGTCGTCGGCGCCGCGGTCCTACTGCGCGCTCGGCTGAGCGACGCCCTACTTCACGCCGGGTATGCGACGAAGAGCCTTGAGCCCCACGGTCATCACCCGGGCGTAGCGGTCAGCGCGGATCCACGGCGGCGCGCCGACGGGCAACAGGCGTTCGGTCGCAATCGTCTGCGATTCGGTGTATTTCAGAAGCCCGTGTTCGCCGTGGCGGCGACCCACGCCGGAGTCCTTCATACCGCCCATCGGAGCATCGACCGACGCCCACGCCGCCGCGTAGGCCTCGTTGACGTTGACCGTGCCCGCCTGCAACCGCGCCGCCACCCGCCTACCGCGCTCCGAATCCGAGGTCCACACACTGAAGTTCAGGCCGAACCGGCTGTCGTTCGCCTTGGCTATCGCCTCGTCCTCGGACTCGACCGGATACAGCGACACCACCGGACCGAAGGTCTCGTCGGAGTATGCGTCCATCCCGTCGCGCACGCCCGACAGGATCGTCGGCTCGTAGAAGTACGGACCGATGTCCGGCCGTGCCCGGCCGCCTGCGAGTACCGTCGCGCCCTTGGCGACCGCGTCGTCGACATGCCGGATCACCGTCTCGAGTTGCTTGTCGTTGATCAGCGATCCCATATCGGCCGAATAGTCCAGTTCCGCAGTGAGTTTCATGGCTTCGGCGGCCGCAACGAAGCGCGCGACGAAGTCGTCCCACATCGTGGTCGGCACGTAGATCCGCTCGATCGAGATGCACAGTTGACCCGAGTTCGAGAACGCCGCGCGCACCGCGCCACGGGCCGCCTTGGCGACGTCGGCGTCGTCGAGCACGAGCAGCGCGTTCTTGCCGCCGAGTTCCATGGAGTAGTCGATCAACCGTTCCGCGGCATGCTTGGCGACGGTTCGGCCCGTGCTCGTCGATCCGGTGAACATCAGGAAGTCGGACTCCTCGATGATCGGGGCGCCGAGTTCCGAGCCAGGGCCCGTCACGGTCTGCACGAGTCCGGAAGGCATGCCTGCCCGATCGAGCAGCGCGACGGCCCACAGATGTGAGAACGGCGTCCGGTCGTCCGGCTTGGCGAGGACCGCGTTGCCTGCCACCAGCGCAGGCAGCGCGTCGCTGATGCCGAGGGTGAGCGGATAGTTCCACGGCGAGATGACGCCGACGAGGCCCTTGGGGTGGTGGTGTTCCCACACCTCGGTGAGCATCAACTGCACGCCTTGCCTGCGTTTGGGGCGCAGGTAGTCCTCGGCGGTGTTCGCGTAGTACCTCGCCGTCAGCGCGACGTCGATGACCTCCTCGAACGCATGCCTTCTGGCTTTCCCGTTCTCGAGTTGGATCAGGTCGAGCACCTCGTCCTGGTGGGCCAGCACCAGGTCGTGCAGGCGCATCAGCACTTCTGCGCGTTCGGACACCGGCGTTGCCGCCCACCGCACCTGGACCTCGCGGGCCCGGCGCGCTGCCGCGGCGACGTCGTCGGCCGTGCAGTGCGGGACGTGTCCCAGCGGTCCGCCCGTCATGGCGTCGCTGATCTCGCGCCGTCGGCCTCCGTCGGCTGTCTGCACCCGACGGGCCAGGTCGCCCAGCAGCGGAGCGAGACGGGTGGCGTGGTCGCCGGCCTGCAGTGTCGTCATGGTGGCGGGTTGCCCGATTTCGGCGGGCCTTAAGCGCACGCCCCGGGTGAGCGCCGACGCGCTACTTGAGCAGCCGCGACATCCTGCGGTCGGCGAGCACCTTGCCGCCGGTCTGACACGTCGCGCAGTACTGGAACGATTTGTCCGCGAACGACACCTCGCGAACGGTGTCGCCGCACACCGGACACGGCAAACCGGTCCTGGCGTGCACCCGCAACCCTGACCGCTTCTCCCCCTTGAGGGTCGCCGCCTGCTGGCCGACCGAGCGCGACACCGCGTCGGTGAGCACTGAGATCATGGCGTCGTGCAGCGCAGCCAACTGCGCCTCGGTCAGTTTGCCCGCCGTTGCGAACGGCGACAGCTTGGCGACATGCAGGATCTCGTCGCTGTAGGCGTTGCCGATGCCCGCGATGACCTTCTGATCGGTGATCACGGTCTTGATCCGGCCGGTGTTGCCCTCGAGCGCCGATGCCAGCCCGTCCCGGTCGAGGCTGAGCGCATCGGGTCCCAGCAAGTCGATCTGCGGCACTTTCGTCGGGTCGTCGACGAGCCATACCGCGAGCCGCTTCTGCGTTCCGGCCTCGGTGAGGTCGAAACCTGGTGCGTCGCCGGGTGTTCCGAGATGGACACGCAGTGCGATCGGGCCCTTGCCCGGCTTCAGCGGCGCGGCGGCCAACCGGTCCGACCAGCGCAGCCATCCGGCCCGCGAGAGATGGGTGATGAGATGCAGATCGCCCGCCTGCAGCCCGAGGTACTTGCCCCACCGGTTGGCGTCGGTGACTTGCAGGCCGTGAAGCGCGGTGGTCGGCGGGTCGAACGTCTTGAGGACAGACAGCGCAGACACGTCGACGCGTCCGATCGGAAGGCCCACCGCGTGCCGACGAAGGTGGTCGGCCAGCGCCTCGACCTCGGGCAGTTCCGGCATGAATCCAGTCTGCCCTACGAGGGCCGATCCGAGGCCACACCGTGGATGTGTTTGGCTGGCGGCATGGACGTCGGCGCGCTCACGCCGGTTGAGGAAACCGCATTGGCCACGCAGTATGCCCGCGCCCTCGACGCCCGATCGTCTCATCCCATCCTGGCTGACGACGTGGCCGATCAAGTCGTCCGCAGAATCGACTACGACTTCGAAGGACTCGGTGTCATGCCAAGCGTGGTTCGGTTGGTCGCCCTGCGGGCCAGGATGCTCGACGACCGAATCCGCGCGTTTGTCGCACACCACCCCGATGCGGTGGTCGTGGACCTCGGCGCGGGGCTCGACAGTGCGGTGTTTCGAGTCGACCCGCCGCCGACGGTGGACTGGTACAGCGTCGATCTGCACGGAGTGATCGGGTTGCGGGACGCGACATTGCCGCACCGGGATCGGTCGTATTCCGTCGCCGCTTCGATAGCCGAAGCGGAATTCCTACAGCCGATTCCGGCGGACCGGCCTGCGATGGTCGTCGCCGACGGTGTGTTTCCGTTTCTCAGCGAAAGCGCGGTGATTGCGGCACTCGGGCGGATCACCGACCATTTCGGTGAGGGCATGATCGCTTTCAACGACTACGGCACCGTCAGCCGGTTGAACCGCTTTGCCCGGCGCGTGTTCTCCAGGAAGCAGATGTTCAAGACGATGTACCGACAGTGGGCATTCCCCGGGTTCGACGATGCTCGCCGCCCCGAGCACTGGAATCCCCGGCTTCACCTGGTCGCAGAGGTCACCCTCTTCGGTCAGCCGGAGGTGGCGTCGTTCCCGTTGCCGATGCGGCTGGCCAGCCGGGTCGGCGCCCGTGTCCCGGCGATCGCGAGCAAAGCCCGGGTACTGGTGTACCGATTCTGATCGCCGGGGTGGTCGTCAGAACCTCATGCGGTCGGCGACCGATGACGTCGCCGCCTTCGGGGCGTCCGTCCGACGTCGGTAGACAACCGCTCGGGCACCACGGGCGGGTACGTGTGAAACGCCGCGGTTGCGGTCGCGTTCACTGGGCGCATTCGTCGGCATGATGCGGAATTCGCGCAGCAGAGTCCGCAGCGTCACGTCCATCTCCATGGTCGCGAAGGCTGCCCCGATACAACGGTTGATGCCGCCGCCGAATGGAATCCAGGTGATGGGTTTGGGTGTGGCGCCGATGAACCGGTCGGGGTCAAACGACGCCGCGTCGGGGAAGCTCTCCTCCGACGCGTGAGCGAGTTGAATGCTCGCCCAGATCGTATAGTCCTCCGGAATCACCCACTCCCCCAGTCGAATCCGCTGCCGCGTCCGGCGCAGCGCGCCGTCGAGCACTGGACGGGTACGTAGCACCTCCCAGATCGTCGCCTGGCGCAGTTCGCGGCCGCCGGCATCGACTTCCTCGGACAACCGCTCGAGTAGTCGCGGGTGGCGACGAATCCGCTCCACGGCCCAGGACAGTCCAGCCGACGTCGTCTCGTGGCCGGCGCTCAACATGGTCACCAACTCATCGGCGATGTGGCTGTCCGACATCGGCTCGCCGTCTTCATAACGGGCCTGCATCAGGACCGCGAGCACATCGCTGCGTTCATCGAACCTGGGATCGTTGCGGGCTTCGGCGATCAGCGAGGCGATCACGTCGTCGATCTCCCGACGAAGCCCGATGAGTCTTCTGCCAGGACTCCACGCGCCGAAATCCCGACGTGCCACCTGCGGCAGCAACGCGATGCGAGAGCCGAGCGCGACCGTGGGCGGCAGTAACCGCCGAAGCTCGTCCAGCGCAGGCCCCTCCGCACCGAACACCGCTCGCAGAATCGCGTTGAGCGTGATGCGCATCATCGAAGGGAGCGTCGCGAACTCCCGGCCCTCAGGCCAATTCGCCGTCTCGCGCATCACCTCTTCTTCGACGATGTATTCATCGTCGACCACTCGCTTGCCGTGGAACGGCGGAGCCAACAGGCGGCGGCGCTCGAAGAGTTCGTCGCCGTCGAGAGTGAACATCGAACCGGGACCCATGATGTCTTTGAGGTTCACCTTGGGGCGCCCGAGCAGGTCACGGCTCGTGCTGAAGAGGTCACGGACCAGTTGCGGGTCGCTGACCACCACTGTCCGCCCGAGAACCGGCATGTTGAGGGTGAAGGCCCCGCCGTAGTGCCTGCGCAGCGCGGTCAGCGTCCGCAGTCGCGCCGTCAGGAAGGCGACGCCCTGCGCAGCTTTCGGCGCGCGGGACGCCGGCGGCAACCGAACGGGATCGGATGTTGCAACTGCCATCGATTCGATAGTCGCACAAAAAGGTCGAGGGCGTCAGACTAGTGTCGCGATCATCATGAGTGACACAGTGGCGACAAAGGTGGCCCTCGTTACGGGCGGCGCATCGGGCATCGGTGCGGCGTTGTGCGCCAAGCTCGCTCGCGACGGGGCCGTCGTCTGGATCGCCGATCGTCAGATCGAACCCGCTCAGGAGTTGGCGCAACGCTTGACCGGCAGCGGGGGCCGAGCGTATGCGACCGAGCTCGACGTACGAAGCTACTCGTCCTTCCAGCGGGCGGTGACCGAGGTGGTCGACCGGTCCGGCCCGATCGACTACCTGTTCAACAACGCAGGCATCGGGGTGGGCGGCGAGATCGACTCATACACACTCGATGACTGGAACGACGTCTTCGCCGTGAATCTGGGCGGTGTCGTGCACGGCATCCAGGCCGTTTATCCCGGCATGATCGCCCGCCGTTCCGGGCACATCGTGAACACCGCCTCCATGGCCGGGTTGATTCCCACGCCGGGACAGGCGAGTTACGCGGCCACCAAGCACGCGATCGTCGCGATCTCCAAATCGCTGCGGATGGAGGCCAGACGCCACGGGATCCAGGTGTCGGTTCTCTGCCCGGGCGCGATCCGAACCCCGATCCTGACCGGCGGGGTTTACGGACGGAACAATGTCAGCGACGAGAATTTGCTGAAGCTCGGTGAGACATTGCGACCGATGTCGCCCGAGAAGTTCGCGGCGCAGGCCCTGCGCGCCGTGGTGCGCGGGCGGGCGATCGTCGTGGTCCCCTCCTGGTGGAAAGCGCTGTGGTACCTGGAGCGCTTGTCACCGAGTCTGTCGATGCGCGCGGCCAACGTCGCGCTCAAGCGAATCCGTCAGGTCGAGTTCACCGCCACGAAGCCGGCGAGCTAAAGCCCCTTCGCCGTGAGCCAGCTGTCGATACGTTCTGCGACGGCACGCCAGCCCGGCTCGAGCATCATGTCGTGGCCGCCGTCGAAGAAGTCGGCCACGGTGCGGTAGGCACGGGCGGTCGCATGCACCTCGTGGCGGCTCACCGCGCCGTCGTCCAGCGCACCGAGCACCAGCATCGGGGTCGCGACCCGTTTCGGCCGGGGCGGGACGAGTAAGCCCTCGACACCGGAGCGGGCACCTTCCTCCTGCAGGCGTGCCGCGTACTTCCGAACAAGGGCCTCGGGTGTGCGCGCGGAGAAGAACCGTTCCCGCGCCAGCTCGGGGGAATTCACACTGTTCAGTGAGTTCCCCGTGATCAGGATCCTGGTGAAATGCCACGGATGGCGCTTGAACCAGCGCAGGCCCGAGCCCAGGTATCCGCGCGGGGGCGTCGACGCCATCAGCACACCCGCGGGCACCGGGTGACGCTCCAGGTATTTCTGCACGACGTATCCGCCCTGGGAATGGCCGACGATGACGGGCGGTCGCGGCAGCCCGTCGGCGACCGAACCGACATCGGCGACGTAGTCGGCGATAGAACACCAGCGCAGCGGCTTGTCGGTCGGGCTGCGGCCGTGGCCGCGTAGGCTCAGGGCGACTGCGCGATAACCGTTTTCGGCGAAGAAATCCAGAAAGTGCTCGTCCCAGCACCATGCCGCGTGCCAGGCGCCGTGGACGAACAGCAGGGGGACGGGGTGGCGGTCTGTGACGGACCCCCTTTCGATGACCTCGAGCTTGTCAGCCACATCACGTCCGTTCGCTGGTCACGTGACGGCATCGAGGACAGAGGTTTCCGGCATCGCGCGCAGCTAGCATGAAAACGCGTAGGCCGGTTCTCTCAGCGAACAAAGCGTTGTTAACACAACCGATCCAGTGGCCGATAAACCTACGACGACCGGGGTGAGGTTTGGGATGGACACATTTCGATTCGGGGTTCTCGACCCCATCGTGAACTCGCGACTGTCCGCGAGCGCGCTCCCGCGGGCGGGCTATATCTCTGCGGCCATGACGGGCGCCGACTCGTTCTGGGTTGGTGATCATTTGAATTCGTTGATACCCCGCTCGATCGCCACCCCGGAGCATTTCGGCGTTGCAGGCAAGTTGGTGCCGAAAGTGGACGCCGTTCTCGAACCGTGGACGATGCTCGGCCACCTTTCGGCGCGGGGCGGGCCGCGGCGGCTCCGGCTTGGCGTCTGTGTGACCGATGCCAGCCGCCGCAACCCAGCGGTCACCGCGCAGGCCGCGGCTACCCTGCACCTTCTCACCCGAGGACGCGCCATCCTCGGCATTGGTGTCGGCGAACGCGAGGGCAATGAACCCTATGGGGTGGCCTGGACGAAACCGGTGGCCCGCTTCGAGGAGGCGCTCGCAACCATCCGGGCGCTGTGGAACAGCGAAGGTAAAGCGATATCTCGTGATTCGCCGTACTTTCCGTTGCGCGACGCCGTCTTCGATCTTCCGCCGTATCGGGCCAAATGGCCCGAGATATGGATCGCCGCGCACGGACCGCGCATGCTGCGGACCACCGGACGCAACGGCGACGCATGGATCCCGTTCATCGTGAGCAGGCCCGCCGACTATGCCCGCGGCCTGGACACCGTCCGGAGCGCGGCATCGGACGCGGGCCGCGACCCGATGTCGATCATCCCCGCCGTCAATCGGGCCGTGGTGGTCGGTCCGAGTCAGGACGCCGTTGACGAAGCACTGGATTCTGTGATCCTGAAAGCCTCGGCACTCGGTGCTCCCGCAGAAACCTGGGAACGCCACGGCGTGGCGCATCCATTGGGTGGGGATTTTGCGGGTGTGCAGGACCTTGTGCCCCAGACAATCGACCGCGACACGGCGTTGTCGTACGTCGATAAGGTCCCGCCCTCGCTCATGAAGGAAATCTGTTTCAACGGAACTCCCGACGAAGTCGTCGACCAGGTTGCGGAATGGCGCGACCACGGCCTTCGCTACCTGCTGCTGATCAACGGCAGCCAACTCAACCCGAGCCTGCGCAAGGGCCTCGCGGCGGGGCTGCCGTTCACGAGGGCGCTTCGCAGACTCCGTAAGCTGTCCGTGCGCGGGTCCGCGCATCAAGCTATCGCATAGTCGCTCAACGGAAATCGATCCTGCCGCCTGACGGCGTCGTGCACCGACGTCGGGCGGAACAGCGGCGCTTCACCGCTGTGGTTGAACCAATACGATCGAGACGTCGCGCAGCTACCAAGGGCGAACACGGAGTCCTCCAACAGATCCGACATCCGCTGCAAGAAGTTCGCATTGGCCTCCTCGGTGATCTCGAAGGTCTGTGCACCGCGCCGCTGCAATTCGCCGAACAGCCGGTCCATGTGCCGCATCTGGTAACCGACCGTGTTGAACCACGAAAGGCCGACCCACGCATAGGGGCTGGCCATCGTGAGAAAGTTCGGAAAGTTCGGCACCGAAATTCCCTCATAGGCCTGGAATCGGTTCTCCCGCCACCACTTCCCCAAGTTGCGCCCACCCCGTCCGATCACTTCGATGGCAGGCAGATTGGCGTCCCACACATCGAAACCGGTCGCAAGGATGAGTGTGTCGATGAATCGCTTTGTGCCGTCCCTGGCGACGATACCGTCGGGCTCGATTCGATCGATGCCCGCCGTCTCCAGGGTGACATTCGGCTTGGTGAGTGTTCGATAATAGGTATTGGAGAGCGTCGGACGCTTGCAGCCGAAGTCGAAGTCGGGGTCGAGCTTCCCACGTAGTTCCCTGTCGCGAATCGACAGGAATTTGAGAAGCTTCGACACACCTGCAGCGGCGGAGTTGATACCCCTGAAGCGCCGGAACTTCCACATCGCGAGCACCATCATCAGATCCATACCGGTGTCGGTGAAGAACCGCAGGATCCGTTGCGCAATCGGCACTGTCGCGAACAGCCTCCGCACCGCGGGAGAGAATCCGAAATCGAGCTTCGGCATCACCCAGATCGGGGTCCGCTGATAGACGGTCAGCTCGGCCGCTTCCTTGGCCACCTCCGGAACCACCTGCACCGCCGTCGAACCGGTGCCGATGACCGCTGTACGGCAGCCTGCGAAGGAGTAGTCGTCATCCCATCGAGCCGTGTGGATGACGCGCCCCTCGAACGACTCGATGCCAGGAATATCCGGAGTACACGGTTGGCACAGGAAACCCGTTGCCGCAATCAGGAAATGAGCACTCAACGTTTCACCCGTATGCAGCGCGACGCGCCACACCCGCGCCTCACCGTCCCACCGGGCGCCCTCGACGGTCGTGTTGAAGCGCATGTACCGGCGCACGTCGTACTTGTCCGCCACGTGTTCGGCGTAGCGCTTCAGCTCACTTCCCGGCGCGTACAGCCGCGACCAGTGCGGGTTTGGCTCGAACCAGTACGAATATGTGGTCGAAGGGACGTCGACGGTAAGGCCCGGGTAACGGTTGACGTGCCACGTACCACCCAGATCGTCCTCGCGCTCGATGATCACGATCCGCTGATAGCCCAACCGGTTCAGTTGAATCGCCGCGCCCATACCGCCGAAGCCCGCCCCCACGATCGCAGCGTCGTAAAGCTCTTCCTGCATGAGGGATTGCCGCTACCCTTCTTTTCCCGCCTTGGTGGATTCGGTGTTGCCCGCCTCCGACTTGCTCGCGGTCGCCGAGCCGGTCACGCTCCTGACCGCCTTGGAGATCGCTGAGCTGATCCCCGTGGCCGCCGACCTCACGCCACCGGCGAGCCCACCCCCGGACGACGCGCTGTGCGCGCCTGCGGCCGACTTCCCCGGCACCGACTTGTTCCCGCCGGTCATCAGGTTCGGCAGCTTCGCCACGTTGCTGAGCGGAGCCCGATCCGGTTTGCCGACAGGGATGGTCGGTGTTTCCGCCGTCTGCACATCGGGAGACTCCGCTCGTGGCGGGGCAGCGAGTCTGCTCACTGCGGGCGCGCCGGCCCGCGGCATTGCCTTTGGCGTCGTCGACACGCGCTGCGTAGTGGCCTCTGGGGCGCTCGGCACGAAGGTGTCGGCCGCCAGATACGGGTGCCGCGTGACGAAATCGGTGACGCTCCTCTGCACCACGCTGGTCACCGGCGCCAACGCGTTGCCGATTCCATCGATCACCTCACCGGGGAGGTTCGTGACCACGCTGGGCACGACGCTGCCGCACGCGGGGCAGGTACGTGCCAGGATGCCGTCGGTGAGCCCTTGGAGGAGGATGCCGGAGTCGTACGTCGGGAAGCCGGTGATGAGGTAGCTGCCCGGAAACCACGGATTGAAGGCGACCGTTGCCGAATCGTTCAGCCGTCGAACGACGTTCAGCACATCCGGCAGTGAGACCGTCTTGATCGGATTTTCCGCCGGATCCCTGGTGAGCGACGCCAGATAGTTGGTGAACGGTTCGGTCGGATCGATCGGCGGAACCGTCGCGCCCGACCACGCCGGGGGGTACGAGGGGTCGTTCGGGTTCTCGATCGTCGGAAATGTGTAACCGTTGAGGATGTCGGCGACCGGCACCTGGAAGTAGCCGGACAAGGCACCGAGGACGTCGTCACATGTGAACCCGCAGCCTGCGTGCATCGGCGTCTCGGCGGCCACGATCACGTTCAGGATGTAGCCGAGCGTGCCCGGAGGCGCCGAACCCCCGAAGTAAGAACCGGGGGTGTTCGCAGTGATCTTCTGCGGGTCGTTGATGTCGATCCCCGGCGGCACGCCGCCGTTCCCGGAAATGAGGGGGAAGGGCACCAGTACGGCAACGAGCGCCTCCAACATCGGCGGATTCCCGGGATCCCAACCCCAGACGTTCGTCGGCGTCTTGAGCCACCAGCTGTCACCTGCCTGCAGGGCATCAGACCAGTGGTTCAAGGCCTCGATTTCGTTGGCAGGCACGTTGATGAGGTCGATGGCCAGGTTCAACGGCACGTTGGCGATGGAGTCCGCCGCCAGGCGGACCTGCACGCTGACCTGGTCACTGTCGTGGCCGCTGCTCACAAGTGGGTTGACCGCCACGACAGCCGCCGTTGCGAGTGCAACCCCCGCCGCGAGAAATTGTCGCGCAGCTGATCGGGTGAGCTGCCGCTCACCGTTCGCGCTCTGATGTGTTCGCATGATTCTCGTCTTCTCCCCAAGGTTTTGCGCCGACCCATGGCTCACGTGTCACACGCGGAAATCGTTTTCACTTTTCAGCGACGTACGCCAGAAGGGCGACATCGCAACGGAATCGCTTATGGTCACTACGACCAACCAGGTGGACGGAGACTGCACTTGTTTCGACATCATCCGTTCAGCCATGCTCGGTTGCCGTAAGCATCGAGGTGCATCACCTCCTCGACCGGTCGACGGCTGGTCGGCCCGTACCGTCCCCGCGGCCACCCGAGCGGCACGATGCAGCAAGGGGTTACAGAGATCGGCAACCCCAAGATCCGGCGTACCGACGTGACACTCCACAACGGCAAGGTGATGAGGCACGCGCCGAGCCCCATGGCGCGGGCAGCCAACAAGAGGTTCTGCACACTCGGATAGATCGAACCGAAGTACCCCGACATCGCGGGGTGAGGCATGGGGATGAACGGAACACGTCCCTCGCGGGCGGTGAGCCGCAGGCAGGCAACGACGAGCACGGGAATCTCGGTGAAGTGGTCGACCTGCCACTGGACGGCGCGCGCCGTCTTCGCCATCGACTCGTCGCGGGGAGCCTTGCGGCGGATCACCGCCCAGTGGTAGAGCCGCCAGGCGACGCGGTAACGCTTGGCGAGCTTTTCCTTGATGTGCGGATCCCGGACGACGATGAATTCCCAGTTCTGTCCGTTGGCACCGGTAGGCGCCCGCAGCGCGAGTTCGATGCATTTCTGCACAACTGCGTCGTCGACCGGATCAGACAGCACGCGTCGCACTGCCCGCTGGGTCATCATCGCGTCGATCAACGGCATGTCGAGACGATCGAGCACCTCTGCCGTCGCGGGCATCATCGAGCCCCGATTCCGGGCGCGGTCACCAGCCGGTCGGCTATCGTCTCCGCGAACTCTCGCGTCTGCTCCAGTTGATCCGGCTGGACATTCGTCGACGGAATGCGCACGCCCAGATAGCGATCGCGGTACTCGCCCGAACTCAGAAAACTTGTCAGCGACAGCATCGAGCGGACTTGGTCACCGGGGTACGCAAAATGCACGCCTCCCACATACTCCCCACCGTGCTTCTGCCCTAGCTTGCGCACCGTGGTGAGGTTCTCCCGCCAATACCGGCGGCATACGACAAATACGGCGAACGGCTTGCCCGCAAGCAGCTTTCGCCCTTCGTCCGACTTGAGGAAGGACCGCACCGGCATGCTCGTGGTTCTCCACCAGGTCGGTGACCCGATACAGATGAAGTCGTAATCGGCTCTCGCCTCGTCGGATATCTCGATCTGCCCTGTCGCGCGGCGTATCTGGGCGGGTAGCACGCTGAGCATGTCGGGCCAGACCCGGCGCATGGGGAATCGAGAAAAGCGCTTCGCGTAACGTGGATCGGTGAACTTGATCTCGGCAGTGTGCACGTCGCACCCCTGCTCGCGGAGTACCTCACCAACCACCTGGAGAACTCTCCTGGCTTGTCCGGTGTAGCTGTAGTAGAGCAGCAACACCTTCGGCTTCTGGCGGTCGCTGCGTTGGCTGTCAGTCGCGTCAGTCATTGCCTGCCCTTCTCGTCAGTGCCGGCGAATCGGCCACCGACCCGAAGGCATAGCGGTGGTACTGCAACGTCTTCCTGGCCCGCGGGGCGAGCCTGGCCACCCGTTCGGCAAACTTGAAACCATTCGAGGCGAGGGCGAGAGTGTCCGCGTCGAAGATGGAGACGGCCGCCAGGAGTCGCAGGCCCGTGACTTCGCGCAGGACATCATCGGAGGTGTTGACCGCCCAGTGCAACGTCGCGCCCGACCTTCGCACAAGGGTCTGCCATCTCTGCGATCTGATGGCGAGCCAGTTGTAGAAATCCATCTGGATCTCGCCGGCGGGAAAGGTGTCGACCACTCGTCGCAACAGCGCAACACCCTCGTCTTTGGTCAGATACATGCTGATCCCCTCGGCCAGCATCAGCACCGGACGATCCACCGGTATGTCGCCGAGCCAGGATGCATCGGTGGCCGACGCGGCGATCAGGTGATAGTGGTGCCGCGCGGGATAAACCTTCTCGCGCAGCGCGATCACCGCCGGATAATCGACGTCATACCATTCGACATTCGGGCCGGGGTTCAGCCGAAACACTCGACTGTCCATGCCGCAGCCCAGGTGCACGACGGTGAGTGACTCGTGGACCGCCATGCACTGCCGCGCCCAGATGTCGTACTGCGCTGTGCGAATCGTGATCAGCGGTGCCCATTTCCCTGTGACACCGAGTCCCTGCCAGTCGTAGTCGAGTCGGCGTATCGCGTTCTTGGCGTAGCGGTCACCCAGCACCGGACGCTCGAAGTCGGCATCGAGTGCCTTGAGGTACAGAGTCGTCAACATGGTCTGCGCGGCACCGCTGAGGTCGACGGGGACCTTGTCGGACATCAGTGCCGGCCGATCCGGAGAACTAACCGACACCGGTCGCGGCGTGCTGATCGGCGAGGGTGGCCAGCAGAGTAC
Source organism: Actinomycetes bacterium (assembly GCA_023415515.1). Taxonomy (GTDB): domain Bacteria; phylum Actinomycetota; class Actinomycetes; order Mycobacteriales; family Mycobacteriaceae; genus Mycobacterium. Next base: position 19,192 of record JAEZKH010000195.1, read on the forward strand.
ATATCAAATCGGTAGACCTTTCCGGCGCTTCTGCGTGCGAATGGTGCTCGATGAACAGTCGGTCGGCGAAGATCCCACCGGAGTACATGTCGATGCCCGCGTCGACCGCGAAGTACATGTCGCTGTGGCAGGCCGTCAACTCCACTCCGGCAGGCGTGGGCACATCGGGAATCAGGCCGTTGTCCGTGAACATCACGACATCGGGTAGACCGGTCGGATTGCCGACGTACTGCGGGCTGAAGTGGAGCAGGGACTGTTGCACCACTCCGTTTGCCGTGTCGGCCTGGAACGTGTCAGCGATATCCCGCGCGAGATCGACGAGGCGGGTGTCATCGTCGATGCGGGCGAGGTAGGTGGCGACGCCAAGAGGGTTCGTGCACTCGGTCGCAGACACCGGTGGCGAGAGGTAGTACCGCAGGTCGACGGGGTAGACGTACGGCACAGGAATGTGCGGTGTGCCGCGTAACCGCCACTCGGCCAGCAGGATGGCTGCAGCGAACACCGCGTTCGTCCGCAAACCGTAGGAGCGGCAGAAGTCGATCAGTCCCCGCGTCTGCGTGTCGGTGAGTCTGCAGCGGGCGACCGGGACGCGCATCGGCAACGCAGGTCTTTTCTCCGTCGTCGCCCGTCGCGAAGGAGGCAGATCGTAGGCGAACATCGCGGGCATCAGTCGCTCGAGACCCGACCGAGGCTGCTTCTCGATGCCTCGCAGAGCCAACACGTCCTCCAGCGCCTGCGGTGTGGGCTCGACGCTGGTCGGCGCGAGCTTCTTCCCGTTGACAAGCGCTGTGTAGGAGGTGAACAGCTCTTCGACGAAGCTGAACTGGTGGTGTCCGTCGGCAATGCAGTGGTGGATGTAGAGCGTCGGCTCCGGTTGCCCGTTGCGGATCGTCAGCCGAAGCGCAACCAGCGACGATGCCTGATCGAGAAGTACCGGCGCGGATTCGGCGTCGACGTCGTCAACCTCTACGACCTCCATCCCGGGGTGGAGCAGATCGTCAACGACGATCTGGTGGTGCCCGTCCGGGAGCTCTTCCAGATGGCCTGCCAGCACGGGGTGCGCCTCGATGAGCGAGTCGAAGGCGCTCGCCATCGCGTCGATGTCGACGTGGCCGTCCATGTGTGCCGTCAGCCCGACGAAATTGTGTGTCTCGGCGAACATTTCCTCGCTACGGGCGAGCTTTCTGATCACCGAAGTGGGGAACAGTTGATGGTTCATTCGCGGGTACTCGCCTTTCGGTATCCGAGAGCAAGCGGGACGGCGCACACCGCGGCGAGACATACAGACCAGGTCGACAACCCGAGCAGCGGTTGCAGCACCGGGCCGTCGAGGGACAGTCCTCGCATCGCCTTGATCGCGTAGCTGACGGGTTGGTGTTCGACCACCGGCTGAAGCCAGCGCGGATATTGATCGAGCGGAACGAATCCGATGCTGAAGAACATCAGCAGGCCCCAGACGACTTCGGTACCCTCCACCATGATCGTGTTGGCGGAGTACAGGGCGAGCGTGAGAACCATCGCCGTGAACACGATCCCGAACACCATGGGCACGAGCACCCACGCGACCGCGGCCGGGATCCCCTGCCGGAAACGGAATCCCATGATCATGGCGGCACACAGCACGATGAGAGTGGTCACCACGATCCGGACCGCGTCCGCCGCCAATCTCGACAACAGGCCAGAGGCCCGGTGCATGGGCAGCACCCACAGGCGGGCCAGCAGTCCCCCGTCGCGCTCGGCCATCAGCCCGATACCGCCCAGCATCGAGCCGGACATGGCGCCGACCATCGCGATCAGCGGGGCGCTGTTGTAAAGTGCGCTGTGCCCGGTCAGCTGCCGGATACCGTCTCCGAGAACGATGTTCAATGTGATCAGCAGCGTGACCGGCATGATGAGCGACTCGAGCACTGTGGCCGGGTCTCGCCGCCACCGTCGAAGCACCCGTACGGTCAGCACCCAACTCTGCGTCAGCAGCCGCTGCGGTGAGTTCTCCCACGTTTCGCGTGCGGCGGCAGGTGCACTGGTCACGGTCATCATGACCGCCTAGCCGATACCCGCGCGTGCAGCGCAATGAGGACCACCGTCAGAAGCACCAGCCACGCCACCGTCGGTGCGAGCACAGACCAGGTCACCTCGCCCGCCGCAGGCGTGCTGTCGCCGGCGAGCGCCCGCAGTGCGTATACGAACTGCGATACCGGTTGGTTCCGGACGAAGGGCTCTATCCAGTCCGGAAATCGTTGCACGGGCTGAAGACCGACCGACAGCTGACCGAAGACCAGCTGCGGCAGCAGCATCAACGGTATGGTCGCCGCCGGGTTCTCAGACGCCACTCCGATGAGGTCGGAGAGCAGCGACAAGACCGCACCGATGACGAGTGCCAGCAGCAGGAATCCGATGGTGTGGGCGACTCCGCTCTGGAATCGAAAACCGATGACGTATCCGCAGACGACCGAGACGACGAGCGCTATGCAACAGCGGTACATGCTGGCCGACATACGGGATGTGAGAGGAGTCAACCGCCCTATCGGCATGACCTTCAATCGCCTGCTGATTCCGGCAACTGAGTCCGTGGCCGACCTGAAGCCCGCCGAAACGGCCGCGAATGAAATGGCGTTCAACACGATCAGCGGCATCAGATACTGCGCATAGCTGCTCATGCCGTCGATGAACGGACTCATGAATTGCTTGAGCGGAATGTAGAAGCCGACGGGGAACATGATCGCCGCGGCGACCTGGGTGAGCAGTTCGCCGTTGCGCAGGGTGGGTGTGATCATGCGCAGTGTCAGCACCCACCACTGAACCAGCGGCGATGCGGTTGGTCTGAGTGTCGCGGTGTAGGTCACAGGAGCAGTTCCGCCTCTGCACATCGAGGCTTGGTGTCCGACGTCAGCGCGAGGAACACCTCGTCCAGCGACGGGCGCCGAAGAGCGATGTCGCGTAGTTCGATGTCGGCCGCGCTGATCAGACCGAGCGCCCGCAGGAGTGTGTTCGGGCCATCGGGCGCGGGTATCGCGATGCGGTCGGATGCCGAGTTCAGCGCGGCGCGATGATCGTCGGGCAACAGGACGCCCAGCGTCACGGCGATCGCGGGCAGATCCTCGAGGTTTCGCGGAACGATCTCGCAATAGGTCGCTCCGGTCCGCTCCTTCAGGTCGTCGGCGGTGCCCTCGGCAATGATCACGCCGTGGTCGATGACGATGATTCGGTCACTCAACTCGTCGGCTTCTTCCAGGTACTGGGTCGTCAGCAGGGTTCCGATGCCCGCCTGCTTGAAGGACGCGACAAGTTGCCAAATGCTCTGCCGGCTCCGCGGATCCAGTCCGGTCGTCGGCTCGTCGAGGAACACCACCTCTGGCGAGACCACCAGCCCGCAGGCGATGTCGATTCGTCGTCTCATCCCGCCGGAGTACGTGCTGACGCTGCGGTCGGCGGCGTCGGCGAGGTCGAACTGGTCGAGCAGTGCCGTCGCCCGCGATCGCGCCTCGGACTTCGTCAGGCCCTGCAGACGGCCGAACATCACCAGGTTTTCGCGTCCGGTCAGCAGGTCGTCGAGGGCGACGTGCTGACCGGTGAGCATGATCGAGCGGCGGACGCCTGCGGGGTCGGTGACGACGTCATGCCCCGCGATCTCCGCCCGGCCGCAGTCCGGCCGGGTCAAAGTCGAAAGGATGTCGACGGTTGTGGTCTTGCCTGCACCGTTGGGCCCGAGCAGTGCGACGACCTCGCCACGACCCACGTCGAAGCTGATCCCCCGCAGTGCGACGACGGAGCCGAAGGACTTTCCGATTCCGTCGACCACGACGGCCTTGCTGTGTCTGCTCATTCGGCCCCCCTGGACATCGTCATGACAGCTCCACCAATCCCATCTCCTCGCCTGCGGAATCGGCATCCTCGGCAAGCGCCTCCCGGCCGAGACTGCGCAGCGCTTCGCCGAATTCGCGGGAGAGCGCTTCGGCGTCGGCGGAATCGACCCGTCGCGTGTCGTACCACCAGTCGACGTGCAGCGCGCCGCGGCTTCGATATGCCCGTACCTCCAACGCGTGGCCGAGTCCCGGCGGTACGTCACGCACCGTTGAGACCATGTCGGTGTGGAACTCGACCGGTCGGACGCCGGGCTGGTCGGACGTCACGTCCGGGATGGCTCCCGCGTAGGTCAAGAAGATGTCGGCCCTGCGTGCCGCGGCGAGTAGCCGAGCCGTCGGCGCGTAGTTGTACCGCAACAGCCCGTAGCCCATGCCGTAGTGGGGCACTGCCCTGCGCACGTCGCGCACATCGTCGAGCACCTTCTGCCCGCTCGATGTCTCACTTGTCGCGCACCGCAACACCACCGGGTACACGGTGGTGAACCATCCGACCGAACGCCGGGTGTCGACGTCGGGCTTGAGAACCGACCGGCCCGGACCACAGATGTCGACGGCGACAGCGCCCTCGCCGACTCGCGCCGCGACCGTCCGGCACAGCGCGCCGAGCAGAAGATCCTCGACGGACAGGCGCAGCCGCCGAATCACCTCGTCGATCTCGGCGGTTTCGGCGACCGTGAGCGACGAACTCAATCGCACGAGGTCATCGGTGCACGGCGGCTCGTCGGTCTCGGGACCGACCACACTCAGCGTCGCTCGCGAAGCCGTCTCCAGCCAGTAGTCACGACTTTCGAGCACCGCGGGATGGGTTGCAAGCGATGCACAGCGCTGCGACCACTCGCGCCATGACGTGGTGGCCGGTTGCAGTTCGATCTCCCGGCCCGCCGCCCGCTGCTCGAAGCCGGTGAAGATGTCGGTGAGCAGAATCTCGCGGGATGTGTCGTCGGAAGCGATTCCGTGCAGTCGCAACGCGAGGTAGCCCGGCGATCCCGCTTCACCGCGAATGAAGGTCGCCGTCAGGGGGGCACCCAACGACTGATTCTCTCCGGTCTGCTCACCGACGATCGTCGACAGTTCGTCGGACTCCTGCGAACTGCGCTTCGCGGCGTCCGGTGGAAGCGATCGGACGGCCAACTCCTCGAATTCGCCGGTCTCGCCGAAGTGCTGCTCGAGAACTCCTGCCCGCTCGACGATTTCCAGCCGTAGGACATCGTGATGGTTGGTCACCGCTGTCAAGACCGAACGCACATCTTCTTCGTCGACGTCAGGCGACAGTCGCAGGATCACCGGGATTCGCCATCGACCGACGTCGCGGCTTCCGTGCTGGAGGAAGTGTGAGATGTTCGGCGGCACCGGTGGGCGCTGCGCTTCGGCAGTCTGCCGCGCCAAACCACCATCGGCATAGCGGGTCGCCAAGGTCGTGGCGAGCGCGGCCAGGGTCGGGTTCTCGTAGAGGTCCTGTGGGGTGAGGTCCAGACCTTCGTTCGCGGCACCCATCGCCACGCTGATCGCCACGAGCGAATCGCCACCGATTTCGAAGAAGTTCGCGTTTCGGTCGATCGAACCGACACCGAGGCACTGCGACCAGATCCGCTGCAGTGTCGTTTCCATCTGCGAGGTGGCCGTGACCACCGGCTTGCCGCGCGTGCCCGTTGCGGTGACCACGGACCCGTTCGACGCAGCACCGCCCGACTCCCTGACCGCCGGGTTGTACTCCACCCAATGACGTTCACGGACAAACGGATAACCGGGCAGCGAGATCAGCTTGGGTTGACCGGATGCCAGCGGCGTCCAATCGACGCCCAGGCCCGCTGACCACAGTTGGCCGAGGGCGAGCAGGAATACGTCGCGGTCGTCCTTGTTCTGGGCCTGATGCCGCATGAGTCGAACGGCCCGGTGTCCGGATGACCAGCGGGGGTGTCGCATCGCCGACGACGTGAGGGGGCCGCCGGGACCGACTTCGACCAGCACGCGATCGGGTGTGCCGAGGAGCACGTCGAGCTCGTCGGAGAACCTCACGGTCGCGCGTATCTGGCGGGCCCAGGTGGCTGGATCGGTTGCCTCGCCGGCCGACATCGGTCTGCCGCTGATGTTGGACAGCAGAGGTATGCGGGGTTCACGCAGCGTCATACGCGACAGGAAGGCATGGAACTCCGGCACGACAGAGTCCATCAACCGCGAGTGAAACGCATGGGAAGTCCGGACGCGTCGAGCGACGATTCCCGCCTGGGCCAGCCGGCCCTGAAAGGTCGCGATGCTCGTGTCGGTTCCGGCCACGACACAATTGCCGGGGTCGTTCACCGTGGCGAGGTCGACGTCGTCGGTGAGGTATTCGGCGATGGCGTCCGGCGGAAGGGGAACAGCCACCATGACGCCGCGCGGTGACGCGTGCATCAGGCGGGCGCGCATCGACACCACCTTGACCGCGGTCGGCAGATCGAACACGCCGGCGATGGTGGCTGCGGCATACTCGCCGATGCTGTGGCCGGCAAGTGCTGCGGGCGTGATGCCGTAGGACTCCACCAGTTTCGCCAGCGCGTATTCCACAGCGAACAGGGCCGGTTGAGCCCGATCGGTGCGCTCGAGATCACGACCGACCCCCTCGAACACCTCTCTGCGAAGGTCGATTCCGAGCTCGTCGGCGAATGCATCGGTGCACATACGGAAGTGCTCGGCGAATACCGGTTCGGCGTCGTGGAGACCGCGCGCCATCCCGATGTGCTGGGCGCCCTGGCCGGGGAACACGAACGCGATTCGGTCCTTTCCCGCCCTTGTGCTCTGTGGAGCTTCCCCGACGAACGCGTTGTCGTGGTCCGGTGTGTGCAGCACAGTGGCTGCGTGCTCGCGGTCGTTGACGACCGCCACCAGCCTGATGCGGTCCTTGTGCCGCCGCGCAAGGGTGTATGAGACGTCGGCGAGGTTCATCTCATCCGCAGCGGTGAGTTCTGCCGCGAGCGCATCGCGACCCTCTTGTAACGCCTCCTCGGTGCGCGCGGACATCAGCAGGACCTGTGGCCCACGCTCGCGCGCAGCGCCCGCCGTCGGTGGCGCCTCTTCCAACACGACATGCGCGTTGGTGCCACCCACTCCGAACGAGCTGACCCCCGCCCGCCGGATTCCGTCGGACTCCCACACGCCGTCGTGGGACCGCACCGCGAACGGTCCGTCGTCGAGGTGCAATTCCGGGTTGGGACCGGTGTAGTGGAGGGTCGCGGGGATGGCCCGGTACTTCAGGCACATGATCGTCTTGATCAACCCGGCGATGCCCGATGCGACCTCGAGATGCCCGATGTTGGACTTGACCGACCCGATGTAGCACGGTGCCGAGCGGTCGATCTCCGAGACCGCGAACGCCTTGCGGAGTCCGTCGACTTCGATGGGATCGCCCAGCGGAGTGCCCGTCCCGTGCGTCTCGACGTAAGTGACCGTCGACGCATCGATGTCGGCGATGGCGTGCGCCTCTGCGATCACGTCGGCCTGTCCCACAGCGTTGGGTGCGGCATAGTTCATCTTCGTCGCGCCGTCGTTGTTGATCGCCGAGCCTCTGATCACGGCGTGGATGCGGTCGTCGGCATCGACAGCGGCTTCCAGCGGCTTGAGCACGATGACACCGACACCGCTGCCGAAGATGGTGCCGTCCGCGCGGACGTCGAATGGCCTGCAGTGACCCGTTGCCGACACCATCGATCCGGGCTCGTGCCAATATCCGACGTTGTGCGGCACTCGAACCGAAGCGCCACCGGCCAAGGCCATTTCGCATTCTCCGTTGAGAATGCTCTGACAGGCCAGATGGACGGCGACGAGCGACGACGAGCACGCCGTCTGCACGGCGAGGGCGGGCCCGCGGAGGTCGAACTGATGCGCGACGCGGGTGGCGAGGTGGTCCTTGTCGTTCTGCAGCGACAAGGACACCATGTCGAAGGTGGCCCCTTCCCCGATGATGACGCTCGGGTGATGATGCGACATCAGGTTGTGGAGCAGATAGCCACTGGCAGAGCTTGTTCCGAAGACCCCGACCGACTCCTCGATGCTTCCGGGCTCGTACCCGGCATCCTCGAGCGCGTGAAAGGCGGCTTGCAGGAAAAGCCGGTGCTGCGGGTCGAGCATCCGGGCACTCTGTGGGGTGAATCCGAAGAATTCCGCGTCGAATTCGTCGATGCCGGACATCAGCGCCGCGCGCCTGACATACGACGGGCTGCCGAGCGCGCGCTCGCTGACGCCTGCGCCGACGAGGTCGTCCTCGGACAGGTCGACGATTGATTCCTCGCCGCGGCGGAGGTTTCGCCAGAAGTCGCTCACCGAGTTCGCCCCGGGAAACCGGCCGGCCATGCCGACCACGGCAATAGCGTTCTGCGGCAACGAATACTCGCTGTTCAAGACGGCGGTGCTGTCGCTCATAGTCGTTGATCCACCTTCCTGCGGGACACGGCTCGTTGGCGGGCCGCAGCGCGCTTCTGCGCCTTGTCGCGGACCGCGCTGTGGCGGTCGCGCGTTTCGGACTCGGCGAAGCCGAGCTGACGGATGAGTTCGGACGCGAGGTCGGTGAGCGAGGCGCCCTGCAGGAGAAGGGCGACGGGCGGTTCGACACCGAAATCGCCTCGCACGGTATTGCGCATCCGCACGGCCATCAGGGAATCCAGGCCCAAGTCGGGCTGGGGCGGGTCGACGGCGACGGGGCCGTCGTCGGGGTAACCCATGATCGCCGAAATCCGGCTGCGCAGCCGCGCCGTTGCAACGGCGCGCGCATCCGCCGAATTCAGTGTGCTGAGCGCTTCGGGGCCCGCCCAGTCGTCGTCTTCGTTCAGCGCCTCGAGTTCGGCGACGAGATCCTGGAAGTAGCCGAGTCGGTGAATCTCGGGGAACGCGGCCGACGCCCGGTCGAGGCGCAGTCGCGCCACGCCGATCTTCGTCGGCGCGGATGCAAGCACCGCATCGAGAGCCTCCACACCTTCGGCCGGCGTGATCGGGTCGAGCACGCTGAGGTTCAGCGATCGGGCGAGCCCGACGTCGGACCACTGGCCCCAGTTGATGGCGATGGCGGGCAGACCGGCGGCGCGTCGCCAGTCAACGAACGCGTCGAGCCACGCGTTGGCACACGCGTAAGCCGCCTGACCCGGCGATCCCAGCAGCGATGCCACCGACGAGAAGCCGACCCACCAATCGAGCTTGTGCTCCGCGGTGGCCCGATGCAACCGCATCGCGCCGGCCACCTTCGGCGCCCAGACCCGCGCCAGGCTGTCCTTCGACAGGCCGGCCACGAGTTGATCCTCGAGAACAGCGGCCGAGTGGATCACCCCCCGCAATGACCTCCCGGTCAGCTCGGCGCACTCCACCAGTTTCTCCGCTATGCCGGGATGGGCGATATCGCCCAGCACCACAACGACTTCCGCACGGCCTTCCAGTTCCGTCAGACCGCTTCGCGCCTCGTCGGAGGGAGCGTTGCGACCATTCAGCACCACGCGTGCGGCGCCTGCGTCGATGAGCCGGCGGGCGACCGTCATGCCGACGCCGCCGAGTCCTCCGGTGACGATGTATGCCCCGTCGTTTCGCACGGCCGGACCGGACCCGCGGTCGGGAAGCGCTGCGCGCGAGAGCCGCTGGACGTATCGCTGCCCGCCGCGCCACGCCACCACGTCGTCGCGGCCGGGCGATGCGAGTTCGGTGGTGAGCACCGACGCGAGGTCCTCGGTTCCATCGAAGTCCAGAAGGGTGGTGCGCAGATCCGGGTACTCGTAGGCCAACACCCGGACGAGACCTCTGAGACCGCCGATGGCAGGATTTCCCGCCTCCCCGTCCACCGCGAGCCCGTGGTGGCTGACGAGCCACAGCCGTGGGGGCCTGCCGTGCCAGCCGCCTGCGATCGCGCGGACCGCCGCCGATGCCTTCCAGATCAGGTCACCTCCGACTCCGAGCGCGGCGTCCGCGTCGCCGTCATCGAAGGTGCGGTTCCCGACGACGACGACCACGCCCGCCGGGGGAAGGTCCGGCACGGATGCGGTGTCCGCGAACGCCTCGAGTACCGCGGATTCGTCGGAAAGGTCTGCGGTGATGATCCGCCGCGCTGACGAAGAGAACCGAGACGCGAACTCGTCTGCCAGCGCGAATGTTTGCGCGTCATCAGCGAGAAGCAGCCAACTTCCGGCAGCTTCGTCTCCGGGTGACGGCGCGGGCGTCTGCGCCCATCGGGTGTCGAAGATCTTCTGCGACAGTGGCAGCGGAACAGTCCTTCGCTGGACGCGCCGCAGGTAGACATCTGCAACCTGTGCGGTGCGTGTGCCGAGCTCGTCGGTCAGGATGAGGCGGCCGCGCGCGCCGCTGCCGTCGAAACTGAGCAACTCGGCGCGACAGCGCGCCCGCCTGCCGATGGCTCCGAATATCCGGATGCCGTCCAACGATGTTGGTAGATACGTGGTATCGCCTGACTCGGTGAGCGCTTCGTTCGGCATTGCGGCGGCCATCGTCTGGAGCGCCGCATCGAGCATCACGGGATGAATGCGAAATTCCCGGTGGGCGGTCGCCTCATCGGGCAGCGCGATGTCAGCTTCGGCCCACGCTCCCGGATCGCGTTCGATTCTGGTGAGGGCGGCGAACGCCTGACCGTGGTGGGCGCCAGTGCGACGCAGGGCCGCATACAGTTCGACGGGCGGGAGCGGTGCGCCTGCCGAGATCGTGTCTTCCCTGCGGTCGTGGTCGCGATCGATTGGCTGGGTTCTGCCGAGAGCCGCAACCGCGTGTCGGGTCCATCCGCCATGGCCTGAGCGCGAATGGATCTCGACGCGAACGTTGTCGTCGCTGTCGTGAACAAGCTGTGTCGTCAACCGGGTCTGGTTGTCGAGCGGGAGCACCTGCTCGACTTCCAGACGCCTCACCTCGACGCTTTCGGGGGATGCGACGAGTGCTTCGCACCCCGCCGCCACAGCGATCTCGGCGAACCCGGCGGCGGGCATCACCGGCTGACCGTGCACCCTGTGCTCCGACAGCCAGGGCAGGATCTCCGTGCCGACGTCGGCCTGCCACACGTGAGCGCTGCCCAAAGGCAGTTCGACGTGCAACCCAAGCAGCGGATGACCACCGGCAACGCCTCCGGCCACCGATTCACCCGACTTCCAATACCTGGTGTGCAGCCACGGCGTGGGCGGGATGTCGGTGAGACCCCCCGCGACGCTGTCGGCGCCGGGGCGGAGACAGGCCAGGTTCGTATGGAACGCCATGGCTTCGGGAGTGTCGCGGACGATCGTGCCGCCGACGTACACCCGGCCCTCATCTTCGGCCGCACCGATGGTTTCGCTGATCGCGTGGGTGAGCAGTGGGTGCGGGCTGATCTCGACGAAAGCACCGTGCTCGGCCGCCGCCGTGGCCACCGCCTCACTGAATCGCACGGGGTTACGCAGGTTCGCCAGCCAATAGTCGGCACCGAACATCGGCGCACCATTGCGGCCGGCGGTAGTGCTGATGAGCGGGATCTTGGCTGTGGTGGGGGCCAGATCCCCCAGGGCACTGCGCAATTCAGGCAGTATGGGGTCGATGGTCGGATGGTGGGACGCGACGTCGACGTCCACCCGACGAGCGAGCCGACCCTGGGCCTCGACGACTGCGACCATTGCGTCGACCTGATCGGGCGGACCGGCGATGACGGTCTGCCGAGGGGAGGCGTGAACCGCCACTGTCACATCGGGGTGTTCGATGATCAGCTTCTCCGCGGTTTCGACATCCATCTCGAGCAGTGCCATCGCGCCCTGACCCGACAGCCGCGACATCAGCCGCGACCTGGTTGCGATCACACCGAGTCCGTCGTCGACGGACAAGGCTCCCGCGACCACCGCCGCGGTGATCTCGCCCATCGAGTGCCCGATGACCGCATCGGGTTCGACGCCGTACGCGCGCCACAGTGCGGTGAGCGCCAACTGCATTCCGACCAGCACCGGCTGGATACGGTCGATTCCCACGACCGGTTCGCCGGACTCCAACACCTCTCGTAGCGAGAACCCGACGCGGTTGTGGAAGCTCGGCTCCAACTCGGCCACGGCCGCGGCGAATGCCGGTTCGTCGGCCAACAGCCCGCGGCCCATGCCGGGCCACTGCGCTCCCTGACCCGAGTAGACGAAGACAGTGCCTGCCGCGCGGTTGCGGCCGGCGGGAGGCGCAACTCCCAATGCGGGCCTGCCTGCCGCCAGCGCACGCAGACCCGACACCGCCTCGGCACGGTCACGCGCACACACCGTTGCGAGGGTGCTGTACCGGTTGCGGCCGTGGTTGACGGTGTACGCGATGTCTGAGAGCGGCACCGCGGCGCCGTCGTTCTCCATCCAGTCGGCCAATGCAGCCGCCATCGCCGCCACACGTTGCGGTGTCCGGCCCGACACCGTGAATTTCGTGACGGCGGGCTGGGTTTCGGCAGTCGGCATCCCCACGGGGTCGGGCCCCTGTTCCAGCACCACGTGCGCGTTCGTACCGCCGAGGCCGAACGAGGAGACCCCCGCACGTCGCGGACCATCCTGCTCAGGCCACGGCGCGCCGCCGGTGGGGACGAACAGTCGCGTATTCGACGGATCGATTGCCGGATTCCATTGTGTGAAGTGCAGATTCGGCGGTATCTGCGCTTTCTGCACGCTGAGCAGCGCTTTGATGAAGCCGGCGATGCCCGCGGCGGCTTCCAGGTGGCCCATGTTCGTCTTCACCGCGCCGAGTCCACACGGTGTGTCACCGCGTCCGTATACGGCGGCCAACGCGTCGAATTCGATCGGATCACCCAAAGCCGTACCCGTACCGTGTGTCTCCACGAAGTTCACGGAGTCTGCGGTCACATCGGCGGAGCGCAGTGCTCGAGTCATCACGTCGCGCTGTGCGGGGGCATTCGGCGCCGTGAGGCCGTTGGAGCGGCCATCCTGGTTGACCGCGGAGCCCCGCACGACACCCAACACCCGGTCGCCGTCGCGGACCGCATCGGTGAGCCGCTTGAGCACCACGACGCCCGCGCCCTCGCCGCGGACGAAGCCGTCTGCACCGGCGTCGAAGGCGTGACAGCGCCCGCGAGGCGACAGCATCCCCCATTTGCCCAGCGCGAGTTGTGTCTCCGGGCGCAGGATGAGGCTCACACCGCCGGCGAGCGCGAGATCACTTTCCCGCATTCGCAGGCTTTGGCAGGCCAGGTGCACCGAAACCAGCGAAGACGAGCAGGCCGTGTCGACCGCCACAGCCGGGCCGTGCAGGCCAAGCAGATACGCGACCCTGCCGACTGTGACGCTGTGCGCGTTGCCGGTGGCGGAATAGGCGTCGATGGCGTCCGGGTTCGTCGCCGAGGCGGATTGATACTCGCCGTAGTAGACACCCATCATCACCGCGGCGCGCGACCCGGCCAACTGATCGGGCGCGATACCGGCATGCTCGATCGCTTCCCAGGCCACCTCGAGCAGCACCCGCTGCTGCGGGTCCATCGCCTCGGCCTCCCGAGGCGTGATGCCGAAGAAGTCGGCGTCGAATCCCGCTACATCCGAGAGGAAGCCGCCCCACTTGGAGGGCATGCGCCCGGGCGCAAGCGGATCGGGGTCGTAGAACGCCTCGGCATCCCACCGGTCGGTTGGCACTTCTGCGATCGCATCCACGCCGTTGGCCAGGAACTTCCAATAGCTCTCTGGACCGGCGACACCGCCGGGAAATCGGCAGCCGACACCCACGACAGCGACCGGTTCAGCGCCCGCAAGCCGGGAGGCGTTGTCGAACTTCTCCGCCAACGCATCACGCTGAGCAGCGGTCATGCCTGAGATTCGGTCGAATGTCGTCTTCATCAGATCCCACTCTCGTTGCCTGCCGCGGCCGCTTCCACGCTGTCGAACAGCGCATCGAGCAGGCCGTCGGAAGTGTCGGATGCCGTCTCGGCATGGGGTGCCGCCGATTGCGAATGTTCGGGCGCTTTGAGTGTTTCAGCGAGGCACTCAGCCAGTGATGCGATTGTCGGGTGGTTCCACAGCATGGTCGGCGACAGGTCCACCGCCAACATCTTCTTCGTTGCGCGCAAGACACCCATCGCCATCATCGAGTCGATGCCCAGCTCGGGAAATGTGCGGTCGACGTCCAGATGCGCTGCGGGCGTGCGAAGTTCATGTGCGAGGATGGCTCGCAGCCTGGCCTCGATCTCGACGCGCGCCGTCTCGGCGGGCAGGTGCGACCAGTCGGGTGCGGGAAGCTGCGCGAAATCGGCGGCTTCATCGGCGGATTCGTCGTGCCGGCCGACTGCGGGCGTGAAACCTTCAGCCATCTCGGTGAAGTAGTCCAGCGTGAGGATCTCGGGAGCCGCGGCCGCCGCGCGATCAAGACGCAACCGCGCCACGCCGACCCGGCCGAGGTCACAACCCACCAGGGATTGGAGAGCTTCTGCACCCTCCGCGGGGGTGATGGGGTCGAGCACGTTGAAGGTGACCGACCGTCCCATGCCCACGTCCGACCACTGCCCCCAATTGATCGCCATGGCCGGCAGTCCGGCCGCCCGCCGGAAGGCAACGAGCCCGTCGAGGTAGGCGTTGGCGCTGGCGTAAGCCCCCTGGCCCGGTGCTCCCAACAGTGCGGAAACCGACGAGAAACCGACCCACCAGTCGAGATCCCGGTCGGCCGTCGCCTCATGTAACCGCAGGGCGCCACCCACCTTCGGAGCCCAAATCCGTTCCAGCCCTTGTCTGCTCACGCGGGCGACAATCTGCTCGTCGACTACGCCCGCGGCATGCACGAGCCCGCGCAGCGACAGATCGCCGTGTTCGGCGGCCGCCACCACCCGTGTTGCGACACCCGGTTCGGCGATGTCGCCCTGGACGAATTCGATCTCGGTTGCGCCGAGGCCCGCGAGTTCCCTGCGCTGCTCCTCCGACGGAGCTGTGCGGCCGTTGAGCACAATCCGCCGCGCACCTCCGTCCACAAGCCACCGAACGACGACCATGCCGAGTCCGCCGAGTCCGCCCGTGACGATGTAGGACCCGTCGGAGCGGACGGGGTCGACGTTGCGCGCCACTGTGGTCACCCTGCACAGCCGCTCGACGAAACGGTGTTGGCCGCGCCATGCCACCACGCCGTCGTCGGATGGGCTGTTCAACTCCGCGAGAAGACCTGCGAATCCCTCGTCTCCCGCGTCGACGTCGATCAAGGAGGCGCGGACGTCCGGCTCATCAGCGAGCACGCGGGTGGCTTCTCCTGGATAGCCCCAGGTGCGGACGAGGCCCCTCAGCGCCGAGACGGCGGGATCGCCCTGCTCATCAGCGTCGACCGCGAGACCCGCCTTGGTCACCACCCACATCCGCGATGAACTGGGCCAACGTCCGGCGATCGCGCGTGCGGTGTTGGACGCTGTACAGACCAGATCTCGCGCATGGTTCAGCGCTGCTTCGTAATTCGTACCGTCATACGCCAGCCGTCCCGCGAAGAACACGACTCCGCCCGGTGGGAATGCCCGATCGGCCGCGGCATCGGCGACGGCCGCCTGCACCGCGGACTCATCGGACAGATCGACTTCGACAACTCGTCGAGTTTCCGATTGCCAGCCGGAGGCGAACCGTCGAGCGCTCCGGTGCGTCTCTGGATCATGGCTCAGCACGAGCCACGTACCAGCCGGCGCATCCGGCGCGGAGGCAATCGGCGTCGGAATCCATCTGGCGTCGAACAGTTTCTGCACGAGCGGTAACGGCACCGCGGCAGGCTGGGTTCGCATGAGACGAATGCCGGTGATTTCCGCGGTCGGATCATCCGCTCCGTCCACCAGAGTGACCCGGCCAACGATGTCGTCGCCGTCACCGGCGGAGGCGATCACTTCCGCGCGAGCCCGCACGCTGCGGGCGACCTCGCCGATGATCCGTATGTTCTCGAATGATCGGGGCAGATATGGCGATTCGGCATCGGCAGGTATCGCGTCGACCAACGTCTGCACCGCGCGATGAAACGTCTCCGACGTGTCTGCCGTAACGATGTCGCTCTCGACAGTCGTTTCGACGTCAACCGACGCGCAACCCGATCCGGACGTTCCATCTGCCGCCGTCACGCGCGCCACGGCATGACGTGACCACAGTCCACCTGTCGAGCGGACATGGATCTCCAGGCGGTGGCCGCCGGCCTCCTGGTCCGCAGCCAGCTGGGTCGTCATCCGAGTTGCGGCGTCCGGGGCGAACATCCGCTCGATCTCCAGGTCGCTCACGCGGACGTCGTGCAGCGGCAGGCCAAGACCTTCACTGCCTGCAGCGAGTGCGATCTCCACGAAGACCGTGGGCGGCGCGACGACCCGGCCGTGCAGTGGGTAGCGACCGAACCGGTCCCCGTCATCGCCGTCGATCTCGGTCTGCCACACGTGGGCACGACCCGAGGGCATCTCGATGTGCGTGCCGAGTAGGGGATGCCCGTGCTGCGCTTTGCGTTTCGGACTGCTGGGGTACCAGTGGCTGGTGTGCTGCCATGGCATCGCCGGGATCGCGGCCGGCCGGCCCACACGTGCGGCCGACGGCGAAGTACCGCTGAACGCGTTGAGGTTGGTGTGGAAGGTGATTGTTTCGTCGGTGTCGCGGGTGAGTGTTGGCAGGGTTTGGAATGGTGTGTCGGGGTGTTGTTGGAGGGTGTCGGTGATGGCGTGGGTG
>JAEZKH010000287.1 GCA_023415515.1 Actinomycetes bacterium
GTGATGCGCGTACCGCAGCAGGGGCGGCGCGCCCGGGGGTGGGGGGTGCCGGGCGATGACCGCGGGCGCGCCGTCGTCGCTGACGATTTTCACGTCGCCGAAACCCGCCTCCGACAACAGCTTTGCCGTCAACTCCGCGCTGCGCTGCACCTCGCTGCGGCGCGCGGGGTCGGCGCCGACCGACTGAATGCGCACCAGGTCTTCCAGATCCTTGCGCACCGCCGGCAGGACATCGCGCACGCGCGCCACCAGATCGCTCATGCTGTCGAGGTTAGTCGGTCGCCTTTCCCCGCGAGCTGGTCTAGCGCTCCTCGAGGACGGCGACCGCCGCGGCGGTGTCACCCTCGTGCGTCAGCGACAAATGGATCGTCACCTTCTCCAGGTGCTCGGCGATGGCACCGGTCAACCGCACCCGCGGTCGACCCCACATATCGGTCACCACCTCGATGTCGCGGTGGATGCCCTCCGGCAGCACGGGCCGCTTCGAGAACCGCGACCCCGACCACGCCTTGATCACCGCCTCCTTGGCCGCCCAGCGGGCCGCCAGGTGCCGCGCCGCCGACGAACTCTTGTCCGCGGCGTCGCGGCGCTCCCCAGGCGTGAACGTCTCCGCGAACACCGTGCCGGGCTGGTCGACCTGCTCTGCGAACTCGGGGATCGACACCAGGTCGATGCCAACGCCGACGATGCTCATTGGAGGAACACTAGCTCCATCTATCGGCTCATCGCGCAGGCGCTCATCGCGTGTAGACCCCGTCTTCGCCGAGCCGCGAGGCCGGATCGAGCAGCATCTCGGCCTCTTCACGGTTCTCCGGCGCCTCGTGGTCGAGTCGACGGTTGCTCGCCGGCCGTTCGTAGAGCGGCTTGCCGCCCGCGATCGCCGAGGCCAGCCTGCGCTGACCTTCGAAGATCCTGGCGTTGGCCCGCTTCTGATAGGCCGCCCGCTGCTCCGGATCGAGTGCGGCGATGAACGCCTGCGGGTGCACGAGCGCGATGACGCCCGACACGTGGCCGAAGCCGAGGCTGGTGATCAGCCCCGCCTTCAGCGGGAACTTCTCTCCCAGCCGCAGCGTCTCGCGCACCCACACGAAGTGCTCCGAGCCGGCCAGTTCGTCGTCGACACAATCCAGGCTGCGGTTCGGCGGGATGACCCCGTCGCGCAGCATCTGGCACATGCCCATCATCTGGAACACCGCCGCGCCGCCCTTGGCGTGGCCGGTCAGGCTCTTCTGCGACACCACGAACATCGGCGCACCGTCCGAGCGACCCATCGAGTCGGCCAGCCGCTCATGCAATTCCGTCTCGTTCGGGTCGTTGGCAAGCGTTGAGGTGTCGTGCTTGGACACCACCGCGATGTCGTCGGCGCCGACGCCGAGCCTGCTCAGCGACCGGGCCAGCAGCGAATCCTTGCCGCCGCGGCCCGCACCCAGTGCGCCGAGGCCGGGAGCCGGGATGGAGGTGTGCACGCCGTCGGCGAACGACTGCGCGTAGCCGACCACCGCCAGCACCGGCAGACCCATCTTCAACGCCAGGTCGCCGCGGGCCAGCAAGATCGTGCCACCGCCCTGCGACTCGAGGAAGCCGAGTCGACGACGGTCATTGGCACGGGAGAACTTCGAATCGCTGATGCCGCGGGCGCGCATCATCTCGGTGTCGGCGGTGGCCGCCATGTCACCGAATCCGATGATCGCCTCCAGTGTCAGGTCGTCGAAACCGCCTGCCACGACGAGTTCGGCCTTGCCCAGCTTGATCTTGTCGACGCCCTCTTCCACCGACACCGCCGCGGTCGCGCACGCGCCGACCGGGTGGATCATCGAGCCGTAGCTGCCGACGTAGGACTGGATCACATGCGCGGCAACGACGTTCGGCAGGACCTCCTGCAGGATGTCGTTCGGCTTGTTTCGGCCGAGCAGGTTGCCGTGGTACATGGTCTGCATCGACGTCATGCCGCCCATGCCGGTGCCCTGCGTGCTGGCCACCATGGCGGGATGTACCCAGCGCATCAGCTCGGTCGGGGTGAAGCCCGCGCCGAGGAATGCATCGACGGTCGCGACGATGTTCCACACCGCCACCCGGTCCAGCGACGTGTTCATGTCGGCACTGATGCCATACACCGTCGGATCGAACCCGGTCGGGATCTGACCGCCAACAGTCCGGGACAGCTTCGTCTTACGCGGGACGCGGATCTCGGTGCCCGCCTTGCGGGTGACCTGCCAGTCGCTGCTGTCAGGAACCGGGGTGGCGACGGTGTGCTCCGGGTCGAACTGGACGAACGCACGCGCATCCGCCTCCGAGGACACCACGAAGGTGAAATCCTTGTCCAGGAAAACCGAAACCAGCAGCGGCGAGGCGTGATCGGGATCGATCGCACCGTCGTCGACGAACTCGCGGATGCCCGTGCGCTCCACGACGGCGTCGTGGTAACGCTCGACCAGCTCCGACTCGTCGACCAGATCTCCGGAGGCGGTGTCATACCAGCCCGGCTTCGGGTCGTCCTCCCACTTGATGAGCCCCGTGGTCCAGGCCAATTCGAGGACGCCCGCGGCGGAGAGCTCGTTGTCGACCTCCATTTCGAACCGGGTCCGCGATGAGCCGTACGGGCCGAGCTCCGCGCCACCGACGATGACCACCATGTCGGCGGGGTCGATGTCGAGGTCGTCCCACGCCGGCGGCGGTGCGGAGGTGAATCCGCGCGGCGGCGACGGCAGCGCGGCGATCAAGCCCTCCTGCTCCTCGCTGCCCTCCACAGTCTCGGCCGCCATCTCCTCACGGGCCTTCGCGGCCAGCTCCGACATGTCGATGTCGATATCGCCCAGGCCACCGGTGAGGTCGACCTTCAGCGGCTGCTGCGCGGCGGCCACCTTCGACTCAACGCTGCAGAGGTCGAGCAGCATCGCTGCCATCTGCTCGGTCGAATACGTTGTCACGCCGGCCTCTTCGACCGCGTTGACGATCGCGTCGTTCGCGCCCATCAGCCCGGTGCCACGCGTCCAGCCGATCAGCGCGTGCGCCAGGCTGACCCGTTGCGCCCACGACGACTCGGCGTTCCACCGCGTCACCACCGCGTCCAGTGCGGACTTGGCTTCGCCATATGCACCGTCGCCGCCGAACATGCCGCGGTTCGGCGAACCGGGCAGCACCACATGCAGCCGCGACGCGATGTCACGCTCGGCACCGATGTGCGAGAGTCCGCCGATCAGCCGCTGAACGGCCCACAGCAGAACCTTCATCTCCATCTCGGACCGGGAACCGGCTTCGGACAGATCGCCCGCCACCCGCGGCGCCGCGAACGGGAACAGCAAGGTGGGCGTCTGCGCATCCTTGACGTGAATTGATTGCGGGCCAAGGCTTTCGGTCTGATCGTTGCCGACCCAGGCCACCAGGGCGTCGATATCGGAGTAGGACGCCATGTTCGCGGGCACCACCCACAGCGCCGCGCCGAAGCGGGCGTTGTCGCGGTACAGGTTGCGATAGAACTCCAGGCGGTTGTCGTCGAGCTTGGACGTCGTCGCGATCACCGTGGCGCCGCCGTCGAGCAGACCGGCGACAACCGAAGCCGCGATCGACCCCTTCGAAGCGCCTGTCACCACGGCGATTTCGTCGCTGTAGCGGCCCTTGCCCGGGTTCTCCGCACCCGCTGCTGCGCGGCCGAACAGCGAGGCGTGGATGTTGCGGCCCGCCGCCAGTGCCTTGCCCTGCCACCACGAGGCCTGCTTGCCGACGATGTGTCCCGCGCCCTCGAACCGCTGCGAGAGCCGCTGCCAGTTGGCGTCGATCTCGTCTTCGTCCATCAGCCACAGCTTGACCAGGTCCTCGCGGGCACTGGCCCAGCGGTCGTCGAACAGCACCGCCTTGCGGCCGTCGAACACCGGTGCCACCAAACGCGGCCAGTCCGAACCGAGTTCGGCGGTGACCAGGTCGATGAGCTCGGCGTCGGTCGCAGCCGCCGGGGTGGTGACAGCGTTGTCCAGGCCCAGCTGATTGAGGATCGTGCGCGCCGCCGACGCAAGCACCCCGTCGCGGCCGGTGACCGTCTCGGCGAATTCGGTGAGCGCCGCGGAGTCGACTACGCCGCCGCCCGCGCCACCGCCGGAAGAGGGCAGCGCCACCGCGACACCGCGCCTGGCCGCCACCGATTGCACGGCGGCGTCGACGACCTTGTCGACGGTCGCTGCGTCGGCGAGTGCGCCCTCGTGCAATCCGCCGAGACTGCCGCCGCGGACGCTGGTGCCCTCACGGGTGCCGAGCGCGACCTCGGCGGTGACATGTTTGACCCAGCCGTCACCGAGCAGCCACGTCTTCTTCACCCGCTCGGCGATCGCGGCCGGCCGCTTGCCCGACGGCCCGAGAACTGTGCGCAGCTGGTCGTTGATCGCGTCGGAAAGCACTGGGCCGTAAGGCTTGTACGTCCTGGCGAGCTTGGTCACCTGCCCCTTGAGGCCGGCCAGATCGGCTTCTGCTGCGCCGTCGATGGCGCCAAGGTCCAACTCCGAGCCGAGGTCGACCAGAAGCTGGTTGCGTCGCGACGACGCACCGTCGGTGATCGACTCGATGGAGTCCAGCGGCTCGATCTGGTCGATGCGCATCTTCGCCGACAACGCGATCAGCGCCATCGTGGCATCGGATGCGTCGAACGGGATGTCGTCGGGCACCGGAGCGCCGGGGGCCGCGGTCGGCGTGGGCGCCGCCGCAGGCGCCGTGGCTTCCACCGCCGCAGGCTCAGCGGCGGACTCCTGCCCGGGCGCCTCGTCGACGACGTCATCGTCCTCGTGCGCCGGGTCGGTGTCGTTCGCGAACAGCACAGCCGCGTCGCGCTCGGAGTTGAGCACTTCGGTTGTGTTGTGCGAATACTCGGGCAACTTCAGCGTGTTGGCGGCCAGGCCCGCGACGGTCGGCGCGGACTTCACACCGATCTCGACGAACCGTTCGACGCCGAGCCCGCCCGCGGCCTCCTCGATGAAGAGCAGGTCCTGGGTCTCGATCCAGCGGACCGGGCTGGCGAACTGCCAAGCGAGCAGTTCGATCACGATCTTGCGGCACAGCTCGCGCGGCTTCTCGTTCCGCCACGTGTCGTAATCGGCGAGGATCTCGTCGAGCGGCTCGGCAGGCACCAGATCCCGGATCTCCTGGATGAAGTCGCGGTCGAGCGTGAACGGCCGCGGCACCAGGTTCGGGATGTAGCGGCCGATGATCAGCTCGGGATCTTTGTCGCGCGGCATGACGCGTTCCAGCGAGCGGCGGAAGTCGGCGACGCCGACCCGCAGCACCGAGGAGTGGAACGGCACGTCGATGCCGGGCACCAGGATGAACGACCGCTTGCCGCCGGTGAGCTGGCGACGCTTCTCGACCTCTTCCTCGAGCACCTCGAGACCTCGCACCGTACCCGCGATGGCGTACTGCGAGCCTCGCAGGTTGAAGTTCACGATCTGCAGGAATTCACCTGTGCGCTCGGCGATCTCGTCGACGAAGTCGACGACCTCGGAGTCGTCGAGATCGATCTGCGACGGTCGGATGGCCGCGAGCCGGTAGTTCGACCGGCCGAACTCGTCGCGCGGCACGATGTCGTGCATCTTCGAGCCGCGGTGGAA
Organism: Actinomycetes bacterium; assembly: GCA_023415515.1. Classification (GTDB taxonomy): domain Bacteria; phylum Actinomycetota; class Actinomycetes; order Mycobacteriales; family Mycobacteriaceae; genus Mycobacterium. The sequence continues at coordinate 5,589 of JAEZKH010000287.1, forward strand.
CACCACCTCGAGCAGCGCCTCGAGTTCGTAGACGCCGCTGACGCACGCCAGCGCCGTGTACTCGCCGACGGAGTGACCACACGCGATCGCACCTTCGACGAACGCGCCCTGCTCGCGCATCTCGGCGACCTGAGCCGCCGCCACGGTCGCCATCGCAACCTGGGTGAACTGCGTCAGATACAGCACGCCCTCGGGATGCTGGTAGTGCACACCGCTGGCGATCAGGCTGGTCGGGTTGTCGCGCACGACGTGCAGCACCGAGAAGCCCAGCGTCTCGCGGGTGAACTTGTCGGCGGAATCCCACACCTTGCGGGCGGCCTTGGACCTGGCGCGGACCTCCATGCCCATGCCCTTGTGCTGAATGCCCTGACCGGGGAACGCATATACCGTCTTGGGCGCGGCGAGTTGCGCCGTCGCCGACATCACCAGATCGGAGCCGACACGGGCGGCGACCTCGACGATCTCTGCGCCGCGGTCGATCCCGACGCGATCGACGCGGATGTCGACCTCGTCGCCGGGCAGCACCATGCCGAGGAAACGGGCCGTCCAACCCACCAGACGGGCCGGCGGGATGGCCTTGCCGTCGGTGGCGGTGACCACCTGCTGCGCGGCGGCCGACAGCCACATGCCGTGCACGATGGGCGTCTCCAGCCCGGCCAGCAGCGCCGCCGCCCGGTCGGTGTGGATCGGGTTGTGGTCACCGGAGACCACCGCGAACGCACTCATGTCTCCCGGCGCGGTGACGGTGACGTCGCGGCGGCGACGGCGCGGCGTGTCGGTCGCGTTGTCGGTCATCGCACCGCCCGCGCGCGGTGGATCGGTGAGTTCGGCCGCACCCGTGCGGCCACGGATGGCGAACCTCTCCTCCAGCGTGGCCAGTACGGTGCCCTCGCCGTCGGAGACGGTCACCACAACGGGCACCACGCGCCCGACCTCGGTGTCGGTCGCCGCCGAAGCCGTTGCGGTGACGGTCAGTTCGGTCGCCGTCTTCGGCAGCTCGGTCAGCAGGTGTGCGGCGTGGTCCAAATGAACAAGGCTGAGCAGACCTTCGACGACCGGGAAACCATCCTCGACGCTTGCCCCTTCTGCTGCTCGCGTCCGCGCCGAACCGATGACCGAGAACACCGCCGGCCAACAGAGGCCCACCAGGGCGTCGGGCACCACACGCAGGCCGGGCGCCAGCGGCGCCCCGAACGTGGCGGTGATGCCGGTGTGGTCGGCGACCTTCTCGGGATCCCACGCGACGGTGATCCGCGCGGTGTTGTCCACCACCGCAGGCAGTGCATCGGGGCTGTCGGCGCCCGCGGCGATCGCGAGCACCGCGCGCATGGCGGCCGAGGCGTCCTCGACGGTGACCATCGGCATTCCGCCGTCGACAGTCGCGGCCGACAGTGTGAACCGGATGGTGATCCATGTGCCGGAGAGCGGCACGCTCAGCGACACGATGCCATCGGCCGACAGTTCCAGCCGGGCACCAGTGGAAGGATGTGTGGCGGAACGGTTTTGGTTGACCTGCCACTGGTCGGGCGCACCGATCCGGTGGACCGGATTGACCGAGGTGCGACCTGCCCACAGCACGTCGGGCGCGTCGAGCACGACGGCCAGCGGGCCGGTGACGTCGCCGCGCGCCTGGCGCCGAGTGGTCACCGCGACGGGCTCGGCACCCGACGCGAGCGCCTCGTCGATCGAGGCCTGCTCGAACCGGTCCAGGAGTTCGCCGACCGGCTCGTCGAGTTTGGTGATCCCCGCGACGGCCTGCGTGCCGGGGATGATGCATACCTGGTCGGCGTCATACCGCGCGTCGTGGGCCTGCCACAGCGAGTCGCTGCGCCACCAACGGCGCACGTCCTTGTCGATGACGGGCACGAAGTTGACGGGCTTGCCGACGGTCTTGCAGAGCTGGATGAAGAACGGCACATCGGCCGGGTGCAGCTTGATGGTTTCGACGTCGGGGAAACGGTCCGCCAGCGCAGCGATCGCCTGGTCTGGATTCTCCAGCAGCGCAACACCTTCAGGCGAGTCGGCGAACAGCGTCTCGATCGGTCCGAAGTCCTTCGGGTGCAGACGCGCCTCGGCGCGTCTGAGCATCTCGGCGAACCGGTCGCGCCACGTGTCGGCCAGCCACGGGCTGCCTGGCGCTGCGGTGTCGGCGGTGCTGTCACCGTCGCCGATGGCGAGTTCGACATAGCGAGTCAACCACTGCAGGTACGTCATCTCACCCACGTCGCCGAAGTACGGCTTGCAGGTGTTGGCCATCGCGGCGATGATTTCGTCGCGCCGCGCGGCGACGGCCTCGGCATCACCGGCGACCTCGTCGAGCAGTCGCCCGCAACGCGATGCGGTGTTGTCGATCTCGTGGATGTCCGCGCCCAGCTGGCTTCGGCTGGAAGCCATGCCGCCCTGAGCTTTTCCTGCGCTGATCCACTGGTCGGTGCCGCCGGTCTCGACCAGCATGCGCTTGACCGACGGCGACGTCGTGGCCTCGAGCGTCGCCATCGCAGCGGTGCCGACGAGGATGCCGTCGACGGGCATCAGCGGAAAGCCGTAGCTCTGCGCCCACCGGCCGGACAGGTAGTCGGCCGCGCGTTGCGGGGTTCCGATGCCGCCGCCCACGCAGACGGTGATGTTCGACCGCGACCGCAGCTCGGAGTAGGTGGCCAGCAGGAGGTCGTCGAGGTCCTCCCAGGAGTGGTGGCCGCCGGCGCGACCGCCCTCGATGTGCATGATGACCGGCCGGGTCGGGACCTCGGCGGCGATCCTGATGACCGATCGGATCTGCTCGATGGTGCCCGGCTTGAACACGACGTGGCTGATGCCGACCTCGTTGAGCTCTTCGATGAGCGCGACGGCCTCTTCCAACTCGGGGATGCCCGCGCTGATGACGACGCCGTCGATCGGCGCGCCCGACTGACGCGCCTTCTGCACCAACCGCTTTCCGCCGACCTGCAGCTTCCACAGATACGGGTCGAGGAACAGTGAGTTGAACTGAACGGCGCGGCCGGGCTCGAGCAGCCGGGTCAGCTCGGCGATGCGGTTGGCGAAGATCTCTTCGGTGACCTGGCCACCGCCTGCGAGTTCCGACCAGTGGCCGGCGTTCGCGGCGGCCGCGACGATCTTGGCGTCGACGGTCGTCGGGGTCATGCCCGCGAGCAGGATCGGAGACCGGCCGGTGAGCCGCGTGAACTTCGTCGACAGCTTGACCGAACCGTCGGGAAGTGTGACCAGGGTCGGCGCGTAGCTCGTCCACGGCTTGGCCACCTCGGGCACTGCGCCGACGGTGAACAGGTTGCGCTGCCCGCCGCGCGTGGCCGCGGGCACGATGCCGATGCCGAGACCGCGGATGACCGGTGCGGTCAGTCGGGTCAGGATGTCTCCCGGGCCCAGGTCGAGGATCCACCGGGCGCCCGCCTCGTGCAGGTCGTTGATCTCCGAGACCCAGTCCACTCGGCGGACCAGGATCGCCTCGGCCATCTCGCGGGCCACTGTGACGTCGAGGCCGACGGCCTGCGCCCAGTTGCCGACCATGTCGATGGCGTCCGAGAGCCGCGGAGTGTGGAAGCCGACCTCGACCTGGACCGGATCGAACACGGGTGCGAACACCGCACCGCCGCGGATCTTGTTCTTGCGTTCGGCTTCTTCCTTCTCAGCGATCTGCTGGCAGTAGAGCTCGAAGCGCGACAGCTGCTCGGGGGTGCCGGTGATGACAGCCGATCGCCTGCCGTTGCGGATGGACAGCACGGGAGGCAACACAGTGCGGACGTCCTGGGCGAACTCGGCGAGAAGCTCTGCGATCCGCTCGGGGTCGGCGTTGGTGACCGAAACCATCGGCGGACGATCGCCGAGCACGGAGATACCGCGGCGGCGGGCCACGAGGGTGCCCGCGGTGCCGATCAGCTGCGCCATCGCCAGCAGTTCCACGTCCTTGGCACCCTTGGCCGCCAGCGCCTCGACGGCCAGTACGCCCTGTGAGTGACCGGCCACGGCCACCGGTGGCGTCGCCGTCAGATCCATCCCCTGACGGCTCAGCGCGCGCACAGCCGCGATCTGAGTCAACAGCACGCCCGGCACCGAGACGGCCGCCGACGTCAGATGCTTGGCGGCGGGCACGGCTTCCTCACCGGCCAGCGCGCGGACCCACTGCATGGGCTGGAACCCGATCGGACGCACGACGATCAGCTCGCGGGCGATCGGCTCGAGAAGTAGCTCGGCCTCGCCGACCAGCGTCGCCAGTTCGGCCTCGATGCCCGCTGAGGACACCAGTTCTTCCAACGTCTCCAGCCAGGCGCTGCCCTGGCCGCCGAAGGCCACGGCGTAGGGCTCTCCGGCGGTCAGACGATCGACGAGCGCGTGGCTTGACTGAGGTGCTCCCGATTCGTCGTCGCGGCCGGCTGACACTCTGTCGTGTTCGTTGATCGTCACGTCTCGTAATCTCCTCGGTGCTGCTCGTTGCGCGTCTCGCGTCGTACTTCGTCGTATCTGGGCTGTCTGCGTCTGGGCTGTGCGACCCGGCTCCCTGCGCGGTCACACTCGATTCGGCGTCGAATCACGACTGGCTTCGGACACATCCCGCGGGAGATGGTCGCGACGGACACTCTCCGCGAAGGTCGAGCCCGTCCCTCGGACACTCCAGCCGTACTAAGAGTGTCATAAGAAGGAGGTTGATTTTGCGTCCAAAATGGTTACTGGCGAGTTCTACGCTCGGGTAACCAGCTATTGGGTAACAACGGCCTCGAGACCGGCCGAACGAGTCCAAGACAAACGTCCTGCTTGGGCAGGGTTACGGTCGAGTAGGTGAAACAGCGCTGATCAAGGCATGAGTGTTATCAAATCGTTATGTAAAAATTTCGCCTCGAGTCCGTCGCAGGTCGCGTCGCTTCTGACGCGAGAGTAAGAACGAAATCGCCGTGTCAATTCTGTCGTCCGGCCGCAAAAGTTTGCTGCTCATACTTACTGATCGGTAAGGTTTAGCGCTTTTCAGTCCCACTGACCGAACCGTGGCTTCAACACGTGGTTGATGTCGACCCCGATTCCGCCCACACTGCGCTTGTCGATCTCGACCTGGTGCAGGTGCGCGGCGGGATGTGTGAAGCCCTTCGGCGAACCCCAGTTGTGCTGCCAGAAGTAGGAGCCGAGGCCGTCCTGGAGCGCCCAGTCGATGGTCTTCGAGTTGGCATACACGCCAACCCGCTGATGGCCGAGGACGGACTCCCAACCACGCAGATACGGGGCGACCTGTGCTTTGTACTGCTCGTATGACGGGTCGTCGTCGATCGACGCGTAGATCGGCGCACCGTACGAACCGCCCGCGGCCACGTGTAACTGCCAACCCCGCTTGGCGTGGGAAACGCCGGCGCTCTGCCCGCCGAGCCAGTCGGCGGTGTCCTGCTTGCCGTACTGATAGCAGGACACGATCTTCAGGCCGCTCTGGTACAGGTCGCGCGCCTCGGGCAGTTGGATCGGCTTGCCCAGCATCCACTGGCCGCCAGGTCTGCGGTCAGAGACATAGCGGATTGCTCCGTGGGCCCCCGCGGCGCGAATGTCGGCGGCTTTGATGACCCCCGCGGCGTAGTCCAGCAGGATTCCCAGCGGCTCGGCTTCCGCGCGCGGCGCCGTCAGGAGCGAGGGCATCGCGAGAACCGCCGGGGCCGCCGCCGCGCACCTCAACAGGTCCCGTCGGGACAAGAACACGTGCCACAGGATACGACAGAAACTTCTGCTTTCACTTCAACGCCACTGGTCACAGTTGCATTGAAACCGTAGGGGAACGCGGCCGTGGCCTGCAGACGACTGGTGTCAGATCAGCGGCGGCGGCTGGGCTTGGGGCGACCCTCACCTGATAGCGATTTCGGCGTGGAAACCCGCGCTCAGCGCCGTGTTCTGTTCGGGGACATCGCTGACACTTGTATGTCTTGGGACATCGCTGACACCTGAGTAGGGCTGCGACCACGATGGTTCATGGCCCAGAAGGTGACGGCAATGGATATCCGTATGGC
>JAEZKH010000302.1 GCA_023415515.1 Actinomycetes bacterium
CGCATCGGCCGGGACGCCTTCCGGCGGCGGGGGTGGTGCGAGCGGGTCTGCCGGGGGCGGCGGCGCTTCGCCGTTCAGGCCGGCCGCGTCGAGCGCGTTGTCGATGCCTTCCTTGACATCGTCGACGACGTTGCGCGGGGTGGCGCTGGAGAGTCCGCGACCGCACACCGGCCACGCACCGCGACCCTGGCTGCCGAGCACCCGCTCGGCGACCGCGATCTGCTCCTCTTTCGTCGCGAGGTGGGCGGCCGGTGCGAATTCGCCACCGCCGTGCCCGGACCAGGTGCCCGGCGAGAACTGCAGCCCGCCCTGATAGCCGTTGCCGGTGTTGATCGCCCAATTTCCGCCCGACTCGCAGGCGGCGACCCTGTCCCATTCGCCATCGGTGGCGGCGCCGGCATGCCCGGCGAAGGCGAGGCCTCCCGAACCGATGACTGCGCCGGTGAAGGCGACTTTCGCGACTGACTTGGCCGATGTAGTGGGCTTACGATGCCGTCCACTCATAGGTGCGTTGAGTCCTCTCTTATGCGCCCGCGAGGTCAGCTGTCGGGTTCGGGCTGGAGAGGTTGCCCGGCCTCGCCGTCGTCGACGGTTCGGCTTCACCCCGAGGAACCGCAAGCGGTTCCAGGTCCTGTCGTTCGGTGGACCGGTGGGTCCCCCGCCTCCATCCGAGTTGTTCGTCGTTTTCCTGCCCGACGGATGGAGCTCGGCGCTTCGGACAGAAAGGGCTAGCCGATTAGGGGTCGACTGGCTTGGGGAAGAAACTAGCGGCTCAATGCGTTTTATTCACCTTTTGGCCGGGCTGGCGTTTCGCCTGATGGCAAAACTTAATAAGGCTCTAAACCCCCAGGAGCCCCGGGCGTTTCCGCTGGTGTATTTCGCTGATCACGGTCCCGTAGCCAGCTTGTGACCATTTCGTTATGTGACGCAAATCACTTTCATCCACCGGCGAAGGGCGGAAGCACGTCGATGGTCTGGCCGTCGAGCAGCTTCAACGCCTCGTCGCGAACGGCCACACCGTCGCAGAGGTAGGAGCACCGCTGAAGGACTCGAGCAAGCTCGGCGTCGCGCGCGGCGAGCGTTTGAACCAGGTCCGCGACCGTCGTGCCCGCCTCGATGCGCAACGTCTCGGTCTCGGCGGCGGCCGCGGCGCGGGCCGCCGCAAAGTAGCGGACGGTCAACTGCATCGGCTGTGTGGACCTCGTCTCAATCGAACTCTGCATCGAAGTCTCCACCGAAATCTCCACCGAATCAGCCTCCGATCGCGCTCATTGGACGGTCGGGCTGCACGAAGCCGGGGTCGTTGATCCCGTGGCCCGCAGGCTTGGCCCACATGGCCGCCCGCCAGGCCGCCTCGACAGCGTCGTCGTCAGCGCCCGAGCGCAGCAGCCCACGCAGGTCGGTCTCCTCGCGCGAGAACAGGCAACTGCGGACCTGTCCGTCCGCGGTCAGCCGGGTGCGGTCGCAGGCCGAGCAGAACGCGTCGGACACCGACGCGATGATTCCGACGGTGGCGGGGCCGCCGTCGACCAACCACAGTGCAGCCGGCGCGGACCCGCGCGGGGCCGGGTCGGGCGTCAGAAGGAAATGCCGCCGCAACGCGGTGAGGATCTCCTCGGCGCTCAATGCCGCGCCTCGTGACCACGAATGGCCGGCGTCGAGCGGCATCTGCTCGATGATGCGCAGCTGATAGTCGTGGTCGAGGCTGAAGCGCAGCAGCGCCACCGCGTCGTCGAGCCCGGTCTCGGGATCGAGCACCGCGTTCACCTTCACCGGCTGCAGGCCGGCCCGGTGCGCGGCGGCAAGGCCGGCCAATACGTCGGCGAGCCGGCTGCGCCGGGTGATGCGGGCGAAGTGGTCCGCGTCGACGGTGTCGAGCGAGACGTTGATGCGGTTCAGGCCGGCTCGTTTGAGGCCTTCGGCGCGGCGATCGAGGCCGACTCCGTTCGTGGTCAACGTGATCTCGGGCCTGGGCAGGAGCGCGGCCGTCGCCGCAACGACGTCTTCGAGCCGTTTGGCCAGCAGCGGCTCGCCGCCGGTGAACCGAACGCGGGTGACCCCGAGCCTGGTCACCGCGATGCACAGCAGCCGGATGAGCTCATCGGTGGTGAGCAACTGCTCGCCGGCCATCCAGTCCAGTCCCTCGGCGGGCATGCAGTAGGTGCAGCGCAGATTGCACCTGTCGGTCAGCGAGACCCGCAGGTCGGTGGCGACGCGGCCGTAGGTGTCCAGCAGCGGCCCGCTCGTCGGTGCGGGTCCCACGGGCCGCGCGACCGACGGAACGCCGAGCGGGGTCACGGTCATGCGGCGGCTCGCACGGGTGCGTTGAGCGAATCCACGGGCACGATCTCCTTGCCGAGCGGCACCAGCGACACCGGGATGAGCTTGAGGTTGGCCAGCGCCAGCGGGATGCCGATGATCGTGATCGCCATCGCGACCGCGGTGATGACGTGGCCGATGGCCAGCCAGATGCCGAACAGCAGTACCCAGATGACGTTGCCGATCAGCGCGCCGGGCCGCGTTCCCGGTTTGTCGATGATGGTGCGGCCGAAGGGCCACAGCGCATACGAGGCGATCCGCAGCGAGGCGAAGCCGAACGGGATCGTGATGATCAGAACGAAACAGATGATCGCCGCGAGCAGGTAGCCCAACGCCAGCCACAGGCCGCCGAAGACCAACCAAATGATGTTCAGGATCAGACGCATCTCTTCCTCCAGCGGTGGTTTCAGCCTACCGAGTGATGCGAGTGCTGGTCGCCCCGGCGTCCGAGTAGGATCACGCATGCGCGTCCCAGCGGAAACGGCGGGACGCTTTCCTTATGTAGGTACGACGATTGCGAGCGGGTGAGACCAGTGCCGACCGGCCGGGTTAAGTGGTACGACGCCGAGAAGGGTTTCGGCTTTCTGTCGCAGGAGGAAGGCGAGGACGTCTACGTCCGGTCTTCGGCCCTGCCCGCGGGAGTCGAGGCGCTGAAGGCGGGCCAGAAGGTCGAATTCGGCATGGCCGCAGGCCGCCGCGGTCCGCAGGCGTTGAGCGTCAAGATCCTCGAGGCGCCGCCGAGCCTGACGCGGACACGCCGCGAGGCCGCCGCCGCCGAACACAAGCACTCGCCCGACGAATTGCACGGCATGGTCGAAGACATGATCACGCTGCTGGAGGGGGCGGTGCAGCCCGAGCTGCGCAAGGGCCGCTACCCCGACCGCAAGGTCGCACGCCGGGTCTCCGAGGTGGTCCGCGCGGTCGCCCGCGAACTCGACGGCCAGGCCTAGCTTCTTCGCACGCTTCATCGCCGCTTTTTCACTTTCGGCACAGGGCATGCTGGAGGCGTGACATATGTCTCCAGCGGCGGTGAGTTCAACCGCGACACGAAGTACATCGAAACCCGCATCACTTCGCGCACGCGAGGAGCGGAACAGTCTTCGCGCACGCGAGGAGCGGAACCGGATGAGGCGGACGGTGATTATCCCGTCGAGCCGGGACGCTACCGGCTGATCGTCGCGCGGGCCTGCCCGTGGGCAAACCGCGCGATCATCGTCCGTCGGCTGCTCGGTCTCGAGGATGCGCTGTCCATCGGGTTCTGCGGCCCCACCCACGACGAGCGAAGTTGGACCTTCGATCTCGATCCCGGCGGTGTCGACCCGGTGCTGAAGATCCCGCGGCTGCAGGACGCGTACTTCGCCCGCTTCCCCGACTACCAGAAGGGCATCACGGTGCCCGCGATCGTGGACGTGCCGTCAGGGCAGGTCGTCACGAACGACTTCCCGCAGATCACGCTCGACTTCTCCACCGAATGGACGCGCTACCACCGCGACGGCGCGCCCGACCTGTATCCCGATGCGCTGCGCGACGAGATCGACGAGGTCGCCCAGCGGATCTACACCGAGGTCAACAACGGCGTGTACCGGTGCGGCTTCGCCGGATCACAGGATGCCTACGAAAGTGCGTACGACCGGTTGTTCACCGCGTTGGACTGGCTGACCGAGCGCCTGTCGGATCAGCGCTACCTCGTCGGGGACACCATCACCGAAGCCGATGTTCGCTTGTTCACCACGCTGGCCCGCTTCGACCCCGTCTACCACGGCCACTTCAAGTGCAACCGGTCCAAGCTGACCGAGATGCCGGTGTTGTGGGCGTACGCCCGCGACCTGTTCCAAACCCCCGGCTTCGGCGACACCGTCGACTTCGTCCAGATCAAGCAGCACTACTACATCGTGCACAAAGACATCAACCCGACACAGGTGGTGCCCAAGGGCCCGGAGCTGTCCAACTGGCTGACGCCGCACGGCCGGGAAGCGTTGGGCGGCAGGCCGTTCGGTGACGGGACCCCGCCGGGGCCGCCGCGCGAGGGGGAGCGTGTTCCTCCCGGGCATTCGGCCGGTTAGGGCCAGGCGGTCCGCACCGACCACTCGGCGTGTGTCCACGGGAACTCATTGCCATCCTCGTCGCGGACGAGGGTGGGTAACTGCACGGCGAAGCCGAACAGTCTGCCGCGGTGCGGATCGATCGTCGGAATCGTGACGGCGTGCGTGCTGCCCGGCCGGAACTCGTTGACGACGTCGGAATCCTCGTAGGTGCGCACGAGGATCCACGGCGCGTCGGCGATCGCAGGCGGCACCGACAGTTGGATGGGGTCGCTGTGCCGTGGGTCGACTCTCAATTCACCGTCCGCGCGCGGGGTTTCGCAATCTGTCGGGTTGAGCACCGCGCAGTACTGGTACGGACCGACGCGCACCAGTTGTCCGCGCGTGTAAGCGCTGATCTCCGGATGCTCGGAGCCGGGATGGCGGGACAGCCGCAACACCAGGACACCGGTCGCAATGGACGCCAGCAGCACGACGGCTGCGAGGACCGCAAGGCCTTTCTTCACTCGCGCGGTACCGCCGGATCGCGCCGCGGGCCCTCCTGGGCCGCGAGGACGGGTCGGTTTCCGCCGAGGCCCGGGATGAGCGAGTCGCCGCGGTAACTCACCAGCGTCTGCGCGAGGCCGAGGATCAGCACCGTCGATATCACCGTGAAGCCGATGTGCAGCTGGGTGTACACCAGCACACCGGTCGCGCCGCCTGCCACCCAGGCCAGTTGCAGCAGCGACTCCGACCGGCCGAACGCCGATGCGCGCGACTCCTCGGGCAGGTCGTCCTGCAGCGACGCGTCCAACGACGCTTTGGCCACAGCCGCTGCGGCCGCGGTGACCAGGGCTGCCAGCGCGGCCACCATCAGCTTGCCGGTCAGCGCCGTCGCCAATGCGACCAGCGTTACGGCGATCGTGCTGCGCACCACCAGCTGTGCCGGGTGGCCGAGTTGCAATCGCGCGCTGGCGTAGTTGCCGCCGAAGTTGCCGATCGCCGCCGCGGCGCCGATCAAGCCGAGGAGCATCAGCTGTTCCCAGCCGCTCTTGTCGTGCGATTTGGCCACGAACGCGGGATAGAGGAACAGGAAGCCGACCATCACCTTGATCGTGCAGTTGCCCCATAATGCGGTGATGATATTGCGGCCCAACGGTTGTCGAGCCTTGCCCGAAGCGGGTTCCCGTGCCGCGCGCCGCCGCAGTTCACCTTCTGCGCCGTGGTAGCTCAGCGTGGCGGGCACCTCGCCCTCGGTGACCTCCACCCATTTCGGGATGCGCATCGACAGCGCCGCACCCGCAAGCGTGAGGGCGACGATCACGTAGAGCGCGCCCGGCATGTGGAACAGGTTCAGCAGGTATTCGACGCCTGCGGCGACGGCTCCGCCGACAATGGTGCCGCCGAGCAGTCCGAACACCGTCAGCCGGGAGTTCACCCGGACCAGATCGATCGTCGGCGGCAGCACGCGCGGCGTGACCGCGCTGCGCAGCACGCTGAATGATTTGGACAGCACCATCATTCCCAACGCACACGGGTACAGCACCCACGAGGGATAACTGCCGGTGGCCCCGTCATAGTTGGCGATCAGGATCACGACCAGTGCCGTGCGCAACCCGAACGACATCGCGAGCGCGAGCCTGCGGCCGTGTTGCAGACGGTCGAGAGCGGGACCGATCAACGGGGCGATGACGGCGAACGGTGCGATCGTGATGAGCAGATACAGCGCGACCTTGCTCTTGCTCTCGCCGGAGGCCGCCGCGAAGAACAGCGTGTTGGCCAAGGCGACCGCCATCGCGGCGTCCACCGCGAAATTCGCCATCACCGGATAGGTCAGCGCGGTCAGCCCCGACTTGTCCGCGCCGTCGGCGGTCGCGGCCCGGTGGAAGAGGCCGTACATCTTCGAACCCATCTCGCGGCTGCGCTGGGCGGCCCCGCGTGGACCCGGCGGCTTCCGGCCGAGGCCCTCGCCGATGCCGGGGTCGCTGCGGTGCGGCTGTCGTTCTTCGAGCGGGGGCAGGTAGCGGTTCGCACTCGGCGCCGACGGGCGCCGCCCGCGCCGGTGGTCCACCCCGTCGCTCGGGTAGTTGGCCATGCCGGGGTGCTCGTCGCCGCGGTAGGACGGCGGTCGCGGGGGGTAGTAGCGAGGATCGCGGCCGTCCTCCCGGTCTCGGGGGTCTCGTCGCGATCCGGTCACACCGAGATTCTCCCCCATCGCGGCGACGGCATCGCGCAGCCGACCGGGTGTGGCTGCACGATGCCCGGTCAGGCACTATTGAGTCCGTGGACAGCGCGACGGAATCCACCGAGGACGGCTCGGAGGCAACGACGATCGAGAGGTCGGCGGAGCTCGATGCGGTGCTGACGGGTGCCGTGGAGCTGGCGCGCGCGGCGATAGTCGAGCACAGCGGAGACACCGTCGGCGAGTATCTGGGTGCGTCGTTCGACGACGCGACCGCCGCCACTCACCGGTTCCTGGCCAACCTGCCCGGTTATCAAGGTTGGCAGTGGGCCGTCGTGGTGGCCGCGCACCCCGGTGCCGATCACGCGACGATCAGCGAGGTCGTGCTCGTGCCTGGACCGACCGCGCTGCTGGCGCCCCAGTGGGTGCCGTGGCAGGAGCGGCTGCGGCCAGGCGACCTCGGTCCCGGCGACCTGCTCGCCACGCCTGTCGAGGACCCGCGCCTGGTGCCCGGCTTCGCCGCGACCGGCGACCCCGCCGTTGACGACGTCGCCTACGAGCTCGGGCTCGGCCGTCGTCGCCTGCTCAGCCAACTGGGTCGTCTCGAAGCCGCGCAGCGGTGGCATGACGGCGACTACGGGCCCGGGTCGGCAATGGCCCGATCCACCCGCCGGATCTGCCGCGACTGCGGTTTCTACGTGCCCGTGTCGGGCGCCCTCGGGCTGATGTTCGGCGTCTGCGCCAACGTGCTGTCGGCCGACGGGCACGTGGTCGACGCCGAATACGGCTGCGGCGCGCATTCGGACACGCCTGCGCCCGCCGGGACCGGCTCACCGCTCTACGACCCGTATGACGACGGCGTCCTCGATGTGGTCGAGGCGGTGGCGCCGGCTGCCGAGGACGAACCAGACGAACCACAGCCCGAGGCGGAGGCCGAACCGCAGGAGTCGGCGGCCGAACCCGAGGCCGAACCGGAAGCCGAGCCCAATCAGGAGCCGACGTAGTCGGCGAGGTGTTGACCGGTCAGCGTTGACCGCTCGGCGACCAGTTCAGCAGGCGTGCCCTCGAAGGCCACCGTGCCGCCGTCGTGGCCCGCCGCGGGTCCCAGGTCGATGATCCAGTCGGCGTCCGCCATCACGGCCTGGTGATGCTCGATCACGATGACCGACTTGCCAGCGTCGACAAGCCGGTCCAACAGCCCGAGCAGTTGCTCGACATCGGCCAGGTGCAGGCCGGAGGTCGGCTCGTCGAGGACGTAGATGTTCGCCTTCTCACCCAGCTGGTTGGCCAGCTTGAGCCGTTGGCGCTCGCCGCCGGACAGTGTGGTCAATGGCTGCCCCAGGGTCAGGTAGCCCAACCCCACATCGGTCAACCGGTCCAGGATCTTTTGGGCGGCAGGTGTTTTCGCGTCACCGGCGGCGAAGAACCGCGCGGCGTCAGCCACCGGCATCGCCAGTACCTCACTGATGTCGCGGCCACCGAAGGTGAACTCGAGCACCGACGCGTCGAAACGCTTGCCCTCGCAGACGTCGCACGGGATCGCGACGCCGGCCATGATCGCCAAGTCGGTGTAGGTGACCCCGGCGCCGTTGCAGTTCGGGCATGCGCCCTCGGAGTTGGCGCTGAACAGGGCGGGCTTGACCCCGTTGGCTTTCGCGAACGCCTTGCGGATCGGGTCGAGGAGACCGGTGTAGGTCGCGGGGTTGCTGCGCCGGGATCCGCGGATCGGCGCCTGGTCGATGGTCACCACCCCGTCCCGGCCTGCCACCGAACCGGCGATCAGCGAACTCTTACCCGAACCGGCCACGCCGGTGACGACGGTCAGCACCCCCAACGGGATGTCGACGTCGACGTCACGGAGGTTGTTGGTGTCCGCTCCGCGGATTTTCAGCGCGCCGCACGACACACGCAGGTCATCCTTGAGCGCCGCGCGGTCGCCGAGGTGGCGGCCGGTGACTGTATCGCTGCCGCGCAGACCCTCGACGCTGCCCTGAAAGACGACTTCACCGCCGGCCGCGCCCGCGCCAGGGCCGAGATCGACGATGTGGTCGGCGATTTCGATGACCTCGGGTTTGTGCTCCACGACCAGGACGGTGTTGCCCTTGTCGCGCAGGCGTAACAACAGGTGGTTCATCCTCGCGATGTCGTGGGAATGCAAACCGATGGTCGGTTCGTCGAAGACGTAGGTCACATCGGTCAGCGACGACCCGAGGTGGCGGATCATCTTGACGCGCTGCGCCTCTCCGCCCGAGAGCGTGCCTGCGGGCCGGTCGAGCGACAGGTAGCCGAGGCCGATCTCGACGAACGCATCGAGCGTGTGCCGCAGCGCCGTCAACAACGGTGCAACAGCACGGTCTTCGACGCGCTTGACCCATTCGGCGACATCGCTGATCTGCATGGCGGACACGTCGGCGATGCTGGCCCCGTTGATCTTCGACGACCGCGCGGTCTCCGACAGCCTGCTGCCACCGCAGTCGGGGCAGGTGGTGAAGGTGACCGCCCGCTCGACGAACGCGCGGATATGCGGTTGCATCGCCTCGACGTCCTTGGTCAGGAACGACTTCTGGATCTGGGGGATCAGCCCGAGGTAGGTCAGGTTGACGCCGTCGACCGTGATCCTGGTGGCCTCCTTGTACAGCAGCGCATCACGTTCCTTCTTGCTGAACTCGCCGATCGGCTTGTCGACGTCGAAGTAGCCGCAGCCGCGGAAGATGCGGCCGTACCAGCCCTCCATGCTGTAGCCGGGAATCGTCAGCGCGCCCTCGCTGAGCGACTTGCTTTCGTCGTACAACGCGGTCAGGTCGATGTCGTTGACCGCGCCCCTGCCCTCGCAACG
This sequence comes from Actinomycetes bacterium, assembly GCA_023415515.1. Lineage (GTDB taxonomy): Bacteria > Actinomycetota > Actinomycetes > Mycobacteriales > Mycobacteriaceae > Mycobacterium. Next base: position 9,359 of record JAEZKH010000302.1, read on the forward strand.
CGGGCACATGCCGCCGACGATGCTGAACTCGCGACGTTCCCTGACACGGTCGAGCGAGGGTCGGCGCCGAGCCGCTGCTGGTCGACGATGATCGCCGTCGTCAGCCCGGCCAGGACGTCGACGTCGGGTCGCGCCAGGTTGGGCATGAAACCCTGCACGAACGCGCTGTATGTCTCGTTGATCAGCCGCTGTGACTCCGCGGCGATCGTGTCGAACACCAGCGAGCTCTTGCCGGAGCCGGAGACGCCCGTGAACACCGTGAGCCGCCGCTTCGGCAGTTCGACGTCGACGTCCTTGAGGTTGTTCTCGCGTGCGCCCGTCACCCGGATGACGTCGTGGCTGTCGGCTTCGATCTGCGGGCCCGTCATGCGACCTGTTGAATGCGGACCGTGTTGCCTGCGGGATCGCGGAACGCGCAGTCGCGTGCCCCCCACGGCTGGTCGGTGGGTTCCTGCATGACCTCGGCACCGTTGGCCTGCGCCCGTTCGAAGACGGCGTCGAGGTCGGTGGTGGCGAGCATGATGCCGGCATAGGTGCCCTTGGCCATCATCTCGGCGATCACACGACGCTCGTCGTCGGTGACGCCCGGGTCGGCGGCCGGCGGCGTCAGCACGATGTTCATGTCCGGCCTTCCCACCGGCCCGATCGTGATCCAGCGCATGGTGTTGCGGCCGACATCCTTGCGGACTTCGAAGCCCAGGGCGTCGCGGTAGAAGGCCAGCGACTGCTCGGGATCCTCGTGGGGAAGGAAACTGGCGTTGATCGTGATGTCCATGGCGATCACGCTAGGTGCATCCGCGCCGCAGGCGCTTCTCGATTCCTGATCGGTCGGGTGACCTGCTTTTCCACGCATGTGGGGATTCCCGCCGTCGCGCACGCCGCCTTTTCCCGGTAGACGCTCGGCGGCATGCCGACCAGTTCGGCGAAGCGGGTGCTGAAGGTGCCCAGCGACGAGCAGCCGACGGCGAAACAGACCTCGGTGACCGACAGGTCGCCGCCGCGCAACAGCGCCATCGCCCGCTCGATGCGCCGAGTCATCAGATAGGAGTACGGCGATTCGCCGTAGGCGAGCTTGAACTGGCGCGTGAGATGTCCTGCCGACATGTTCACGCCGCGGGCCAGCGACTCGACGTCGAGCGGCTGCGCGTACTCGCGGTCCATCCGGTCCCGGACGCGGCGCAGCAGTTTGAGGTCGCGGAGGCGTTGCTCGCCTGCGCGTGTGCCGGTCATCGCCGCACCTCTTCCAGGGCGTTTGCGGCGGCCATGCTTTCCCACGACGGACCGCATTCGTCGCCGGTCGGTTGGAATAGAAATGTAGGTCGCGAAAAAAGGACGGGGACATGGGCGCCCGTCGCCACTTGATCTTGAAATTTCGGAACGCAAGTTAGGTGGTACAAGTAGTGGTTCAATTCGGGGGCGACCCAAAATGATCTGAACAAGGTAGACCCGTTTGCCCGCGAAGCGGAAAAAGTGCGGCGCGTTCGCGTCAGGAGTCGGTTCATGGCGCCGGCTTCTCGGCGCGAATCGACGTCAGCTCAGCCCACTCTGCGCACCACGGGAACCGCGCCGAACCGCGCGGCGCTGCAAAAGAAAAATCGACGTGCCGAGTATCCCCACGCCCAAGCCGGCGACCGTGACGGGGCGCCACTGGTGTAGCCCGGCGACCGTGAACGCCAGGGTCGCGGCAAGCAGCCAGCCGACGGCGATGACGATGATGACCGGCCATGGTTCCAGCAGGATCCTAGGCAGGGCAGGGGGTTCCGACTCCGAGGAGACTGTCGATCCGTCGTTCATCGGCTTCCAACCTAGCCCGCAGAGACCGATCCGGTAAGGCGGAACGCGTTTTGCTGCACATCGGAAGTATAGCTAGCTATCCTTTGAGCCGTGAAGGATACTGATGCCCGATTGGCCAGCGACTTGTCGCTGGCCGTGATGCGCCTGGCGCGTCAACTACGGTTTCGCCGCTCCGAATCGTCGGTGTCCTTGACGCAATTGTCGGCGTTGTCGACGCTTGCCAAAGAGGGTGCGATGACCCCTGGTGCCTTGGCACTCAGGGAACGCGTTCGACCGCCTTCCATGACACGGGTAATTGCCTCACTCGCCGAACTCGGATTCGTGGCGCGAAGCGCGCATCCGGCAGATGGGCGCCAGGTCCTGGTATCGGTTTCGCCATCGGGGATGGAATTGATCGAGGCCGAGCGAAAAGCAAGCCAGGAATGGCTGAAAGAGCGTCTTTCGCACTTCGACCCCGACCAGCGGAAGACTTTGCTGCTAGCCGCCGATCTCATGTCGGCGTTGGTGGAGGAGACCGGCTGAGCGCGACGGTCGCGTAACTTGCGGGGGATGAGCGCTGTTGTCGACGTCGACGATCCCGGCGACCCGCGGTTGGACGACTTCCGCGACCTCAACAGCGTCGACCGCAGGCCCGATCTGCCCTCGGGTAAGGGTTTGGTGATCGCCGAGGGAGTCCTGGTGGTGCGGCGGATGCTGGCGTCCCGGTTCCGTCCGCGCGCGATGTTGGGCACCGATCGCCGCCTGCGCGAACTGGCCGACGACCTCGACGTCATCGAGGCTCCCTATTACCGGGCGTCGGCCGAGGTGATGGCCGCCGTCGTGGGATTTCACCTCAATCGCGGAGTGCTCGCGGCGGCGCCGCGCCCCGGCG
>JAEZKH010000304.1 GCA_023415515.1 Actinomycetes bacterium
ACCCACCACACCCCGAACGCGCCGAGGACGAGGACGAACACCGCCGCAGCCGCGGTCAGCGGGATCCATGTCGTGCTCTTCTGCATCGGTTTCGCCGGCTGCGGGGTGTTGAACTGCCCGTGGAATGCGGCGGGCGGAGACGCCGGGAACGGTGGCGGTGTCGGCGGATACGGCGGTGGCGTCGGGATGGCGGGCATCGTCGCATGCTGGCTGCGCTGCAGAATATCAGCGGCTTTGTCCTGATCGCGTTGTGTCAGAGCGTCGTTGGCCGCCGATGCGAGATCGCCCGCGCTGGCGAACCGGTCGCCCGGTTGCTTGGCCATGCCCCGCTCGATGACACGGTCGAATGCCGCGGGTATGCCCGGTCGCATCACGCTGGGTCGCGGAATCGGCTGCATCAGGTGCGAGGTGATCACCACGCTGACGCTGTCGGCGGGGAAGGGTTGCGAGCCGGTCAGACACTCGTGCAGTACGCATGCGAGGGCGTAGATGTCGGCGCGGTAGGTCACTTCCTCGTTGGTGAACCGTTCCGGCGCCATGTAGGCGTATGTGCCGACCGCGGTACCCAGTTCGGTCAGTTTCTCGTCGGTGGCGGCGTTGGCGATGCCGAAGTCGACGAGGTAGGCGAAATCGTCACGGGTGATGAGCACGTTCTCGGGCTTGACGTCGCGGTGCATGATGCCCGCTTCGTGGGCCGCGTCCAGCGCCGAAGCGATCTGGCGCACGATCGCCACCGCCCGCGCCGGGGTCATCGGGCCGTAATTCTTGAGGATTTTGCGCAGATCGGTGCCGTCGATCATGCGCATGTCGACGAACATCACCCCGTCGATCTCGCCGTAGTCGTGGATGGGAACCACGTGCGGTTCGAGCAACCTGCCCGCGGAGTGCGCCTCGCGCTGCAGTCGTTTCCTGAACACCGGATCGTGGGAAACCGCCTCCGGCAACAGTTTCAGCGCGACAATCCGGTCCTTCTCGGTGTCCTCGGCCTCGTAGACCTCGCCCATGCCGCCCTTGCCGAGTAGTCGACGCAGGCGATAACGGCCGAACACGGTTCCCGCCCGGGAATCCTCTTCGCCGCCGCTCATCGGTTGCTCCTCAGCCTTTGCCAGCGAACACACCCTAATGCCACGGGTCGCTCGTCACACGGCAATCGCGCTACACCTGAGGGGTTTGCATCTCGAAGACGAACTCGTGATCGCATATCCGGATCCGGTCGCCGTCGTTGAGCGTGACGCCGGCCCGGATTCGTTCGCCTCGGACCTCGACCCCGTTGGCCGACCGGAGGTCGGAGATCACGAAGCTGGTGCCGGTGTCGATGACAACGGCATGGTGGCGGCTGACGTTTGCCCCCTCGAGCACGATGTCGTTGTCGGGCAGTCGCCCGATCCTGGTGGCGGCTGCCACCAACGGATACTCGGCGCCTGTCGCATCACGCAGCAGTGCGGCCGACGATCCGCCGCTGACCGCAGTGCGCTGCTCGAGTGCGGTGGCGGTGTGGATCGCGGTGGTCCGTGCGACCCGCTTCACGTTCAGTGGCTGCTGCCGCAGTACCCGCTCGTAGAGCGCCTGCAGCGTAGGCCCTGGGTCGATGCCGAGGTCGTCGGCGAGCGTCGTCTTCAGCCGACGGTAGGCGGCAAGAGCGTCGGACTGCCGTTCGGTCATGTAGTAGGCGGTGATCAGCTGCGCCCACAACGGCTCGCGATAGGGGTGCGCAGCGGTCAGTGACTCCAGCTCGCCGATCACGGTATACGCACGGCCGCAGGCGATCTCGGCTTCGGCAAGCGCGGTGTGGGCCAGCATCTTGTCCTCGATGAGCGCGGCGGCGAACGCGTCGACGAACTGGAAGTCGCGAAGATCCTCCAGGACGGGCCCACGCCACTCCGACAGCGCGGCCGAAAGGTGCTCGCTCGCCTTTTCGAACTTCCCCGCGGCCGCGGCTTGGACGCCCGCATTCTTTGCGAGCGCGAAACGTCCGATGTCACAGACATTCTCGTTGACGTTCAACCGGTAGCCCGGCGGTGCGCTGACCAAGGTCGAACGGGAATCAAGGCCGATGCCGCCTAGCAGCTTGCGGAGGTTGGATACGTAGGAGTGCAGGCTCGCGCGGGGATCCGGCGGCGGGAACTGCTCCCATGCCGCTTCGATCAGCGCATCGGTCGCGACCGGGCGGTTGCGGTTGATCACCAAGATGGCGAGCACCGCCCGCTGCTTGGGCGTGCCCAGCGCCACCGGTTCGTCGTCGACGCGGATCTGCAGCGGTCCCAACACGCCGAACTCGACACCCTTCTCGGCCATCAGGGCAATTGTGACCTGCCGGGCGGTGAAGTGGTGTAGACCTTAGTAGAACGTGTTCTAGTTTTGCGATGGCGGGAGTGGTCACATGGTCTTTCGGGTCGTGCAGTGGGCCACCGGCGGCGTCGGCGCCGCGGCGATCAGGGGCGTGCTGGAGCATCCGGACCTCGAACTGGTCGGATGCTGGGTGCACTCGGCCGACAAGGCGGGCCGCGACGCCGGGGAACTGGCGGGCGTCGATCCGATCGGCGTCGCCGCCACCGACAGCATCGACGACATCCTCGCCCTCGACGCCGACGCTGTGATCTATGCGCCGCTGATGGCCAATCCGGACGAGGTGACGGCGCTGCTGCGGTCGGGCAAGAACGTCGTGACGCCCGTCGGGTGGCTGTATCCCAGCGAGCGCAGCGCGGCGCCGATCCGGGAGGCCGCCATCGAGGGGGATGCGACGCTGCACGGCACCGGCCTCGCGCCTGGTGGTATCAGCGAGAAGTTCCCGCTGCTGTTCTCGGCGTTCTCCACCGGTGTGACTTACGTTCGCGCCGAGGAGTTCTCCGATCTGCGCTCGTACGAGGCGACCGACGTCGTGCGCCAGGTGATGGGCTTCGGCGAAGTGCCCGAGAAGGCGCTGACAGGGCCGATGCAGAAGATGCTCGACAGCGGCTTCATCCAGGCGGTGAAGATGGTCGTCGCGCAGATGGGTTTCGATGTCGAACCGAAGGTGCGGGCCACCCAGGAGATCGCCGTTGCGACCGCGCCGATCGAATCGCCGATCGGCGTGATCGAGCCCGGCCAGGTCGCCGGACGCAAGTTCCATTGGGAAGCGGTCGTCGGCGACAAACCCGTCGTCCGCGTCTCGGTGAACTGGCTGATGGGCGAGGAGAATCTCGACCCCGCATGGGAATTCGGGCCGGAGGGTCAGCGATACGAGATCGAGATTCGGGGCAATCCCGACCTCAACATCGTCGTGCACGGGTTTCACGCGAAAACCGGCGACGAGGGTCCCGACCTCGGCGTCGTCGGCACCGCGGCGCACTGCGTGAACTCGGTGCCCGCGGTCTGCGCCGCCGAGCCCGGCATCCTGACGATGCTGGATCTGCCGCTGATCAGTGGCAAGGCGGCACCCGGGCTTCGCTGAACAATCACTGAGAATCAGCGCCTTTCGACCTCTATGACCCTCGATTGTTGCGAAGATCGCCGTAATCGACACAACCGGGGCGCTTTCCGACGAGAGGTGAACATGAGTATCGCCACCAGGGCAGCCGCGCCAGTAGGCTTCTGCGCCATCATGATCGCGCTCACGATCTCCGAGCCGGCGGCGGCCCACGCCGACGTCTGCGGATCGGTCGGCGGGCGCCACGTCTCGGTGGGCGGGTGCGGAAGCATCGCCGACGCCATCGCGCCCTATGTGCCGCCACCGGCGGTCTACGCCCCGCTGCCCGAGGACTACGACGCGGCACCGCCTCCGCCCCCGCCGCCACCGCCGCCCAATGTCAACGTGTGTGCCAACTTCGGCCGCCGCATCAGCGTCAGCGGCTGTGTCTGAGCCGGTCGTCCATCAGATGAGAAGACATCAGCGCAAGGAGAGATGCCATATGCCCACCACGCATCGCCGGATCGTCGTAGCCGCCTGGGCGCTGAGCGCCGCGATCCTGCTGGCGACTTCCGCCCCGGCGGCCGCCGATGACCCCCCGCCGAACTGCACCGCCGCCGACCTGGCCGGTGTCGTGACGGGCGTATCCGCCGCGATGTCGGCCTACCTCTTCACCCATCCGGACGTCAACGCCTTCTTCACCGACCTCAAGGGTCTACCGCGCGACCAACAGCGCCAACGTCTGCAGGAATACCTCGACGAAAACCCGCAGGTCGAGACCGACGTCCGGGGGATACGCCAGCCGTCGCTCGATTTCCGTGACCGCTGTGACGTGGAGTTGCCGGGCTGAGCATCGCCATGACGAAACCGCTGGTGGTCGAGCAGTCGCGCACGATTCCGGTTGGTCAGGCCGACGCCTTCCGCGACCTGGTGCCGATTCCGCTGCCGGAGCTGTTCAGCAAGTGGTACGGGCCCATCCCGCCCATCAAGGAGACCCGCGACCAGAGCGGTGACTGGGACAGCGTCGGTCAATCGCGCACCGTCGTGCTCGTCGGCGGCGGCAGCATGCATGAGCGGTTGACGAGCTTCGACGCGCCGCGTTCGTTCGGATACACGCTGTCGGACATCACGGGTCCGCTGTCGCCGTTGGTCGACCACATCGAAGGGATTTGGTCGTTCGAGCCGATGGGCCACGGCACCAAAGTGACGTGGCGGTGGACGATCCATCCGCGCAGCCCGCTCACCGCGCCGCTGCTTCCGGTCTTCGGCAGGCTGTGGAAGGGTTACGCCCGCCAGTCGCTCGCCGAACTGGCGCGCCTGCTGGTGCACTGAACGACACCGAGATCGACGATATGGCGCCATCTACCAACACTTTTGCGCCCATTTGTTGGTTTGGGCGTGGAAGGCCGGGGGATCAGAATGTGATCAGCCCGCGCAGGTTCAGGCCGCTGCGAAGGTCGTCGTAACCGGTGTTGATGTCGGCCAGCGTGTACTCGCGGGTGATGAGCTCGTCGAGCATGAGCTGGCCCGAATCGTAGAGGTCGAGCATTCGGAAGATGTCCACCCTCGGGTTGGACGACCCGAAAAGCGAACCGCGGACCTGCTTTTCGAACAGTGTCAGGTCGACCAACGACAGGCTCACCTGCTTCTCGTCCGGATGCGCCATCGCCGTCATCACCACACGGCCGCGCTTGCCGACCAGGCTCAATGCCTGTCCAACGTACGCTCCTTCCGCGACGTCGGTGGTGACCACGCAGACATCGGCCTTCTGTCCGCGGGTCAACTCGACCACCAGCCGAGCCGCCTCGTCGAGCGACGCGGCAGTGTGGGTCGCACCGAATTCGGTTGCCCGGCAACGCTTGTACTCGACAGGATCGAGCGCGACGATGTGACGTGCACCGACGATCCTCGCCGCCTGCACGGCGTTGATGCCGACGCCGCCGACACCCATCACCACCACGGTGCTTCCCGCCGTCGCCTCACCGGTGTGAACAGTGCTGCCGTAACCGGTGGTCACCCCACAGCCGACAAGCGCCGCCTTGTCCAACGGCACGGTGTCGTCGACCTTGACCACCGACGCGGTCGGGACGACGGTGTATTCGGAAAACGTGCCGAGCAGACACATCTGACCGACGTCGCGTCCGCGTGCGTGGAAGCGATGGGTGCCGTCCAACTGCGGCCCCTTCAAGAGGTGCATGCCGAGTTCGCACAGGTTGCCGATGCCGCGCACACACGGTCCGCACCGGCCGCAGGCGGGGATGAAGCTCAGCACCACGTGGTCGCCCTCGGCCACCTCGGTCACACCGTCGCCCACCTCGACGACGACGCCCGCGCCCTCGTGCCCCCCGACCACCGGCATCGTCATCTGCAAGTCACCGGTGACCAGATGCTCGTCGGAGTGACACATGCCGCTTGCCGACATCTGGACCATCACCTCGCCCCGCCGTGGGCCGTCGAGGTCGATCTCCTCGACCTCCCATTTCTGGTGCAGTCCCCACAACACTGCGGCCTTCGTCTTCATCGACGTCCCCTCGAGGGTTGGTGTGCACGGCGATCATCACCAGCCTGGCAGACTTCGGTCTGTGACATCGAAACGCGGCCTGGTACTCGCCGGTGGAGGATTGGCGGGCATCGCCTGGGAGATCGGCGTTCTGCTGGGCATCGCGGACGAATCCCCGGAGACAGCCCGGGCGCTGCTCGACACCGACGTGGTGGTCGGCACATCGGCCGGCTCGGCGGTCGCGGCCCAGCTGGGCAGTGGGCGAAGCCTCGATGAGTTGTACGAGCGTCAGGTCACCGGCACGTCCAATGAGATCGACCCCAACGTCGACATCGAGGACATCACCAAGCTGTTCGTCGACGCCCTTTCGGACCGCGACGCGACGACCGCGCAGAAGCTGCAGCGGATCGGGGCGGTCGCCCAGGCGACGGCGACGGTGCCCGAGGCGGTTCGCCGCGAGGTCATCGCCCAGCGGCTGCCGTCGCACGACTGGCCGCAGCGCGATCTGCGGATCACCGCGATCGACATCGGCAGCGGAGAACTGGTCACCTTCGACCGCGACTCGGGCGTAGGCCTGGTCGATGCCGTCGCCGCGAGCTGCGCCGTGCCCGGTGCATGGCCGCCGGTGACCATCGGCGCGCGGCGGTACATGGACGGTGGGGTCGGCAGCACGATGAACCTCGGGCTTGCCACCGATTGCGATGTGGTCGTGGTGCTCGTGCCGTCGGGGAAAGGTGCGCCGTCGCCGTTCGGTCCCGACCCGGCCGTCGAGGTCGACGGCTTTCCCGGCCGCTCGCTGGGAGTCTTCGCCGATGACGATGCGCTGGCTGCCTTCGGCTCGAACCCGCTCGACCCCGCTTGTCGCGAGCCGTCGGCGCGTGCCGGGCGGGTGCAGGGGCGACGCGTAGCCGCCGAGGTAGCCGACTTTTTCCTGCGCTGACCTGCGTGGATTGATTGACGAGAACTTTTCTCGAAAAATTTTGGAAAAAAGTGTGCGTCTGGTCGGTGCCCGTCGCTCCTACCTGTGAAAGCGGCCGCAAGGGCCACTCACAGACCGAGGAGACACCATGTACAACACCTACCCCCAGCACCAGAACTACGGCCCCCAGCACGACAGCTTCCAGGGCTACGCCCCGATGCAGCAGCCGATGCCGGTGGCCGCACCCGCCGCACAGTCCGCAGCGGCAGGCAAAGGCCTGCTGATCGTGGCAGGCATTGCGGTCGTCGGCGCCGCAGCCTTCGGTGGCGTCTACCTGATGAACTCCAGCAGCCAGCCCGAACAGACCGCGGCCTCGCAGCCGTCGACCGTGTTCAACATCCCCTCCGAGATCAACATCCCTGGGCTGAACACCAACAGCGACCCCGCTTCGCCGGTGATCGTCAACAACCCGGCTCCGGTCCGTGTTGCCACTCCGTCGGCTCCGCGGTCCAACACCAGCAACCCGGCGCCGGTTCAGGGGCAGGCCCCCGCCAATCCGGCCACGCCCGCGAATACGACCAAGCCCGCTGATACGACCAAACCGGTTGAGACCAAACCGGTTGAGACCACGCCGGGTGAGACCACGCCGGGTGAGACCAAGCCTGGTGAGACCAAGCCTGGTGAGACCAAGCCCGGTGAGACCAAGCCCGGTGAGACGACCGGCGGTGGCGGCACCACGACCGGTGGCGGCGGCACCACGACCGGTGGTGGCACCACGACAGGCGGTGGCGGCGGCACGACCGGTGGCGGCACCGAGGGGCCCGACAAGAACATCGACTACGGCGGCTGTGCCTGCGGATAACCGCACGAGCCATTTCCAAGCTTCAGCCCAGGCCTTCTCCCAGCCTGGGCTGAAGCGCGTTATCAGCTTTCCAGCGGCTTGATCGCCTGCGCCGTCAACTGGTGGCCGATCTCGATGACCTCGGCGGCGCGGTGAAAGTCCAGGCTGCGGCAAGCTGTTCGGGGCACCTCGATCAACAGGTCGGGCGGGTAGGCCGCGAGCGTGTGGCGCGCCAGCGCCGCCTGCGCGATGTCGATGGTGCGGTTCATCACTTCGAAGCTGCCGAGCTTCGGCACGGGCGTTTCCTTCGAGCTGTCGACGAGTTCCTCGCCGCTTTCGGACTCCGGTGCGGACTCGGCAGCGTCGTCGTCATCGGCGTCCTGCGCGACGCCGAACCTGGTCAACATGCTGCTCGACTCGAACAGCGACGACGTGCTGCGCCACATTCGGTTCCACCATTCCGTGGAGGCCCGCTGCTCGGGTTCCGTCGACTCGTCGCGGCCACCGGACTCGCTTCCGGCGAGGCTGACCGCGATCGTCAGATCGGCGTTGACGGAGGCGATCGGTGCCATCGGCAGCGGATCGAGGATGCCGCCGTCGGCGAGCAGTCGGCCGTCGAGGATGTGCGGGCTGATGACGCCGGGGATCGCGATCGACGCACGGATGGCCGCGTCCACCGGCCCGCGCTGCAGCCACACCGACTTGCCTGCGATCAAGTCCGTCGATACCGCGGTGTAGGGGATCGGCAGTTGCTCGATGGTGACCTCGCCGAGGATTTCGCGCACCGCGTCGAGGATCTTCGCCGCCCGCAGCACGCCCGCAGCGGTGATCGACGGGTCGAGCAGTCGCAGCACCGCGCGCTGCGTCAACGACTTTGCCCACTCGGCGAAATCGTCGAGTTTTCCCGCTCCTTGCAGGCCGCCGACGAGGGCACCCATCGACGACCCGGCGATCCCGACGATCTCATAACCGCGCTCTTGCAGTTCGGCGATCACTCCGATGTGGGCGTAACCCCGTGCACCCCCGCTGCCGAGAGCCAACGCCACGCGATTGCCAGGCATGGCTCCATTCTGCGCCGTGACGCGCGTGCACCGACCGGGTAGAGCCCACCGACTTTTTCGCAGGCGTGATTCGAATTCAGCAGAGCGAGTCCGCGCCTGCCTGGACCGCGACGATGGCAGCGGCCTGCCTGGCCGGCGACAGTTGCGCCCACGGGGTGTTGTAGGTGGCCGGACCCGGCGGGGTCGCGGGTTCCTGAATGTACTTCAAGAACGCCTCGGCCTGTGACTTCCGGTCGCCGCCCTGCTGGTCGATCCAGGCCCTCGCGGCCTGGCAGGCCTGCGAATACTCCTCCTCGGTCGACTCGGCGTCCGCTCCGACCGCCGTTGTGACGCCGCCGGGCGACACCTCGACGGCGCCGGGTGGCGGGGTGTGCGTTTCGGTGGTGGTCGCCGTCGTCGTGGTCGGGGCGGCCGACGGTTGACCGGACTCGCCGCCAGACGAACATCCCGCGATCGCGAAGGTCGTCGCGGCTGCCGCGATCAGGATGGGGTAGAAGCGCATGCTGCCAATCTATGCAACACTCGCGAGCGTGATGGAGCGGACCGGAGTCAGGGGATGTTGTACGGCGTAGCCCGCCGACCCCTCGTCTCGTCCGTCGTCTCTTTCTGGAGCTCCCATGATTTCCGCCGTTTCGGCACCTACCCGCCTGCGTGTGCCCGACCTCTTGAACGCGGTGGACCAAGCCGCCGACGGCGTGCTCAGCGGTCAATACGACCATCTGCTGCCCGCCGAGGGCCTGCCCGCCGATGACCGCTGGTACACACGCATCCACGGTGACGAGGAGTTGGACGTCTGGTTGATCAGTTGGGTCAAGGACCACGCAACCGAACTGCACGACCACGGCGGCTCGTTGGGCGCGCTGACATTGGTCTCGGGCGCGCTCGACGAGTTCCGCTGGGACGGACAGGCATTGCGTCGTCGGCGGCTGGAAGCGGGTGACCAGGCGGCGTTCCCGCTCGGATGGGTACATGACGTCGTGTGGGCGCCGACGCCGAGCATCGCCGTCAACGGACCCACCCTGAGCGTGCATGCCTACTCGCCACCGCTGACCGCGATGTCGTATTACGACGTGACGAGCCGCAACACACTGCGCCGCAATCGAACCGAATTGACCGACGGGCCGGAAGGGTAGGACTCGATGTCCAGCCGGATCGACAAGGTGCTCGATGCCGCCCGCGCCCGCCTCGAGCGGATGCCCGCCGCAGCCGTGCCCGACGCGCTGAAGCGCGGCGCCCTGCTCGTCGACATCCGACCGCAGGCGCAGCGCGACCGCGAAGGGCACGTGCCTGGTGCGCTCGTGATCGAACGCAACGTGCTGGAGTGGCGCTGCGATCCGACCAGCGACGCCAGGATTCCCGAAGCCGTCGACGATGACGTCGAATGGGTCGTGCTGTGCTCAGAGGGCTACACCTCGAGCCTGGCCGCGGCGTCGCTGATCGACCTCGGGCTGCACAAGTCGACCGATGTCATCGGGGGCTACCACGCGCTGAAGGCAGAAGGCGTCCTCGTTGCACGCACGTGACGCGAGGAGGATCAGGCGTTCTCGTCATTGGACAGCAGCGGACGCAGTCGCTCGGTCTTCTCCGGCGTCCATCCCGGTGGCTGCAGGACGGCGGCCCACGCGTTGGCCACGTCTTTGACGTAGACGTGGCCGTGCCCGTCGGGAACATCCACTGCGACCGCCATGTCGGCGGATACCTGGAGGAACGTCACCACCGGAATCCATTGCATGCGCCCGGAGACGTCGTAGCCGCGGGGTTCGCGCAGCCAATCCGGCTCTGCGAACAGAAGATCGGGACTCCACCACGCGATCGGATCAGATGCGTGCTGGAGGTAGACCACCCGCGGTTCACGCCAGGGGTCGTCGGGACGGTCCAGGTTGTCGGGCCGCGCGGCGAAGCGGACGTACTGGCCCTTGTCGTAGATCGGCAGCCACTCCGGCGAATCCTTGTCGCGGTTACGGGTGAGGTCGGTCCAGATGGTGTTGTTGAACGTCGGGCCGGAGAACAGCGCGCCGTCGGTGCGGGCGACGAGATTGTCCAGCGACAGGAACGGCGCCTCGCCGCCGAATGACCCCAGGCTCTCGCCGAACACGACGAGCTTGGGCCGCTGCGCCTCGGGCATCTGGCGGATCAGTTCGTCGACGGCTTCGAACAACGCCTGCCCGGCCTGCCGCGCGTTCTCCTTGTCGACGAGGAACGACAACCAGCTCGGCAGGAACGAGTACTGCATGGACACGATCGCGGTGTTGCCGTTGTACATGTACTCCAGCGACGCGGCTTCGGCCTCGTTGATCCAGCCCGTGCCGGTCGTCGTCGCAACGGCGACCACGTCGCGGTCCAGGCCGCCCTTGGCGCGCAACTCTTCTGCGGCCAGCGCCGCCGTTGCCTTGATGCCGTCGGCCGAGTGCAGCCCGGCGTAGGCGCGGATCGGTTCGATCGCGGGCTTGCCGTTGAAACGCGACAGCTCGTCAACGGTGGGCCCCGCCGACACGAAGACCCGGCCCTGGTGGCCCAGCGACTCCCAGCTGACTGCCGAATCCGGCCCGCCGGACCGGAATCGTGATGTCGGAGCGGGGAAGTCGGGGTCGGTCTCGTCATTGACCGCGGCGAACGTCTTGTTGATGTACTCCATCCCGACGCGGACGACGACGCCGTTGAGCAGCGCGATCGCCAGTGCGAACAGCAGTACCACCACCACGACCGCGGAAACCCGCGGTGGGGCAACGCGGTTCAGCTGGCGCACGAGGAACTTCACCAACCTGCCGATCAGTTGTCCGATTTCGACGAAGGCGAACAGCACGACGATCGAGATGACTGCGGTCAGCGGGTGGTCCCAGAACGACATTCTCGGCACGCCGTCGAGATCGCGGATCTCGTCCTGCCAGACGTGGAAGTAGATGATCATCAGGATCTGGCCGATGATCCCGACCACTACCACCGCGAGCCAGGCCCAACCGGGTGCGTGTGGGCTGGCGTCTCTGGACAGCATGTACCGCACCAGCCACACCAGGAAGACGCCGAGTCCGTAACCGATCGCGCCCGCAGCCCCGCTGACCAGGCCTTGGAACAGCGGGCCGCGCGGCAGTAGAGACGGCGTCAGCGACAACCACAGGAACACCAGCGCGAGCACCGTGCCGGTGAAGGTGTAGTGCCGCTGCCACCAGGTCGGTTTGTGCTCGGCCGGGTGTTGTTGCGGTGCGGCCTCTTCCGTTGTCTGCATGGTGTCTGTCACGAAGGCAGATTAGCTGTGCGTGAAGTTCGGTGGGCGCTTCTCACTGAAGGCGTTCATCCCCTCGGTCTGGTCGTTGGTGGCGAACGCCGAGTGAAACAGCCTGCGCTCGTATAGCAGACCCTCGGTCAATGACGACTCGAACGCGCGGTTGACGGCCTCCTTGGCCATCCGCGACGCCGACAGCGACATCTGAGAGATGGTGGTGGCCACGGACTTTGCCTCGCGGATCAGCTCGTCGGCGGGCACGACGCGCGACACGAGGCCGCTACGATCGGCCTCCTCGGCGTCGATGGTGCGCCCGGTCAGGATCAGGTCCATGGCCTTGGCCTTGCCGATCGCACGGGTCAGGCGCTGTGAACCGCCCATGCCCGGCAACACGCCCAGCTTGATCTCGGGCTGGCCGAACTTGGCGGTGTCGGCAGCGATCAGCAGGTCGCACATCATCGCCAACTCGCAACCGCCGCCGAGCGCATACCCGGCGACCGCGGCGATCAGCGGTGTGCGCACGGCGGCCAGTCTGGCCCACGGCGCGAAGAAGTCCTGGGCGAACACGTCACCGAAGGACAGTTGCGACATCTCCTTGATGTCGGCACCCGCCGCGAACGCCTTGTCGTTGCCTGTGATGATGATGGCGCCGATGCCCGGGTCGGCGTCGAATTCCGCAGCGGCGGAGGTGACTTCGTGCATGACCCGGCTGTTGAGCGCATTCAGGGCTTTGGGCCGGTTCAAGGTGATCGTGCCGACGCGCTCGTCGCGCTCGACCAGAATGGTCTCGTAGCTCATGAGAACTCCAGTTCGCGGTCGGCCGGCGCGAAGTATGCCTCGACGTCGGCGGGGGTGACGGCCGCCAGCGACGCGGGCGACCAGTGCGGGTTGCGGTCTTTGTCGATCACCTGTGCGCGGATGCCCTCGACGAGGTCGTGGCTGCGCAGCGATCCGCACGATGTTCGATACTCCTGCTGCAGCACGTCTTCCAGCGTCTCGAGCTTCGCTGCGCGGCGCACCGCTTCAAGCGCGACCGACAGCGAGACGGGGGAACGGGTCGAGATGAGGTCGGCCGCATCGTTGGCTGCAGCGGCGTCGTGTCGGCGCAAGGCGGCGACGATGTCGGCCACGGTACCTGCCGCGTAGCACTCGTCAATCCATTGCCGTTGTGCCAGAAGGTCGCTGGGTGGCGGCTCCTTCTCGTAGGCGGCGAGTGCGGCGTCGATGCCGTCGGCGATGACCGCGTCCTTGAACTGGGCGAGCGTGTCGTGCGGCACGAAGTGGTCGGCGAAACCCATCGCGATGGCGTCGGCCGCCGCAAACGGTGCGCCGGTCAACGCCGCGTGATGGCCGAGCAGTCCCGGTGCGCGCGACAGGATGTAGGTCCCGCCGACGTCGGGTATGAAGCCGATGCCGACCTCGGGCATGGCCATCTTCGTGGTGTCGGTGACGACGCGGTGGCTACCGTGCGCGCTGACGCCGACGCCGCCACCCATCACGATGCCGTCCATCAGCGAGATGTAAGGCTTGGGATAGCGCGCGATGTAGGCGTTCATCACGTACTCGTCCCACCAGAACGACCTGGCGATGGAGTGGTCGCCCCGCGCGCTGTTGTACACCTCGACGATGTCCCCGCCCGCGCACAGGCCGCGGTCGCCCTCTCCGGACAACACAACGGCGTGCACGTCATCGTCATCCCGCCATTCGGTCAGCGCCTGAGAGATCACTGAGACCATCGGGTGGGTCAGCGAGTTGATCGCCTTGGGTCGGTTCAGCCTGATCAGGCCCGTTCCGCTCGCGGTGCTTACTAGGACATCCTCGTTTCCACCCACGCCCTGCAATCTAGAACGTAGCCCTTCGACGCGCGGCCACGGGTACTCTTTCCTGTGAAAGACCTGGGAGGTTCTCGCCGGGAACCGATACCGGGAATGAATCGTTGAGCATATGTTCGTCGATAGGCGAACGAGAGCACAGGAGAGGATCCGACGGTGCGCGAAAGCAGCAATCCGGTATTTCGATCCCTGCCGAAGACGCAGGGTGGTTATGCCCAGTTCGGTACCGGAGCCGTAGGCGCCGGTGCTGCGGCGGTACACGCCGACCCGTATGTGACGCAGTACCCCGACCAGAGGCAGACCGGGGTTTCGCGTCCGATGACCATCGACGACGTCGTCACCAAAACCGGTGTCACCCTTGCGGTGCTGAGCGCCGTCGCGGTCGTCTCGTACTTCCTGGTCGCGGGCAACCTCGCGCTGGCGATGCCGTTCGCACTGGTCGGCGGTCTCGGTGGCCTGGTCGTGGTTCTGATCGCCACGTTCGGCCGCAAGCAGGACAACCCCGCGCTCGTGTTGACCTATGCGGCGCTCGAGGGGCTGTTCCTCGGTGCGATCTCGTTCCTGCTCGCCAACTTCTATGTGTCCGGCGCCAGCGCAGGCGCACTCATCGGGCAGGCGATCCTCGCCACCATCGGCGTGTTCATCGGCATGCTCGTGGTCTACAAGACCGGCGCCATCCGCGTCACCCCGAAGTTCACCCGCATGATCGTCGCGGGCATCTTCGGTGTCTTGGTGCTCGCACTCGGCAACCTCGTGTTGGGGCTGTTCGGGGTCGGCGGTGGTGAAGGCCTCGGACTTCGCGGAAACGGCCCGATCGCGATCATCTTCTCGCTGGTGTGCATCGGCCTGGCAGCCTTCAGCTTCCTGCTCGACTTCGACGCCGCCGACCAGATGATCCGCGCCGGCGCTCCGGAGAAGGCCGCATGGGGTGTCGCCCTCGGCCTGACCGTCACACTGGTCTGGCTCTACATCGAGATCCTGCGTCTGCTGTCCATCTTGCAAAGCGATTGACGACGCTTCACTACGAAAGCCCCCGGCATGCCGGGGGCTTTCTCTTTGCGCCGAAACCGTTCACAGATCGCCCCCGCCGGATTCGTCGGCGGTACTACCGCGACATGGGCTGGGAGGTGACGGCGTAAGTGAACCGCAGCGAACTAGCTGAGTCGCTCGATGATCATCGCCATACCCTGGCCACCGCCGACGCACATCGTCTCGAGCCCGAACGTCTTGTCGTGCGTCTGCAGGTTGTTCAGCAGCGTCGCGGTGATACGCGCGCCGGTCATGCCGAAGGGATGCCCGAGCGCGATCGCGCCGCCCGACACATTGAGCTTGTCGTGGTCCATGCCCAGCTCGCGAGCCGAACCCAGCACCTGAACGGCGAACGCCTCGTTGATCTCGTACAGGTCGATGTCGTCGATCGTCATGCCCGCGTTGGCAAGAGCCTTGCGCGTCGCCTCGATCGGCCCCAGCCCCATGATCTCCGGCGACAGCCCGCTCACGCCGGTGGCCACGATCCGCGCCAGTGGCGTCAACCCCAGCTCCTTGGCCTTCGCATCGCTCATGACGATGACCGCTGCCGCCCCGTCGTTCAGCGGGCAAGCGTTACCCGCGGTCACGGTCCCGTTGGGCCGGAACACCGGCTTCAGCTGGCTGATCTTCTCGTACGTGGTGCCTGCGCGTGGCCCGTCATCCTTGCTGACCTGCGACCCGTCCGGCAGCGTCACCGGCGAGATCTCCCGTGCGAAGAACCCGCTGTTGATGGCCTCCTCGGCGCGGTTCTGGCTGCGCACGCCCCAGTGGTCCTGGTCTTCACGGCTGATGCCGGTGTACAACGCCACGTTTTCCGCCGTCTGACCCATCGCGATGTACACATCCGGCAGCGCGCCGTCTGCGCGCGGGTCGTGCCATTCGTCGGCGCCCGCCGATGCCGCCGCCGAACGTTCCTCGGCATCGGCGAACAACGGGTTGTGTGTATCGGGCCAGCCGTCGGAGGTGCCCTTCGGGAATCGCGACACCGTTTCCACGCCCGCGGAGATGAACGCGCTGCCCTCGCCCGCCTTGATCGCGTGGAACGCCATCCGGGTGGTCTGCAGCGACGACGAGCAGTAGCGATTCACCGTCGTGCCGGGAAGGAAGTCGTATCCGAGTGCCACAGCGACGGCGCGGCCGATGTTGAAGCCCGCCTCGCCGCCGGGCTGGCCGCAGCCCATGATCAGGTCGTCGATGTCCTTGGGGTCCAGCGCAGGCACCTTGTCCAACGCGGCCCGCACCATCTGGGTGGCCAGGTCGTCGGGCCGCATGTCGACCAGCGATCCCTTGCCCGCTCGGCCGATCGGCGAACGTGCGGTCGCGACAATGACGGCTTCACTCATGACGGCTCCTCGATAGTGGCTTACCGAGAAAAACCTAGCTGGCGGGCACCACGATCGGTGCAGGCACCCCAGTGGAGCGGCGCCACAACCGGCTGACTCCGCCGAGCCTGCCGAGCAGCGCGCTGACGTCACCGCCCCGTAACTCCAACGGCGTCTCCTGCTCCGCGGTTGCGGCGAAGTCGCCCAACGCATTACACAGCGTCGGCAGCAATTGCTTGGCGGCCAGCGCATAGCCGGCGCCCGACGGGTGGAACATGTCGGAGGAGAAGTACACATCGGGCGCCTGCTTGAAGTCGGACGCCAAGAGGTCGGCCAGCGGCACCGGAATCCCGCCTGACGCCCGCACGGCCGCCGCCTGCGCGCGGGCCAGCCGCAAACCCCTCGCCCTCGCGATCGTGCGCAGTGGCTGCGGGATCGCGGTGATCACCCCGAAATCGGGACAGGTGCCGACCACGACGACGGCCCCGCTGGCCCGCAGGCGGCGCACCGCGGCGCCGAGCCTTCGCGCCGACGGACCGACGCCGTGCAGCCTGGTGATGTCGTTGGCACCGATCATGATCACGGCCGCGTCCGGCGGCGGCCCCGCCACGAACATGGCGTCGATCTGACCCGAGAGCCCCTTCGACGTCGCGCCGACGATTGCCTTGGTGCTGAGCCGGATTCGCCGCCCGCCGGAGGCTTCGGCCAGTGCGCGAGCGATCATCACCCCCGGCACCTCTTCTGCGTTGCGGGCGCCGTAGCCGGTGGCCGTGGAGTCGCCGAACACCATCAGGTGCAGGTCGAAAGACACCCCCCGGTGCCAGCGTTCGACCGGCCCCCCGCCGGGGCTGTATACGCCGTCGGCCCGCGGCGGGATGTCCCATGACTTGGGGATGACGCGTCGGGCCTGGTCAGCCTGACCGCTGAGAAAAGTGCGCGCCCCGACGTAGGCGGAGCCTGTCGACGCGAGCGTCGCGGCCGCCGCGAGTGCGACGGTCGACCGGCGCGATGCACGAGTGCTCACGAAGACCATTTTATTGGCCGAAAAGCAAACGATCCGCGTGGCGAGACCCAACGGCCGGTCACGGTGCGGTATCAAGTCCGGTATCGAATAAGTTTCGTTAGTTGTTGTATTGGTAATAAATGTCAAGCTAAGTTACCGAGGTTGGCCGAGCAAACGTGCCACCCGATGACATTACAGCTTCGTAGGAAGTGGTGGCGATGACGGCACCAAGTAAGGTCCCAAGCACCCGTAATGCTGTTGTCAGTGCAGCTAGAGGGCGTAAGCCACGCAAGTTTCCCGTCAGCGACGGGGCGCCTGTAGAGGTCGTCGAAGACGGTCCGAGCGTCGGTGGCCGACTTTTGTCACTGGCCGCGATGCTGACCATCAGGCCCACTCTGGCGATCGGTAGCTACGCGCCACGTCTGCCCTGGCCATTCGGCGTGGTCGACTTCGCCTTCCGCGTCCTGAAGCCCGCGCCGGGCACGGTGAGGGCGACGATTTCGCTGCCGAACTGCAACGCGCAGCTGGTGAGGGCCGCAGGCGTGCTACCGGCCGATGGCAAACGTCGTGTTGTTCTCTATATGCACGGCGGCGCGTTCTTGACCTGCGGCGTGCACAGCCACGGCCGCCTCGTCGAGACCTTGTCGAAATTCGCCGACAGCCCGGTGCTGGTCGTCAACTACCGGATGATCCCCAAGCATTCCGTCGGCATGGCGCTCGACGACTGCTACGACGCTTACAACTGGCTGCGGCTGAAGGGTTATGACCCCGACCAGATCGTTCTGGCGGGCGATTCCGCGGGCGGCTATCTGGCGCTGGCGCTGGCCGAGAAGCTGCAGCAGGAGGCGCTGGCGGGGGAGTCGCCCGCCGCGATCGTCACGCTGTCGCCGCTGTTCGAGATCGACAACAAGGCGCGGGCCAACCATCCCAACATCCGGTCGGACGCCATGTTCCCGCCGAAGGCCTTCAATGCGCTCGTCGAGCTGGTCGAAGCTGCGGCGTCGCGCAATGTCGTCGACGGCAAGGCCGAGGAGGTCTACGAGCCGCTCGACCACATCGAGCCAGGCCTGCCGCGCACCCTGATCCATGTCTCCGGCTCAGAAGTCCTGCTCAACGACGCGCGTAAAGCCGCCCACATGCTGGCCGCCGCGGGAGTGCCGGTCGAGGTGCGGGTGTGGCCTGGCCAAATGCACGTCTTCCAGATCGCGGGTCCCGCGGTGAAAGAGGCCACCCGGTCGCTGAAGCAGGTCGGCGACTACATCCGAGAGGCCACCTGGTAAGCGTTTTCGCGGCCTGAGACCATGGACGTATGCGGATCGCCCGGCACGTCAGTGAGCTCATCGGCAATACCCCTCTGGTCCAGCTGAACTCAGTTGTGCCGCAGGGCGCGGGCAAGGTCGTCGCCAAGATCGAATACCTCAATCCCGGCGGCAGCGCCAAGGACCGCATCGCGGTCAAGATGATCGACGCCGCGGAGGCCAGCGGCGAGTTGAAGCCCGGCGGAACGATCGTCGAACCCACATCGGGTAACACCGGCGTCGGGCTGGCTTTGGTCGCTCAGCAACGCGGCTACAAATGTGTCTTCGTATGTCCGGACAAGGTCAGCGAGGACAAGCAGAACGTGCTGCGCGCCTACGGCGCCGAAGTCGTCGTCTGCCCGACGGCGGTCGCGCCGGACGACCCGAACAGCTACTACAGCGTCTCCAACCGGCTGGTCGCCGAGATCGACGGCGCCTGGAAGCCCGACCAGTACTCCAACCCGAACGGCCCGGCCAGCCACTACGAGACCACCGGCCCGGAGATCTGGGCCGA
>JAEZKH010000374.1 GCA_023415515.1 Actinomycetes bacterium
GATCGGCGCGCTGTTGTCTGCCGCCGATGCCTCGGCCCAAGCGGCGGTCGCGTTCGCCGCTGCCGACGACCGCAGGCACAGTACGGAGGCCGCTGCGGCGGCGACCCGACTCGCCGCGGAGTGCGGCGGGATCCGCACGCCTGCCCTCGAGTTGGCCGCCCATCCGCTGCCGCTGACGGTTCGTGAGCGCGAGATCGCCAACCTGGTGGCGGCCGGCCTCAGCAACAAGGAGATCGCCGAGCGGCTGGTGGTTTCGGTTCGCACCGTCGAAGGCCACCTGTATCGGGCCTGCATCAAGCTCGACATCTCCGACCGCGAAGACCTGGCTGCGATGATTCGGACCGGCGCGTCCGCCTGAATTCGGCAATCTGAGTGGCCAACCTCTCGAGGCACTTCAGCCTCATCTAACTCACAAGAAATTGCCGTCGCAGCAAATTTTCTGCTGCTCAGCTTTCGAATGCTGATCTTCGCAGGCGACCGTGGTAAAAGAGACGCGTGGGGATTTCGGATTGGTTCGGCGAACGCGCAAGCGATATTGCGAACTTGTCCTCCGGCGCGTGGATGGCGATGGCCGCCTGGCTGGCACTCGCGGTCACCGTGGCCGCGCTGATCTATGCATGGCGGCAGTTCCAGTCGGCCAGGCGCGAGACCGAAGACGTCTCGCAGCCCAACGTCTCGATGTTCATGGAGCCAAGCGCGTCGGACTGGCACCTCGTTGAGTTGGTGGTGAAGAACTTCGGTCAGAAGCCGGCCTATGGAATCCAGCTGGAGTTCGCCTCGCCGCCGACGGTGCCGCGATACGAGAGCGCCGACGCCGACAACTACGTCGATATCATGCCGCTGAAGCTGCCTGCCGAGATCCCCTATCTCGCGCCGTCGCAGGAGTGGCGCACGGTGTGGGATTCGGCGTTGGACCGCAAGCAACTCGGGGAGGCGATCGGGTCGCGGTTCGCCGGCGCCGTGACGTTCTACGACCAGCCCATGTCGGCCCGCCAGGGCAAGGACAAGACCAAGCGCCGCCAGTACCGCACCCCCGCGGTGCTGGACTGGGGCACGCTGCACCCCGTCGAACGGCTCGAGCTGCTCACCACCCACGACCTGGCACGCCAGGAGAAGCAGAAGCTGGAGCTGCTGCGCGGCCTGCTGACCTACTACCACTACGCGTCGACCGAGAGCCGCCACGAGGTACTCGCAGCCGAGATCAACAAGATCAACGCGTGGGCCAATGAACAACGCGACCGCTACCGCAGTCAGTTCGCCGCCGCCGACGAGGCGCAGCAGCGCGAGGTGAAGTCGGCCCCGGTGTCGGTGTCCGAGCTCCCTGCCCCGCCGCCGCGTTTTCCGAACCCGCCCCTGTCGCAGCCGCGGTATGACGGTCTGCCACAGGAGTACGACGATCCCCCTGTGCCGTACGACGAGGAACCGCCTTACGACGACGATGACGCCCAGACGCGGGTGATCAACGGAAGGCATCGGCGCGCGTTCAACGGCTGATCTGGGTGCGCGCCCGGCGCTTGGTTTTCGTAACAACGTTTCGTAACATCGATCTGAAAAGAGATGCGCACGTCTGCGCACGTCCAGGAGGCCTGATGACCAGCCCGGTGAACTACGAGCTCAACGACTCCGTCGCGACCGTCACGCTCGACGACGGCAAGGTCAACGTCCTCGGACCGACGATGCAGGCGGCCATCAACGAGGCCCTCGACCGCGCCGAGAAGGACGATGCGAAGGCGGTCGTGCTCGCAGGCAACCAGCGGGTGTTCAGCGGAGGATTCGACCTGTCGGTGTTCCAGAGCGGCGACGCGCAGGCCGCGCTGGCGATGCTGTCGGGCGGTTTCGAGTTGTCCAAACGGTGCCTCACCTTTCCGAAGCCGGTGATCATGGCCGCAACCGGACCGGCGATCGCGATGGGCTCCTTCCTCCTTCTCAGCGGCGATCACCGGGTCGGCGCCCCGAAGTCGCGGTGCCAGGCCATCGAAGTGGCAATCGGGATGACGATCCCGATCTCGGCGATCGAGATCATGCGGATGCGGTTGACGCCCGCGGCGTTCCACCGGGGCACGGCGCTGGCATCGACGTTCGTCGGCGACGAGGCGATCGCCGCGGGCTGGCTCGACGAGATCGTCGACGCGGACGCGGTGGTGTCGCGGGCGCAGGAGGTGGCCGCGGAAGCCGCCACGACGCTGCACGCCGGAGCACATCTGGCGACCAAGCTGAAGGCCCGCGAGTCGGCGCTGGCCGCAATCCAGGCCGGAATCGACGGACTGGCAGCGGAATTCGGCGCAAGCTAGGCGTCCGCCGTGCCGAGGGCGAAGCAGCGCACGCCCGAGCTTCGAGATCGGGTCCTCGAGGTCGCGATCACCACGCTTGGCGAGGAGGGCATCGCACGCTTCACGACGCGGCGGGTAGCCGAACGAGCAGGGACATCCGTGCCCGCGGTGTACGAACTGTTCGACGACAAAGCCGGGCTTGTCCGGGCGATGTTCTTCGAGGGTTTCCGGCTACTCGGCGCCGAGCTGGCCAGAATCCCCGAAACCGACGACGCATTGGGTGATCTCGAGCGCCTGGTACCGGTGTTCAGACTGTTCTGCCGCGCGTATCCGAGACTCGCACAGGTGATGTTCTCGCGACCGTTCGCGGACTTCGAGCCCGGTCCCGACGAGCTGGCGGCGGGCAGCGCAGTTCGCGAGATCTTCGTCGGCCGGATCCGGCGGTGTACCGACAAGGGCATCCTCGGCGGCGACCCGGTGGACATCGCCCACGTATTGCTCGCGCTGGCACAGGGTTTGGCGGTGCAGGAGGCGGGCCGATGGCTGGGCTCACCCGTCGAGATCGAGCGCCGATGGAAAGTCGGGGTGGCCTCAGTTCTCGACGGCTTCGGCTGGGCTGTCCGATCCAGATGACGACGTCGGCGTGATACTTCGGCACCGCGTGGGTACATGACGTGGTTATGACCGATGTGCGGGGACGCGTGTGGCGCCAGGGCAAGCCGCAGGAAGACTTCGATTTCTCCTCGATCTCCGACTATCTGACCGCCGACGACACCCTGGTCTGGTGTGACATCTACGACCCCGATGCGTCGACGCTCGCCGACCTCGCGCAGGAACTCGGGCTCAACCGCTGGGCCGTCGAAGACGCCGTCGGCGACGCCGAACGCACCAAGGCCGCCGTGTACCGCACCCACACGTTCTTCACCGTCTACGCCGTGTCCTGCAAGGAGCCGACGGATGACTCCGACTCGACGCTCTGCGTGCACCGGATCTCCGGGTTTGTGTTGCCGCGGGGTCTGATCACCGTCCGGATCTCGCCGTGGTACGACATCGACACCGTCTCACAGCGTTTCGACGAGCTCGGCGGGCAGGAGTACGGGGTCGGGTCGCTGGTGCACGGCCTCCTCGACGTCGTCGTCGACGAGCACTTCGACGCCGTGCAGGCGCTGGATGACTCCATCGAAGCACTCGAAGACGAATTGTTCTCCGACAATGCGCCGCGGGGTGGTCTGCAGCGCAAGACTTTTCGCCTGCGCAAGGATCTCGTCGAGTTGCGCCGGGTGGTGTTGCCGATGCGCGAGGTGGTGAATTCGATTCAGCACCGCAGGCTCGACGCCAAGACCGCACCCGAACTCGACCCGTTGTATGCCGACCTGTACGACCACGTGTTGCGGGTGTCCGAGTGGACGGAATCGCTGCGGGACATGGTCACGACCGTCTTCGAGACGAATCTCTCACTGCAGGACGCGCGGTTGAACCAGGTGATGAAGAAGCTCACCGGGTGGGCGGCGATCATCGCCGTGCCGACGGCGGTGACCGGTTTCTACGGGCAGAACGTGGCCTACCCCGGCGTCGAGACGATCGGTGGCTTCCTGACCAGCACAGCCCTGATCGTCATCCTCGTGGTGGTGCTCTACTGGGTGTTCAAGCGTCGCGACTGGCTGTAGCGGTCAGGACACCGACGACCTCGTCGCCGCAGCGGTAGGTCACCGTGAACCCGTCGCGGTTCTCCTCGAGGCTGCTGGCCAGATGTCCGGTACCCCACCCCCGGTAACTCAACGCATGATGTCCGATGGCGCAGGAGAACTCGGGCACGGTGTCCCACGCCGCGGGGTATCCCGCTGCGCCGAGGCCCGCGATGAGACCCTGTGCTGTCGCGTCGCCCCAGTGCTCCGACGGTATTCGACGGCGCGCGGTGACGTTGTACGCGAGCGCGACGTCGCCCGCCGCGTACACGTTGGGCGCCGACGTGTGCATCCGCTCGTCGACGACGACGCGTCCGCCTGCGGTCGCGATGCCCGCGGCGGCGGCCAGTCGGCTGTCGGGACGCACCCCGGTCGCGGACACCACGATGTCGCCCCGCACGGTGGCGCCGGTGTCCAGCGCGACGTCGTCGCCGTCGACGGCGGTCACGCTCGCCGCGCCGATGAACCGAACGCCGATGTCGGACAACATCTTCGCGACGCGCTCCCCCGCCTCTTCCCCGAATCTGCGCTGCACCGGCACCGGCTCCGGCGCAATGAGGGTGGTCGCCACCCCTCCGGCGGCAAGACACGACGCCGCCTCACATCCGATCAGCCCGCCACCGATGACCACGGCCGAGTCGGAGTTCTTCGCGGCCATCCGGAGCACGACGGCGTCGGCCAGCGAGCGCAGCGACAACGCGGTGTCGCCGCCGGGCACTGCGAGCGGGACCGGTGCCGCGCCGCAGGCCAGTAGCAGATGCCAGTACGGGTAGCGCCGCCCCGCGGCGGTGATCACTTCCCGGTTGGCGGTGTCGATGTGCGAGACGGTGATGCCTCGGTGCAGTTGGATGCCGTGGTCGACGAACCAGCCCGCACTGTGCAGATCGAGCTGCCGATCCCGCCCGCACAGGTACGCCTTGCTCAGCGGTGGCTTGGCGTACGGCAGCGCCGGATCGCTGGTGATGATCCGGACCGGGATGTTGGGGTGCTCGCGGCGGAAGATCTCGGCGGCGGTCAACCCGGCCGGACCACTGCCGACGGCGACGAAGCCGGGAACCACCATGTAGGTGGGGGTACCACGGCGGCGGCTTTGCTACTCCCGACCGTCACACTTCGTGTCGCTGCTCAGCCCGCTCGTCGGTGATGCCCCACACGAGACAGAACGTGTGCCCGGCGGGGTCGCGGAACACCCGGAACGTGTCGTTCTCCTCGGCTTCGGTCACCCGGGTGGCGCCCAGTTCGACCACCTTGCGCTCGGCGTCGTCGACGCCGTCGTCGGGCCCCTGGATGTCGAGATGGATCTGTTGTGACCCGCGGGGGTCGGGGGACGTCGGCGGCTCGGGGTCCGGGGAGGGTTGGGAGG
>JAEZKH010000190.1 GCA_023415515.1 Actinomycetes bacterium
GTGTACGGCGACCCGAGCGCCAGCGCAGCCTTCACCGCCAACTGGCCGAATGTCAGGTTCTGCGACGGCCGGTCCCCGACGGCCCGGTTGCCCACCTGGTCGTGTGTGAGCGTGTAGGCGAGCAGTCGGGTCGCCGGGATCGTCGCGGTGTCCAGCGGGCGGCCGTGTCGCCGATGTCGGAACGACGAGTACGTGCCCGCGTGGAAGTAGCCGTGTTTGAGCGTCTGCGCCAGTGTCTCCAGCGAGCCGAAGTCGCCGTAATAGCCCTGCTGTTCCCCCGACACCGCTGCGTGGATCGCGTGGTGGATGTCGTCGTCCCACTGCGCGGTCATCCCATATCCGCCGCGGTCGCGCGGCGTGATCAGGCGCGGGTCGTTCTTGTCGCTCTCGGCGATCAGCGACAGCGGCCTGCCCAACTCGGCTGCCAGCGCATCTGTTTCGGTCGAGAGCTCTTCGAGAATGTGCAGCGCGGTCGTGTCGACCAACGCGTGCACGGCGTCGAGACGCAAGCCGTCGACGTGGAACTCGCGCATCCAGCGCAGCGCACAGTCGATGATGTAGCGGCGCACCTCGTCGGCGTCGGCATCGGCGATGTTGATCGACTCACCCCACGGGTTGCTGCCGGTCGACAGGTAGGGCCCGAACTTCGGCAGGTAGTTGCCCGACGGTCCGAGGTGGTTGAACACCGCGTCGATGAGCACGCCGAGGCCGCGGTTGTGGCAGGCGTCGATCAGCCGGACCAGGCCGTCGGGTCCGCCGTACGGTTCGTGCACGGCGTACCAGAGCACGCCGTCATAGCCCCAGCCGTGAGTGCCGCCGAACGCGTTGACCGGCATCACCTCGACGAAGTCGATGCCGAGATCGACCAGGAAGTCCAGCTTTTCGATGGCCGAGTCGAAGGTGCCTTCCGGGGTGAACGTGCCGACGTGCAGTTCGTAGATCGCCTTGCCCTCGATGGAACGGCCCTGCCAGTCGGCGTCGGTCCATGCGTCTGCCGCGGGCTGCCACAGTTGCGAGCGTTCGTGGACGCCGTCGGGTTGCCGTGGAGACCGCGGATCCGGCAACACCTTCGGGTCATCATCGAGCACGAACCCGTACCGCGCGTCTGGTCTCGCGGACACGTCTGTCCGCCACCAACCGTCGTCGGTGCGGCTCATCGGATGCAGCGTGCCGTCCACATCGAGTTGCACCCGGTCCGGCCCCGGCGCCCAGACAGCGAACTCAGTCATCGGTGCGCTCCAGCAGTGCGACGGGCGAGTGTGCGAACAGTTCGGCGGGGGATACCGCGCCGCTGAACCGGGCGCCGCCGATGCGGTCCTCCCATATTCCGTCAGGCAACGTCAAAACCGTCTCGCCCCATCCTGTTTCGTCGAGTCGGACGGAATGACGGGTGACCGCGGTCACCACATCCGATCCCCGCGCGAACGCCACGAGGTGCGCAGCGGCGGGACCGTCGGCGAGCAACGGGGTGTAATCGCCGTCGGTGAACGTGGCCGGCTTCGCGCGGCGAAGACGCAATGCCGCGGTCACGGCCCGCATCTTCGGATCGGTCGACTCCGAAAGCGCGTTGCGCCGCAACTGATAGTCGACCGGCCTGCGGTTATCGGGGTCGACCAGGCTGTCGTCCCACAGTTCGGTGCCCTGATAGACGTCGGGCACGCCGGGTGCAGTCAACTGGATCAGCTTCTGCCCGAGGCTGTCGCTCCGCGCGTGCTCATCGAGGCGCCCGACCAGTGACGTCAACTCGGTGCCGACCGGGCCGTCGACCACCGCGTCGATCCAGGCGTGTACGCCCTTCTCGAACTCCGCATCGGGGGCGTTCCACGTCGTGCGTACGCCGGCCTCCCTGATCGCCTTCTCGGCGTAGGCGTGGATGCGGTCGCGCAGGTCGTCGGTCACCGCCCCGTCAGCCGGCCAGACGCCGAAAATGTTCTGCAACAGGAAGAGCCCGGTCATCGGCTCGGGTGAGGGGGTGCGCTTCTCCCATGCCTTGACGAACTCCGCCCACAGCGACGGCACCTGGGACAACACGCCGATGCGCGCCCGCACGTCCTCGCCGCGCTTGGTGTCGTGGGTGCTCAACGTCGTCATCGCGTGCGGCCAGAGCATCGCGCGGACGGCGGCCCGCTGGTGGAACTCGGCGATACTGACGCCGAATCGGTCTGGTTCGCCGCCGACTTCGTTCAGCGACACCAGCCGTGGATCGCGATAGAAGAGGCAGTCCTCCATCGACTTCGCGGTCGCCGCCCCGCACAGCTGCTGCAGCCGGACGCCGGTGGCGCGATCGTCGGCGACGGCCGTCGAGAGCACTGCCAGCGGATCGGCGAGATCCGGTTCCGCTGCGACGGTTTCGGCCAGAGCGATGGGCAGCACTGACGACAGGCTCTGATAGTCGGACCGGTACACGCCCACGTGGCTGAGCAGCGCGGCGATCGCATCCGGCAGCCGCGGGTGGTCGAAACCCGTTGCCGCGGAAACGGTTCGACACAGCCGCCTCAGCTCGCTGCCGAGCGTGTCGGTGACGGCGCCGACCTTCAGCGACCGGGCGAGCTCCGATATGGCTTGATAGTCGAACCCCGTCGATTCGACGAGATCGGTCAGCGGTCCGGCGCCGGACGGGTCGATGAAGAGCCCGCCGATCTCGCGCAGCGCGTCGTATCCGGTCGTGCCGGCCACCGGCAGGCCCGCGTCCAGCGGCTCGTCGACTGCCAGTATCTTCTCGACGACGATCCATGCCCGCGGGCCGGTGATCTCGCGAAGCCAGGTCAGGTAGCCCGTCGGGTCCGACAGCCCGTCGGGATGATCGATGCGGACGCCGTCGACCAGGTCCTCGTCGAACCAGCGCTTGACCTCGACGTGGGTGGCGTCGAAGACCGCACGGTCCTCTTGGCGCAGTCCAGCGAGCGAGGTGATCGAAAAGAACCGCCGGTACCCGCACACGCCGTTGCGCCACCCGATCAGCTTGTAGTGCTGCCGGTCGTGAACCTCACGACCCGAGCCCGAACCCGTACCCGGCGAAATCGGATACGCCAGATCGCCCAGACGCAGCACGTCACCGTCCACGACGAGGTCGTCGACGTCGTCGTCAGACCCGAGGACGGGCAACACGATTCGGCCGTCGGCCAAACCCCAGTCGATGTCGAAGAAGGATGCGTAGGCGGAGTCGCGGCCGTGCTGCAGCACGTCCCACCACCACGGGTTCTGCCGGGGATCGTCCACTCCGACGTGGTTGGGGACGATGTCGACGATCACACCCATCCCGCGCGCCCGTGCCGCCGCCGACAGGGCGGCAAGGCCGTCCGCACCGCCCAACTCGGCCGACACCGAGGTCGGATCGACCACGTCGTATCCGTGCGTCGAACCGGTCGCCGCGGTCAGGATCGGGGACAGGTACACGTGTGAGACACCCAGGTCGTCGAGATAGGGCAGCAGGGCCTCGGCATCGGCGAACGTGAAGGCCGCCCCGCTGGCAGCGCCGCGCATCTGGAGTCGGTACGTCGACAGAATCGGAGTCGGCATACGTCACGCGGTCTTACGCAGTACCAGCAGCGACCGCGGCTGCAACGAAATCTTCTCGCCCGCGGCGACCACGACGTCGGTTTCGCCCGTCGGGTGTGCGGTGTCCAGATCCGCCGTCCACTCACCTGCGTAGTCGCCCTGCGGGGCGACGAAATCCTGTTCGCGATCATTTGCGTTGAAACACAGCAGGAACGAGTCGTCGATCACTCGCTCGCCGCGCTCGTTCGGGGCCCAGATGGCGTCACCGTTGAGGAACACCGCCACGCACTTGCCCAGTCCGGTACCCCAGTCCTCCGGCGTCATCTCGGTGCCTGCCGGCGTCAACCAGGCGATGTCGCGGACCTCCTCCCCGCTGCGAATCGGTTTGCCCTCGAAGAACCGGCGACGGCGGAACACCGGATGGCGCTTTCGAAGCTCGGTGACCTTCCTGGTGAACGCCAGTTGATCGGCATTGGTCTCACACATCGACCAGTCCATCCACGACAACTCGGAGTCCTGGCAGTAGACGTTGTTGTTGCCTGCCTGGCTTCGGCCGATCTCATCGCCGTGGGAGAGCATCGGGGTGCCCTGCGACACCATCAACGTGCCCAAGATGTTGCGCATCTGCTTGCCGCGCAACGCCAGGATGTCCGGATCGTCGGTCGGTCCCTCCACGCCGCAGTTCCACGACCGATTGTGGCTTTCGCCGTCCCGGTTGTCCTCACCGTTTGCCTCGTTGTGCTTCTCGTTGTACGAGACCAGATCGTTCAAGGTGAAGCCGTCGTGGCAGGTGACGAAGTTGATGCTCGCGCTCGGCCTGCGGCCCGTGGCCTCATAGAGGTCCGACGAGCCGGTGAGCCGGGAGGCGAATTCGCCGAGGGTTGCGGGTTCGCCCCGCCAGTAATCACGCACAGTGTCGCGATACTTCCCGTTCCACTCGGTCCACAAACCTGGAAAATTGCCGACTTGATAGCCGCCCTCGCCGATGTCCCATGGTTCGGCGATCAGCTTGACCTGACTGACCACCGGGTCCTGCTGCACCAGGTCGAAGAACGCGCTCAACCGGTCGACGTCGTAGAACTCTCGGGCAAGGGTGGCGGCGAGGTCGAAGCGGAAGCCGTCCACGTGCATGTCGAGCACCCAGTAACGCAGCGAGTCCATGATCAGCTGCAGGGTGTGCGGGTGCCGGGCGTTGAGGCTGTTGCCCGTGCCGGTGAAGTCCTTGTAGAACTTCAGGTCACCGTCGAGCAGTCGGTAGTACGCCGCATTGTCGATGCCGCGGAAGTTGATCGTCGGCCCGAGGTGGTTGCCCTCGGCGGTGTGGTTGTAGACCACGTCGAGGATCACCTCGATACCCGCCTCGTGAAACGTCCGGACCATCGTCTTGAACTCGGCGACGGCGCCGCCAGCATGCCGGTTGAATGCGTACTGGTGATGCGGGGCGAAGAAACCGAATGTGTTGTAGCCCCAGTAGTTCCGTAGGCCGAGATCGAGAAGCCGGTGGTCGTGCATGAACTGGTGCACGGGCATCAGCTCGATCGCGGTCACGTTGAGCGACTTCAGGTGTTCGATGATGGCCGGATGCGCCACGCCGGCGTACGTGCCGCGCTGCTCCTCGGGAATCGCGGGATGGGTCTGGGTGAGCCCTTTGACGTGCGCCTCGTAGATGACGGTCTCGTGGTAGGGCGTTCGCGGTGCCCGATCGGTCGCCCAGTCGAAGTACGGGTTGATCACGACACTGGTCATCGTGTGGCCGAGCGAGTCGATCCGCGGCGGGTTCGAGGTGTCGGCCGGGTCGACCTTCGCGGCCTGTAGATCGTAGGAGAACAGTGCCTGGGTGAACTCGAAGTCGCCGTGGAACGACTTGCCGTAGGGGTCCAGCAGCAGCTTGCTCGGGTCGCACCGATGCCCCGCCGCCGGATCCCACGGCCCGTGGACTCGGAAGCCGTATCGCTGTCCGGGAGTGACCGTGGGGAGGTAGGCATGCCAGACGTAGCCGTCCACCTCGTCGAGGTTGATCCGTTCCTCGGTGCCGTCCTTGGCGATGAGGCACAACTCGACCTTCTCGGCGACCTCGGAGAACAGCGAGAAGTTGGTTCCCGCGCCGTCGTATGTGGCGCCGAGCGGATACGGAGTTCCCGGCCAGACGGTCGTCGAGGACATCAGTCGACCCTATCGGCGGTCACACCCATCCGCGCGGCGGTCACCACCAGTGGGTGGCGGTTCCGATCTGGCGTCCGAGCTCATCGGTCATCGTCCGCATGTAGGTCTTCGAGATGTGGTGGGAATCGTGATAGATCAGCACGTTTCCCTCGACCGCGCGGCATACGTCCTTGCGGCACACCGCGTCGCTGAGGTCCAGCGGTTTGAGCAGCGGAAATCTCTTCACCCATGGCAGCGTCGGGTTGGTCTTGGCCAGCACGTCGGATCGCCTGATCCCGCACGAGATGCCGTTACCGCCGTCGGCGAGGCAGTCGGCGGGGAAGAACGGCTTACCGCGCCGCACCAACCACGGGGTGTCGCGCATCGCCAGCACCGGAATGTTGTTGTCGGACAGCTCTTGCCAGATGCCGACATAGGTGCCCGGCATCACGTCTCCCGGCTTGATGTTCCACGGTCTGGTCGCGGTGGTGAACACGTAGTCGGGCCGGTCGGCGATGATCTGCTTCATCGCGGCCTCGTTCCACGTGTGGCAATTGGGGTAGGGGCGGTTGTCACCCATCACCAGCGGCACCTGCTCGGTGGTCAGCGGGCAGCCCATCTTCAGATACGTCGTCACCTTGAAGTGGTGCAGCTTGCCGAGCAGGTCGAGTGCCGTGATCCAGTGCTCGGCATGCGATCCGCCCGCGACGGCGATGGTGCGCGAGGCCGACTCGTCGCCGTAGGTGCACGTGATCACGTCGACGGTGTCGAAATCGCTGATGCAGCCGTCCACGGTCGTCTCGGGAAGGTCCTGTTTGGCTTCGAGCACCGTCGGCCGCATCGGCGCATCGGGCACCGGTGCGCCGTCGATGAGCGCGTGCGCGCCGGGGTAGTCGAGCGACTCGAGGGTGCCCAGCTGTTCGGCGTTCGCGCGTTGCACCAGGATGTGTTCGCGCCAGCTGAACGACGTCACCGTCAGCGCGACGCCGAGCGCTGCGACGATCGAGCCGAGCACGATCGTCGGCCTGCGCAACCGGCTGCGCAACGGCGTCCGCAGCGCCGGTGCGTGCGTGGTCGCGGCGCGGTACCGCAACGGCGTCTCGATGTATTTCGTTGTCAGATACGCCAGCAGGACACTCACCAGCAGAACGCAGGCACCGTCCAGGAATCCCGCGTGCTCGCTGTCGGTGTAGACGAGCCAGAAGATCAGCAGCGGCCAGTGCCACAGATAGAGCGAGTACGCGATGGACCCGAGCCAGACGAACGGCCTCGTGGCCAGCAGGCGGTTGGGCAGCGGCAGTCTGCCGCCCGTGTGCGGGTCGGCGAGCCGGTTGGCGCCGGTCAGAATGAACAGCATCGTGGCGCCGACCGGCAGCAGGGCCCAGGGGCCCGGAAACTCCTTGACGCCGTTGATCAGCGCACCGCAGGACAGGATCGCGGCGAGGGCCACCAACGCCACCGTGGTGCGCAGCCACATGGGCCAGCGGATCTGTCCGACGACGGCACCCACCAGCGCGCCGAGCAGCAGCTCCCACGCGCGCGCGAAACTGTTGTAGTACGCGGTGGCCTGATCGGCATTGTGCGCGAAGACCGCGTAGACGAACGACGCCACGGTCAGCGCGGTCAGCAACACGACAAGGGCCGCGCGCATGTGCCTGCCGAGGGGCTTCCGGAACAGTAGAGCGAACCCGAAGATCAGCGCGAGAAACGCGATGTAGAACTGGCCTTGGACAGACATCGACCAGATGTGTTGCAGCGGGCTCACCGCTTCGCCGGCGCGCAGGTAGTCCGCCGCGGTGTTCGCCAACTCCCAGTTCTGGTAGTAGCCGAGACTCGCGAGGCTCTGGTCGGCGTACGTTTCCCAGCGCGTCTGGGGTTGGATCGTGATGGTCAGCACCGCGCAGGCGGCCAGCACCACGACCAGTGCCGGCAGCAGTCGGCGGACCAGCCGTTTGACCTCGGGCGCCGGCGAAAGAGATGCCCCGGAGGTCAGCGCGGTACGCAGCAGACGCCCGCCGAAGAAAAAGCCAGACAATGCGAGAAAGACGTCCACACCACCGGAAACGCGGCCGAACCAGACGTGGAAGACCGCGACGAGGGCGATCGCGACGCCACGGAGCCCATCGAGATCGTGGCGGTAGAAACCGGACTTGCGGTCGGCCGCTGACACACCCTTTGCGGGTCCATCGGAGGCAACCACCGCCGGTCGGGCGGGGGCGAGGGTCATCATGGTCGCGGATAATCTACCGAATATCGCTGTGCGACTCATGTCGCGCGGGCCGCCGTTAGGCTCGTTCTCCATGCCGCCGTTGACTCCGGCCGAAATCAGCGCCATCGACGCCGCCCATGTATGGCATCCCTACAGCACGATCGGCGCCGAGGCGATGCCGCCCGTCGTCGCCGTCGGGGCCAGCGGCGCGTGGTTGACGCTGATCAGTGACGGCAGGCGGGTCCAGGTGCTGGACGCCATGAGTTCGTGGTGGACCGCCATCCACGGGCACGGCCACCCGTCGCTCGACTATGCGATCGCATCCCAACTGTCCCGGATGAACCACGTCATGTTCGGTGGGCTCACCCATGAACCTGCCGCCCGGCTGGCGCAGTTGCTGGTCGACATCACCCCCGCCGGCCTGGACACCGTGTTCTTCAGCGATTCGGGTTCGGTGTCGGTCGAGGTGGCCATCAAGATGGCGCTGCAGTACCAACGCAGCCTCGGTCGCCCTGAGAAACACCGGCTGATGACGTGGCGGGGCGGCTACCACGGCGACACGTTCACGCCGATGAGCGTCTGCGACCCCGACGGGGGCATGCACTCGCTGTGGACCGACGTGTTGGCCGATCAGGTTTTCGCACCGCAGGTGCCCAGCGCTTACGACGCCGCCTACGTCGCCGCCTTCGAAGCGCAGTTGGCCGAGCACGCGGGCGAGGTCTCTGCGGTCATCGTCGAACCCGTCGTCCAGGGCGCGGGCGGCATGCGGTTCCACGATCCGCGCTACCTTGCCGATCTGCGGGAGATCTGTGACCGGCACGACGTACTGCTGATCTTCGACGAGATCGCCACCGGTTTCGGACGTACCGGCCGACTGTTCGCCTCCGACCATGCCGGCGTGCGCCCCGACATCATGTGTGTGGGGAAGGCGCTCACCGGCGGCTACATCACCCTGGCCGCGACGCTGTGCACGACCGACATCGCCCACACGATCAGTTCGCGCGAACCGGGCGCACTCATGCACGGGCCGACCTTCATGGCCAATGCGTTGGCCTGCGCGGTGGCCGTGGCATCGGTCGAGTTGCTCCTCGGGCAGGACTGGCGCGCCCGCGTGATGGAGATCGAGGCCGGACTGCGCGAAGGCCTCGAGCCAGCGCGGTCGCTGCCCGGCGTGGCGGACGTCCGGGTACTCGGCGCGATCGGGGTCGTCGAGATGGTGAACCAGGTCGACATGCCGGTGGCGACGGCCGCTGCGCTCGAGCACGGCACCTGGCTGCGCCCCTTCCGCAATCTCGTCTACGCCATGCCGCCCTACATCTGCACCCCGGCCGAGATCACCCAGATCACCTCGGCAATGGTCGCGGTGGCGCGTGCATTAACCTGAACGGTGTTCAATTGTCGGCCCGGCCGACGTGTTCAATTGTCGGCTCAGCCGACGTGTTCAATTGTCGGCCCGCCGACGTGTTCAATTGTCGGCCTGGCCGACGTGTTCAAGCCGCAGAGGAGCACCGTGACCCACGTAGGCGTCTCCCCGCTGTCCTGGCTCGACGACGTCGAGCAGCAGCGCCGCGCGGCCGGGTTACGCCGATCGCTGCGGGCCCGTCCGCCGGTGGGCGCCGAACTGGACCTCGCGTCCAACGACTACCTCGGCCTGTCGCAGCATCCCGACGTCATCGCCGGTGGTGTCGCCGCGTTGCGGACATGGGGCGCGGGATCGTCGGGATCCAGGCTCGTCACCGGCAACACCGAACTCCACGAAGGATTCGAGTCCGCGCTGGCCGACTTCGTGGGCTTCGAGTCCGCGCTGGTCTTCTCGTCGGGTTACACGGCGAACATGGGCGCCGTCGTCGCATTGTCGGGGCCCGGATCGCTGGTGGTTTCGGATGCGCTCACCCATGCCTCACTCGTCGATGCCTGCCGGTTGTCGCGCGCGCGGGTGACGGTGACCCCGCATCGCGACGTCGCCGCGGTCGATGCGGCGCTGTCGTCGCGCGACGAGGACCGCGCGGTCGTGGTCACCGACTCGGTTTTCAGCGCCGACGGCGATTGTGCTCCGCTGCGTCGGCTCCACGATGTCTGCAGGCGTCACGGCGCGCTGCTGATCGTCGACGAAGCACACGGTCTCGGTGTGCGCGGGACGGGGGGCCGCGGTCTGCTGGAAGAAGTCGGACTGGCCGGTGCAGGGGACGTCGTGATGACCGTGACGATGTCGAAAGCGCTCGGCAGCCAGGGCGGTGCGGTGCTCGGGCCGGTCGCCGTACGCGACCACCTGATCGACGCCGCCCGGCCGTTCATCTTCGACACCGGGCTGGCCCCCGCGGCCGTCGGCGCGGCGTGGGCGGCCCTTCGCGTTCTGATGGCCGAGCCGTGGCGCGCGCAGGATGTGCTCCGGTTCGCAGCTGAGCTCGCCGAGGTATGCGACGTTCCCGATCGTCCGGAATCGGCGGTGGTGTCGGTGATTCTCGGGGCCCCCGATGTCGCGCTGGCCGCGGCGACCGCATGCCTGGACCGGGGTGTGCGGGTCGGCTGCTTCCGCCCGCCGACGGTGCCTGCGGGCACGTCGCGGCTGCGGCTGACGGCGCGTGCCTCACTGTCGGACGACGAGATGGCGGTGGCGCGCAGCGTGTTGACGGAAGTGCTTTCGACGGCCCGCCGGTGAGCGTCCTCGTCGTCACCGGCACCGACACCGGGGTGGGTAAGACGGTGGCGACCGCCGCGCTGGCGTGTCATGCCCGGCTGATGGGCTTCGACGTCGCGGTGTGCAAGCCGGTGCAATCGGGCACTGCCGACGGTGACGACGACCTCACCGATATCGGTCGGCTCTCCGGCGTCAGCGAATTGCGCGGTCTTTCACGGCTGCCCGAGGCGTTGGCGCCTGTCGCCGCCGCACAGCGGGCCGGGATGCGGTTACCGACGCGCGCAGATCTGACCGCCATGGTCGGCGCGGTGGATCGGCCGGGTCGGCTGACGCTTGTCGAGGGCGCAGGCGGACTGCTGGTCGAGATCGGCGACGGCGGAACGACGCTCCGCGACGTCGCTGTCGACCTCGGCGCGCCGGTGCTCGTGGTCGCAAGGCCCGCGCTCGGCACCCTCAACCACGTCGCGCTGACGCTGGAAGCGCTTGCCTCGCACAATGTCTGGTGCGCGGGGTTGGTCATCGGCGCGTGGCCCCACGAGGCAGGGGTCATCGAGACCGGCAACCGCGATGCACTGTCGACGATGGCGCCGCTGCGTGCCGTATTGCCCGACGGGGCGGGCGCATTCGAGCCGAGGGAATTCGAGTCGATGAGCGCGGCGGTGTTCGACACCCAGTGGGTACGGGATCTGGTGGACTGACGTGGTCCACTCCGTGGAACTGCTCTTCGACGATGAAACCGACGCCGCGATGCGACGGATCTGGGATGACCTGAGTGACGCAGGTGTGCGCAGCCTGGCGTCCTCCACCTCACCGAACAACCGGCCGCACGTCACGTTGTCGGTCGCCGAGCACATGGCCGATGCCGTCGACGTTGCGCTGCGGCCGCTGCTGGGCATGTTGCCGCTGCGGTGCACGATCGGCGCGCCCATGCTCTTCGGCGCCGGCCCGTTCACGCTGGTTCGGTTGTTGATTCCGTCGGCCGAACTGCTTCGCCTGCAGGCCGAAGTGCACGCGGTGTGCCTGCCCCATATGACACCTGGCCCGCTGCCGCACGCCGATCCGGGTGGTTGGACACCGCACGTGACGATGGCGCGGCGGGTGCGGCCCGACAAGCTCGCCGACGCTCTCTCGCTGCGCCGCATGTCGCGCGACCGCAAGGGCACAGCTGTCGCGATCCGGCATTGGGACGGCGACAACCGCGTGGAGCACCCCGTCGCCCCCTGAGGACGCTACTCGGTGGCTCCGACAGCCGACTGCCGCGCGGAGATGCCGTCGACGAGCAGGGCGAGCCCGAACCCGAATCGTCCACCGGCATCGTCGGCGAGCACCGACTGTTCGTCGGGCAGGTCGGCTCCCGCGGCATCCCATTGCAGCCGCGACTGTTCGTCGGCGGTGAAGCCGAGCACGTAGTACACGATCGTGCGGGCGGCCAGTTCGGCGTTCGTGCCGGTGACGCCCGCATCGGCTGCGGCGTCGGCGAGGCGGGCGACGATCGCGGTCATCGCCTCCGACTGCCCGGCCGCGAAGCTCGCCGAAACCAGCTCGGCACCGTCGGTGTGCGACAGCAGAGCGTCGCGCAGCCGATCGCACACGCCCCCGATCCGCGCCGGCCAGGGGCCCGAGACGTCACCGACGGGCTCGAGGATGCGGTCGGCGATCGCGCCAAGAAGCTGCTGCTTGTTGGCGAAGTGCCAGTACAGAGCGCCGGGGGAGACGTTGAGTTCACGGCCCAGCCTGCGCATCGTCAGGTCGGCGATCCCGTAGTTGTCCAGGATCGCCGTCGCCGCATCGACCACGTCGCGTTTGTGCAGCTGCACCCGGCTACCCTAACCTGAACGCCGTTCAAGTCTTGAGGAAGGTGCATCGGTTTGAGCGACATCCTGACCACGGCCCGCGAGCAGGTGCTCGACAAGGGCGAGGGGCTGACCCAGGACCAGGTGCTGGCCGTGCTCCAGCTGCCCGACGACCGGCTCGACGAGTTGCTTGCGTTGGCGCACGAGGTGCGGATGCGGTGGTGCGGCCCCGAGGTCGAGGTGGAGGGCATCATCAGCCTCAAGACCGGTGGCTGCCCCGAGGACTGCCATTTCTGTTCGCAGTCCGGGCTTTTCGCCTCCCCGGTGCGCAGCGCCTGGCTGGACATCCCGAGCCTGGTGGAGGCCGCCAAGCAGACCGCCAAGACCGGGGCCACCGAATTCTGCATCGTCGCCGCCGTGCGCGGCCCCGACGAGCGGCTGCTCGCCCAGGTCGCCGCCGGTATCGAGGCCATCCGCAACGAGGTCGACATCCAGATCGCGTGCTCGCTGGGCATGCTCAACCAGGAGCAGGTGGACCGCCTGTCCGCGATGGGCGTGCACCGCTACAACCACAACCTCGAGACCGCCAGGTCCTTCTTCCCGAACGTCGTGACCACCCACAGCTGGGAGGAGCGCTGGGAGACCCTGGGCATGGTTCGGGACGCCGGCATGGAGGTGTGCTGCGGCGGCATCCTCGGAATGGGTGAAACCCTCGAACAG
>JAEZKH010000459.1 GCA_023415515.1 Actinomycetes bacterium
GCGTCAAGTCGCTGTATCTGGTCGGTAGCGACTACGTGTTCCCGCAGACCGCCAACCGCATCATCAAGGCCTACGCCGGGGCCAACGGCATCGAGATCAAAGGGGAGGACTACACGCCGCTCGGCTCGACCGACTTCTCGACGATCGTCAACAAGGTCCGCACCGCCGGTGCCGACGCCGTTTTCAACACCCTCAACGGCGATTCCAACGTGGCCTTCTTCCGCGAGTACCGCAACGTCGGACTCAGCCCGCAGACGATGCCGGTGGTCTCGGTGTCGATCGCCGAGGAAGAAGTCGGCGGCATCGGTGTGCAGAACATCACCGGTCAGTTGACGGCGTGGAACTACTACGAGACCGTCGACAACCCGGTCAACAAGGCGTTCGTCAAGGCCTACAAGGACAAGTTCGGCGCCAACAAGCCGACCTCCGACCCCATGGAGGCCGCCTACGTATCGGTGTACCTGTGGAAGAACACCGTCGAGAAGGCGAAGTCGTTCGACGTCAAGGCCATCCAGGACAACGCAGGCGGGGTCACGTTCAACGCACCCGAGGGCCTGGTCACCATCGACGGGGAGAACCACCACATCACCAAGACGGCGCGCATCGGTGAGATTCGGCCGGACGGACTGATCTACACGATCTGGGAGTCACCGGGGCCGATCGAGCCCGACCCCTACCTGAAGTCCTACCCGTGGGCCGCCGGACTCTCCAGCTGATTCGAATATGGAAGCTGTAATCGGGCAGCTGGCAACAGGATTGAGCCTCGGCTCAATCCTGTTGCTGGCGGCCTTGGGGCTGTCGCTGACATTTGGCCAGATGGGCGTCATCAACATGGCCCACGGCGAGTTCATCATGGCAGGCTGCTACACCGCCTACGTCATTCAGCAGGTCGTTTCGAGTGCCGGTGCCTCACTGCTCATCTCGCTCGTCATCGGTTTCCTCATCGGCGGTGCGATGGGCGCGCTGCTGGAGACGACGCTGATCCAGCGGATGTACGACAGGCCGCTCGACACCCTCTTGGTCACCTTCGGCGTGGGACTGATCCTTCAGCAGGTGGCGCGCGACATCTTCGGCGCGCCCGCTGTGAACGTCGTCGCTCCGGCGTGGCTGTCGGGCGGCATGGAGATCCTCGGCGCGGTGGTG
Source organism: Actinomycetes bacterium (assembly GCA_023415515.1). GTDB lineage: Bacteria > Actinomycetota > Actinomycetes > Mycobacteriales > Mycobacteriaceae > Mycobacterium. Next base: position 1,144 of record JAEZKH010000459.1, read on the forward strand.
CCCAAGACCCGCATCTTCATCCTGGTGCTGGCGATCGTGTGCGTCGCGGTGCTCGCCGTCGTCTTGAAGGTCAGCCCGATGGGCAGGCGGATCCGAGCAGTCGTGCAGAACCGCGATCTGGCCGAAACCAGCGGCATCTCGTCGCGCAGGACCGACATCACGACGTTCTTCATCGGCTCCGGTCTCGCCGCGGTGGCAGGTGTCGCGCTGACGTTGATCGGTTCGACGAGCCCGACCATCGGACAGAGCTACCTGATCGACGCGTTTCTCGTCGTCGTCGTCGGCGGCCTCGGCCAGATCAAGGGCACCGTGATCGCGGCCTTCGCGCTCGGCTTTTTGAACTCGTTCATCGAGTACAACACGACGGCGTCACTGGCCAAGGTGGTCGTGTTCGTGATCATCGTGATCTTCCTGCAGGTGCGTCCGCAGGGCTTGTTCACCGTTCGGACGAGGAGTCTCGCGTGACGAAGGTCAAGACGGTCCTGGGCCGCTGGCAGACGTGGGCCGGGTTCGGTGCGGCGGCGGTGTTGCTGTTCGGGGTGGCACCTGTTGCACTGTCGGACTTCCGGCTCAGCCTGCTCGGCAAGTTCCTGTGCTTTGCGATCGTGGCGGTCGGGATCGGGCTGGCCTGGGGCCGCGGCGGCATGCTGGTGCTCGGTCAGGGCGTCTTCTTCGGCCTCGGCGGCTACCTGATGGGCATGCATCTCAAGATCGCCGACGCTCAACTGCGCGGCGACGAGGTGCCCGACTTCATGCAGATCGCCGGCGTGCGCGAATTACCCGCCTACTGGGAACCGTTCGCCTCCCCCGCCTTCACGCTGCTGGCCATCGTGGTGTTTCCGACCGCCCTCGCGGCCGCGCTGGGGCTCGGGGTGTTCAAACGCCGGGTCAAGGGCGCCTACTTCGCGATCCTGTCCCAGGCCCTGGCCGCTGCGCTGGCGATTCTGCTCGTCGGCCAAACCGGTCTGGGCGGAAGCAACGGCCTCAACAGGTTCCGGACGTTCTTCGGGTTCACCCTCAACGACCCGGCCAACCGGCGGATGCTGTACTTCATCGCGGCGGCAACCCTGCTGATCGTGGTTGCCGTGGTGCGGCAGCTGATGCAGAGCCGCTACGGCGAGTTGCTGGTCGCCGTGCGCGACGGCGAAGAACGCGTGCGGTTCCTGGGCTACGACCCGGCGAACGTGAAGGTGGTGGCTTATACCGTCGCAGCGTTGTTCGCCAGCATCGCGGGAGCGCTGTTCGCGCCGATCGTCGGGTTCATCGCACCGTCGCAGGTCGGCATCCTGCCCTCGATCGCGTTCCTGATCGGCGTGGCGATCGGCGGGCGGACGACACTGCTGGGGCCCGTGCTCGGTGCGATCGGCGTCGCATGGGCGCAAACCCTGTTCTCCGAACGCTTCCCGTCGGAATGGACATACGCCCAGGGCCTGTTGTTCATCGTCGTCGTCGGCTTCTTCCCCGCCGGACTCGCCGGGCTGGGCGCACTGTTCGCGCGGATACGGCGCCGACGCAGGCCTCCGCGGGCGGACGTCGCGGCCTCCGACACCGAACCAGAGGCGCAGAAGGTGGGAGCGGGCCTGTGACGACCGCCGAGATGCAGCCGACCGCGGGCGGGAACGTCGGCATGGGCACGCAATACCTCGAAGTCCGCGGTCTGACCGTCGATTTCGACGGTTTCAAGGCGGTCAGCGACGTGGACCTCACCCTCTTCCAGGGCGATCTGAGGTTCCTCATCGGCCCCAACGGGGCGGGCAAGACGACGGTGATCGACGCGATCACCGGCCTGGTGCCCGCCACCGGATCGGTCAACAAGTCGGGCGTCGAACTCCTCGGCAAGAAAGTGCATCAGATCGCCCGGCGCGGCGTCGGCCGCACCTTCCAGACGGCCAGCGTGTTCGAGCAGTTGACCGTGCTGCAAAACCTCGACATCGCCGCGGGCGCGGGTCGCTCGATGTGGACGATGCTGCGCAGACGCAAGGGCATCCTACCCTCGATCGAAGACGCCTTGGACACAACGGGTTTGACCGCTCTGGCCGACAAGCCCGCCGGAGTCCTGGCGCACGGCCAGAAGCAGTGGCTGGAAATCGGCATGCTGCTCGTGCAGAACGCCGATGTGCTGCTGCTCGACGAACCCGTCGCGGGCATGAGCACCGAGGAGCGCGAAGAGACCGGGAACCTGTTGCGTCGCATCGGAGCTGAACGGACCGTGGTGGTGGTCGAACACGACATGGATTTCATGCGTGCGTTCGCCACCTCGGTGACGGTGCTGGCGCGCGGGAAGGTCATCGCAGAGGGATCGGTCGCCGACGTGCAGGCCGATCCCATGGTGCAAGAGGTCTATCTCGGCACAGCGGCGGCGGGCGCCGACGGAATCGGAGACGAACCAACCGAGGAGAGCTCATAGTGCTGCAGCTTGTCGACGTACGCGCGGGCTACGGCCGCTCGGAGGTGATCCACGGCGTCAGCATCGAGGTGCCCTCCGACGGCGTCGCCGCGGTGATGGGCCACAACGGGGCGGGCAAGACCACGCTGTTGCGCGCCGCGGTGGGACTGCTCAAATGCGCCGCGGGCGAGGTGGTCTTCGACGGCGAGGACATCACCAAGCTGAGGCCGAGTGCGCGGGTGGCCCGCGGGCTGGCCTATGTGCCGCAGGGCCAGCAGTCGTTCGGCCAGTTGACCACCGCCGAGAACCTCCAGGTCGTCGCCGACGGTAGGAAGAACGGCAAGCAGCTGATCGACGAGCAGCTCGACCTCTTCCCCGCACTCAGGGAGCTGCTGTCCCGGCGCGCCGGTCTGCTCTCCGGCGGCCAGCGCCAGCAGCTGGCGATCGCCCGTGCGCTGATCACCCGCCCGAAGTGTCTGATCCTCGACGAACCGACCGAGGGTATCCAGCCGTCGGTGGTCGCCGAGATCGAGGCGGCCGTCACCGAATTGACCCGCGGCGGCGACCTCGGCGTCCTGCTCGTCGAACAGCACATCGGCTTCGCATTGGAATCGTCGCAGCGCTACTACATCCTCGAGGCGGGCCGCATCACCTCCGCGGGCACCGGCGGCTCTTCGTCGGAGGAGGACGTCCGCGCGGCCCTGGCCATCTGATCCTGACTCACCTCCCCCCGCGACGGTGCGTGTCTGCTTACCGACACGCCGCCGAAATACCGCATTTCACGCACGCTCGCGGCGTGGGAGATGGCACGCTGCAGGCGTGGACACCGCGGCAGATCCTCAGATCGTCGTCGACACCGGCGGGTTGCTGGTCACCGATGACGGGCGGCGGGTGCTGGTCGTCGACAGGCGCACGGGCGCGTTGACGACGGTGGCGTTCGTGCTCGGCATCGGGACGCTCGTCGTCGGCGGCTTCGGATTGGTCGCGCTGTTCTCGGCCATCGGGAAGCCCGTCGCCGCGGTCTTCCTGGCCGCCGGGTCGGTGCTCGCCTGCCTGACCCTTCTCGTGGTGCGAAAGATCCGGCAGCGCCGCCGCAGGCCGCTGAGTCAGTGCAGGCCCGTGTGTGTCATCGATCGCAAGCTCGGCCTGTTCAGTTGCCGGGGTGGTGCGCTCATCCAGTTGGACCAGGTGCGGTTCGCCCGCGGAATGCAGATCGGATCGAGTTCGCCGAAACTGGTGGCGATCACACCGGGCGGGACGGTGGTCCTCAAGCGCGGCAACCCTTTCGACGGCGGCATCGGGAACGTCGACGAGGTGCTCAACGCCGCGACCGCAGCCGCGAGGTGAGACGCGCCACACTTGTGAACCCAGGGCGTCTGTTGTACGTGTTGCAGTCGTGCACCAGCCTTCCCGCCGCTCGATCCTGATCGGGGCTGCCGCCGTCGGAGCATTCCTCGTCGTCGATCTCGGCGCCGTGGCGTATGCGAACAACTGGATCGCCGGCGACGGGCGCCTGACCCGCGCCGCCTTCATCGACCGTTTCCGCGCGGTGTTCGGAGATCATCCCGGCTTCAGGAAGAATCACGCCAAGGGCGTCGCGGTGAGCGGATACTTCGACAGCACCGGCGAGGCGCGCGCATTGTCGAAGGCCCAGGTCTTCACGCCGGGCCGCACACCGGTCACAGGCCGCTTCTCGCTGTCCGGCGGGAACCCCCAGATCGCCGACACCGCAGGAACCGCGCGTGGTCTCGGGTTGGCGTTCGCGTTCCCCGACGGCACCCAGTGGCGCACCGCGACGCTGAATCTGCCCGTCTTCCCGGATAATTCGCCGGCGGGTTTCTATGACCGGACGCTGGCGTCGAAACCGGTGCAGTCCACCGGCCAACCCGATCCCGCCGCGATGGCGGCATTCCTTTCGGCCCACCCGGAAACGGCGGCCGCGATGGCGATAATCAAGGCTTCGCCACCGACGGCGGGTTTCGCCGACAGCACGTTCCGCGGGCTCAGCACCTTCTTCCTTGTCGACGACGCCGGAACCCGCACGCCGGTGAGATGGTCTTTCATCCCGAAACAACCGGCCTTTGCGGCACACGCAGGCACGAAGAACATGTTGTTCGACGCGCTGATACGCCAGATGCGCGCGGGCCCGCTGCGATGGACGCTGGTTCTGACCATCGGCGAACCTGGGGACCCGATCACCGATGCAACGCTGCCGTGGCCGAACGAGCGGCGCACCGTGGAAGCGGGCACGCTCACGCTGACCGCCGTCGAGACCGAGAAGTCAGGCAACGCGCGCGACATCAACTTCGACCCGCTCGTGCTGCCCGCGGGCATCGAGCCGTCCGGCGACCCGCTGCTCAGCGCCAGATCGGCGGTATACGCCGCCTCGTATCGGGCCCGCACCGGCGAACCGAAGTCACCGTCGGCAGTCCAAGTGGACGAGGTGACAGCGTGACGACGCCTCCTGCCCGCTACCCGATCCGCACCCGCGTCCTGCACTGGCTGACCGCGCTGCTGGTTTTCGCCGCGCTGTTCGTCGGCTTCGTCATGGTCAACTCGATCGGCTCATATCGCGCATTGGTGAGCCTGCACATGACCCTCGGGGTGACGATCCTCGTCGTCGTCATCGTGCGGGCGGCGAACCGGTTCACCCACCGGACGCCGAAGCTACCGGAATCCGTCGGCCGGCTGGAACACAAACTGGTCGTCGGCTCCGAGCTGACCTTGTACGCCACGATGCTCGCCCAGCCGGTGGTGGGATGGGCGATGGTGTCGGCGTCAGGGGCGGCGCCGGTGATCTTCGGGCGCGTGCGGCTACCGCGAATAGCCCCGTTCGATGCGGACCTGTATTTCCTGCTGCGCCAGACACATTCAGTGCTCGCCTATGTGCTCGTCGCGGTGATCGCGGCGCACATCTCCGCTGTCTTGCTGCACACCCTGACGCTGCGGGATCGGATGCTGACGCGAATGACGTTCTGACCGCGGCTACCGACGCAACCGGGACAGCACCACCGAGTGCACTGCGTCGACGGCGACATCGACCTGCTCACCCGTCGACAGATCCTTGACCCCGACGGTGCCCGCCTCGACATCGCGGTCCCCCACCACCAGCGCGATCGACGCGCCGGAGCGGTCGGCCGCGCGCATCGCGCCCTTCACGCCGCGGTCGCCGTAGGCGAGGTCGACCCGAACGCCCTCGGCCCGTAACCTCGCGGCGAGCACCGCGAGTTGCGTCTTCGCCTGCTCGCCCAGTGGGACGCCGAACACCTCGACCCGGGCGGCCGTCCCGACCGACTTGCCCTCGGCCTTCAACGCCAACAGCGTGCGGTCGACCCCCAACCCGAACCCGATGCCCGACAGGTCTTTTCCGCCGAGCTGACGCATCAACCCGTCGTAACGCCCGCCGCCACCGACACCGGACTGCGCGCCGAGGCCGTCGTGCACGAACTCGAACGTGGTCTTGGTGTAGTAATCCAGGCCGCGCACCATCCGCGGGTTGATCACATACGGCACCCCGAGGGCATCGAGCAGCGCGAGCACACCGTCGAAGTGCTGCTTGGCCGAATCCGACAGATGGTCGAGCATCACCGGAGCGTCGGCCGTCATCTTCTTGACGTGTGGCCGCTTGTCGTCGAGTACCCGCAGCGGGTTCACCTGAGCGCGTCGCCGGGTCTCCTCGTCCAAGTCGAGCTTGAACAGGAACTCCTGCAACAGTTCTCGATACTGCGGTCGACAGCTGTCGTCGCCGAGCGAGGTGATCTCGAGCCGGAACCCGTCGAGGCCGAGTGCGCGGAAGCCGGCGTCGGCGATCGCGATCACCTCGGCGTCGAGCGCCGGGTCGTCCACCCCGATCGCCTCCACCCCGACCTGCTGCAACTGGCGATAGCGACCGGCCTGCGGACGCTCGTAGCGGAAGAACGGACCCGAATAGCAGAGCTTGACCGGCAGCGGACCGCGGTCAAGGCCGTGCTCGATCACCGCGCGGATGACACCCGCGGTGCCCTCGGGCCGCAGTGTCACCGAGCGGTCCCCACGGTCGGCGAAGGTGTACATCTCCTTGCTGACGACATCGGTGGACTCGCCGACCCCGCGCGCGAACAACGCGGTGTCCTCGAAGATCGGCAACTCGATGTCGGCGTAGCCGGCGCGGCGCGCCGCCGTCAGCAGACCGTCGCGGACCGCGACGAACTGCGTGGACTCCGGCGGAAAGTAGTCGGGCACCCCTTTGGGCGCTTGAAACTGAGTCACAGAGTCAAACCTTCGAGAAACGGGTTGGTGCGACGTTCGAAGCCGATGGTCGACTTCTCGCCGTGCCCTGGTAGTACCACGGTGTCGTCGTCGAGCACCATCAGTTTCGTCATGATCGACCCGAGCAGATCCCGTCCGCTTCCCCCCGGCAGATCGGTGCGGCCGACCGACTGCCGGAACAGCGTGTCGCCGGTGAATGCGAGTTGGGGACCGTCGCCGTCGACCCTGAACACCACCGACCCCATCGTGTGGCCGGGTGTGTGGTCGACGGTCACCGTGATGCCGCTGTCGCCGATGTCCACCGTGTCGCCGTCGCGGTCGAGTTCGATGACCTGCCTCGGCTCGCGGAACAGCGCCCCCACCGCCGATCGGGCGAAGCCCCCGATCAACCCGCGCCCGAAGCCCTTGATCGGGTCGGACAACATGAACCGGTCATCGGGGTGGATGTAGGCGGGGCACCCGTAGGTGTCGGCGACCTTCTGCGCAGACCAGATGTGGTCGATGTGTCCGTGTGTCAACAACACCGCCGCGGGCGTGAGCCGGTTCTCGTCGAGAATCCGGCGCAGCGGACCCATCGCGCGCTGACCGGGGTCGACGACGATGGCGTCCGCCCCGGCCCGTCGGGCCAGTACATAGCAGTTGCACGCCAACATGCCTGCCGGGAATCCGGTGATCAACACGGTGTCCATTTTCCCATCCCCCCGGCAGGCGGGGCTCTTGGCCTCCGCTCAGCTACTGCTGGCACACTCGTTGCGGATCGACGACACACAAGGAGGACCACGGCGGTGCCGACCAACGAACAGCGGCGGGCGACAGCGAAGCGCAAACTCGAACGGCAACTGGAGCGAAGGGCGGCGCAGGAACGCAGGCGCAGGCTTTACACGATCATCGCCGCCGCCGTCGTCGTCGTCGCCGTCGTCGCCGGAGTCGCGGTCTACTTCGTCACCCGCGGTGGCTCCGACAGCACCACGACCGCGGCGAGTACCCCGCCGTCCTCGTCGCCGGCGCAAGCGGCACCTGCCGCCGCAGAAGGTCAGCTGCCTGCGTTCAACCCGCCCGCCGACCTGGGCGCCGATTGTCAGTACCCGGCCGCGGAGGCCGCGAGCAAGCCGAACTCCCCGCCGCGGACCGGCAAGGTTCCGACCGATCCGGCCGAGGTCAGCGTCAGCATGTCCACCGACCAGGGCAACATCGGTATCCAGCTGGACAACGCCAAATCGCCGTGCACCGTCAACAGCTTCGCCAGCCTCGCACAGCAGGGCTACTTCAACGACACGCCGTGCCACCGGCTGACGACCAGCCCGAGCCTGTCGGTGCTGCAGTGCGGTGACCCGACCGGATCCGGCAGCGGCGGACCCGGCTACCAGTTCGCCAACGAGTACCCGACCAACCAGTTCCAGCCCGACGACCCGGCGCTGCAGACCCCGGTGACCTACCCGCGCGGCACACTCGCGATGGCCAACGCCGGGCCCGGTACCAACGGAAGCCAGTTCTTCCTCGTCTACAAGGACTCCCAGCTGCCGCCGGGCTACACGGTGTTCGGCAAGATCGACGACACCGGCCTCGCCACGCTGGACAAGATCGCCGCCGCAGGTGTGGAAGGCGGCGGGCAGGACGGCAAACCGGCTACCCCGGTGCAGGTGAAGTCCATCGGGCTGGACTGACGGCCCGTGACGCCGCTGCCGCCGCACGGCGCGTATCCCCCGCCCCCGTACGACCCCTACGGTCAGCCGCGGCCACGGCCGACCAACGGAATGGCGGTCGCGTCGCTGATCAGCGCATTCGTCTTCGCCCCGCTGGGCATCATCTTCGGCCACATCTCGTTGTCGCAGATCAAGCGCACCGGCGAGGAGGGACACGGGCTCGCCGTCGCCGGGCTGATCATCAGCTACGTGATCACCGTGGGAACCGTCGTCGTGCTGACCGCGGCGGTGCTGTTCACGATCGCCGTCGCGCGTCATCTCGACAACGAATCACGGTTCTACCCGGGCATCACCGCCGAGCCGTCGATTCCCGGCACCGGGCTTCCCGAGTTCGATCCGCCGCCCAACCTGGGGGCGAACTGCGCCTACCCGAAGACGACCGAGCCCGCCAGCAAGCCGAACAAGCCGCCGCGCTCGGGTCGGGTGCCCACCGATCCCGACGAGGTCAGCGCGAGCATGTCCACCAACCGCGGCGACATCGGTCTTCAGCTCGACAACGACAAGGCGCCGTGCACCGTCAACAGTTTCGCGAGCCTGGCGCAGCAGGGTTACTTCGACGACACCGAGTGTCACCGGCTGACCACCGAGCCGCAGCTCGCTGTGCTGCAGTGCGGTGATCCGTCGGGGACCGGAACGGGTGGCCCCGGCTACCGGTTCGGCAACGAGTACCCGACGAACCAGTACCGGATGGCCGACCCCGCGCTGAGGAGTCCGGTGATCTATCCGCGCGGCACCTTGGCGATGGCCAACAACGGCTCGGGCACGAACGGCAGCCAGTTCTTCCTCGTCTACGCCGATTCGATGATGCCGCCCACCTACACCGCGTTCGGCACCATCGACTCCACCGGGCTGGCCACGCTCGACGAAATCGCCGCCGCGGGGGTGGCAGGTGTCGGTGACGACGGCAAGCCCGCGATGACCGTGACGATCGAGTCGATCCGGCTCGACTAGCTCCCTCGGGTCAGGCGGCGCTCGTGACGCGGTAGACGTCGTAGACGCCTTCCACGTTGCGCACCACGTTCAGCACGTGGCCAAGATGCTTGGGGTCGCCCATCTCGAAGGTGAACCGGCTGATCGCCACCCGGTCGTTGGACGTCGTCACAGACGCCGACAGGATGTTGACCTTCTCGTCGGCGAGCACCCGCGTCACATCGGAGAGCAACCTGTGCCGGTCCAATGCTTCGCCCTGGATGGCGACCAGGAACACCGACGACGGTGACGGCGCCCATTTGACGTCGATGATCCGTTCGGCCTGCTGCTTCAGCGATCCGGCGTTGGTGCAGTCGGTTCGGTGCACGCTCACCCCCCCACCACGGGTGACGAACCCCATGATGTTGTCGCCCGGTACCGGGGTGCAGCACTTGGCCAGCTTGGTCAGCACCCCAGGCGCGCCGGGCACGGCCACGCCGACGTCGTCGTTGGTGCGCTGGCGCACCGGCATCGTCGCGGGCGTGGAACGCTCGGCCAGCTCGTCGGTGGCCTCGTCGTCACCGCCGAGCTGAGTGACCAGCCGCTGCACGACGTGTCTGGCTGACACGTGACCCTCGCCGACGGCCGTATAGAGCGCCGAGACGTCGGCGTAGCGCAGCTCACGCGCCAGCGCCGCCATGGACTCGGCATTCATCAAGCGCTGCAACGGAAGTCCGCCACGACGCACTTCGCGGGCGATGGCGTCCTTGCCGGACTCCAGCGCCTCCTCGCGGCGCTCCTTGGCGAACCACTGCCGGATCTTCGCCTTGGCGCGCGGCGACACGACGAACTGCTGCCAGTCGCGCGACGGTCCCGCATTCGTCGCCTTGGAGGTGAAGACCTCGACGACTTCGCCGTTCTCGAGCCTGCGTTCCAACGCGACGAGGCGGCCGTTGACGCGCGCCCCGATACAGCGGTGCCCGACCTCGGTGTGCACGGCGTAGGCGAAGTCCACCGGCGTCGACCCCGTCGGCAGGGTGTAGACGTCGCCCTTCGGGCTGAACACGAAGATCTCCTGCACCGCAAGGTCGTAACGCAGCGATTCGAGGAACTCGCCGGGGTCGGCAGCCTCCCGCTGCCAGTCGAGAAGTTGGCGCATCCAGGCCATCTCGTCGATTTCGGCGGCGGTGGTGCCAGACGGTAGTCCGTTGCGACCCTTGGCTTCCTTGTATCGCCAGTGTGCGGCGATGCCGTACTCGGCGGTGCCGTGCATGTCGTTGGTGCGGATCTGCACTTCGAGCGGTTTGCCCTCCGGTCCGACGACCGTGGTGTGCAGCGACTGGTACACGCCGTAGCGGGGTTGGGCGATGTAGTCCTTGAACCGGCCCGCCATCGGCTGCCACAGCGAATGCACAACGCCCACAGCCGCATAGCAGTCGCGGATCTCGTCACACAGGATGCGGATGCCGACGAGATCGTGGATGTCGTCGAAATCGCGGCCCTTGACGATCATCTTCTGATAGATCGACCAGTAGTGTTTGGGCCGACCTTCCACCGTCGCGGTGATCTTCGCCTTCGCGAGCGGGGCATTGAGTTCCGGGCGGACCTTCGCCAGATAGGTATCGCGCGACGGCGCCCGGTCGGCGACGAGGCGGACGATCTCCTCGTACTTCTTCGGATGCAGGATGGCGAACGCCAGGTCTTCGAGCTCCCACTTCACCGTCGCCATACCGAGCCGATGGGCAAGCGGCGCAATGACCTCCAACGTCTCGCGGGCTTTGCGGGCCTGCTTCTCCGGCGGCAGGAACCGCATGGTGCGCATGTTGTGCAGGCGGTCGGCGACCTTGATGACCAGCACCCGCGGGTCACGGGCCATCGCGATGATCATCTTGCGGATGGTCTCGCCCTCGGCGGCAGTGCCCAACACCACCCGGTCGAGCTTGGTCACGCCGTCGACGAGATGGCCCACCTCGTCGCCGAATTCGGCGGTCAACGCGTCCAAGGTGTAGCCGGTGTCCTCGACGGTGTCGTGCAGCAGGGCTGCCACCAGGGTCGTGGTGTCCATGCCGAGTTCGGCGAGGATGTTCGCCACCGCCAGCGGATGGGTGATGTAGGGGTCACCAGAGCGACGCAGCTGATCGGCGTGGCGCTGCTCGGCGACGTCGTAGGCGCGCTGCAGCACGGAGAGGTCGGCCTTGGGGAAGAATTCGCGGTGAACGGCCACCAGCGGTTCGAGCACCGGGTTCACCGCGCTGCGCTGCGAGGTCATTCTGCGCGCGAGGCGCGCGCGCACCCGCCGCGACGTCGAGGTCTTGGTGATGTCCTGCGCGGGCATCGGCGCGGTCTCGGGACCGTCGCTGGATACCGGTGGCGACTGCACGGCCTGTCCCGTGCCCTGCTCGTCGACCATGCTCACCTCCTCGATCGAGGATATCGCTTCAGATCGTGTGCAAGCTGGACACGGGTAGCGGTTCGAGCAGGTCGCGGCCCTTGAGCGCGGTCAACTCCAAGACCACGGCGGCGCACAGCACATTCGCCCCGGCCGTGGTGAGCAGGCGCGCCGTCGCCGCCAGCGTTCCGCCGGTGGCCAGCACGTCGTCGATGACCACGATGTCGCGGCCGGCCAGGTCGACTCCGTCGGCGGGCACTTCGAGCGTCGCCGTACCGTATTCCAGCTGGTAGGTCTCGCTGTACACCGGCGGCGGCAGCTTGCCCGCCTTCCGCACTGCGAGCACCCCGATGCCGAGCCGGTTGGCGACGGCTCCGCCGAGGAGAAATCCGCGCGCGTCGATACCCGCCACCAATTCGGCGCCCTCGGCGAGTTCGGCCAGCGCCTCGGTGATCACGGCGAGCCCGCGCGGGTCGGCGAGGACCGGGGTCAGGTCCTTGAACTGGATGCCGGGCTCGGGGAAGTCGGCGACCTCGCGGGTCAGCTCGTCGATGACCGCGGCGACGTCTGTCTTCACTTCTGCAGTACCCACCTGTCCATGTTCCACCCGGCGCCCCAGCGGGTCGGGTTGCTGCTCACGGCATACATCTTCTTCGAGGTGATCAGCGAGCGCTGCTGTCGGTACAGCGGCAGCGTCGGCACATCGGCCCACAGGATCGGCCCCGCCTCGCCGAGCTGGCGGGCCACCTCCTTGGGGTCGGCGGTCACCGCGAGCATGTCGATGATGCCGTCGATGCGCGGATTCGAATAACCCGACAGGTTGTTGCCGTTGCCGGTGTGCAGGTCGTAGGCATCCATCGCCGACGAGCCGGTGGAGCCGCTCCCGGTGGCGCCGCCGGTGCTGGCCAGCAGCACGTCGATCTCGTTGTCGCGCAGCGTCAACGGCCCCGTCGACTCCGATCCGGCGTCGGTGACAGTGATGCCCGCCGGCGCGCAGGATTTCGCGATGGCGCCGACCGTCGCGGCCAGCCGTGCGTTCGGCGTCTGGTATCCGATCCGCACCGCAAGGGGCTGGTTGCCGAGCGCTTCGCGCGCGGCGCCGGGGTTGGACACGACGAACCCCTCGGCGCCGACCGCCTCACTGTTGCCGACGGCGTCCTCGGTCACGGGATTGAGCCGGGTGTTGGCGATCGGCACCTCGGCGTTGCGGGCGATCACGTCGCGGGGTGTGCACAGCGCGAGCGCGCGCCGGGCCTGCGGCGCCGCCAGCGGACCCTGGGCGGCGAAGATCAGCTGCTCGATTCCTGCCGAGGGGCTGTCGGTCTGGGTGTAGTCCTCCGGCATGTTGAGCACACCCGACGAACCCGCCGCGACGTCGACGACATCCACGGTGCCGTTGTTGAGGCGATCCTGAACGTCGGCCCCGCGCGGACGCACCGTGACCTTGTTGGTGACGGGCTTGGCTCCCCACCACTTGTCGTTGGCGACGAGCACCACCACCCCGTCGCCGCTGACCGATTGCAATTTGTACGGACCTGACGACGGGAACCGCTTCACGTCGATGTCGGCCGAGAGGTTCCAGGTGGTGTTCCATGCCGCCGCGATGCGGTCGATGGTCGGGACATCGTTGTGGATGATCGCGCCCGTGACGTCGACACCGAGTTCGTCGGAAAGGACGTGGGCCGGCATCAGCGAGGTCGCGGCGAACAACTGTCCGTAGTCGACCACTGCGCGGTCGGGGTTGAACGACACCCTCGCCCGTTTCTGTCCCGGCGCGCAGTCCACCGCGGCGATGTCTCGGTAGCCGGCCTGGTTGGCCGCCTCGAACGACGGATACCGGCCCGACTGCGCGGCCCACGCGAGGACGAGGTCGTCACAGCTGATCGGTTTACCGTCGGAGTACACCGCCTTGTCGCTGATCACGTAGTCGAGCACCAGCGGGGCGCGGCCGACGACCGCGATGGTGCCGAAGTCGTGATCGCCGACGATCTGCCCGTCGGGTCCGTGGTAGTTGAACCCGGTCAGCACGCGCGCGAATGCCTGCGGGCCTGCCGATGCCGCGCCGGCGACGGTGTTGGTGTTGTAGGTCGTGAGCGTGCCGTCGACGGCGTAGGTGATCTCGTCTGCCGTGCCCTCCGAGCACCCCGACAGCCCGACGGCGCAGACGAGAGCGACTGTCACCGCGGTGGCCATCCCCCGCAGGCGGGCCGTCACGTCGCGCTACTTCCGCCGGGTGTTCCGCTTACCTGCGGGCCGTCCGGTCCTGCTGGAGGTGGGTCGGATCGGACGCGCTCCGGGAGCCGGCTTCTCCGCGACGGACGCCGAGCCGGTGGTCGGCGCGGTTGAGGCCGCAGCGACGGTCTCCTTCTCGGTGTGGTCGGCATCGTCGGCATCGGTCTCGGCGGTGTCATCGACCGCCGTGCGGGACTTCTCGCCGGTCGGCTTGCGGCGATTGAGCACCCGGCGCGTGTGGGTGCGGACCAACTCGGTGCGTTCACGCAGCGTGACCAGCAGCGGGGTGGCGAAGAAGATCGACGAATAGGTGCCGACGATGACGCCGACGAGCTGGACCAGCGCGAGGTCCTTGAGCGTGCCGACGCCGAGCAGCCACACCGCCACCACCATCAGCGACACGATCGGCAGCACCGAGATCAGGCTGGTGTTGATCGACCGCATGAACGTCTGGTTGATCGCCAGGTTGGCCTGTTCGGCGAATGTTCGCCTGGTCGTGTGCTGGAAACCGTGGGTGTTCTCCTCGACCTTGTCGAAGACGATGACGGTGTCATACAGCGAGAAGCCCAAGATCGTCAGCAGGCCGATGACGGTTGCCGGGGTGACTTCGAACCCGACCAACGAGTACACCCCCGCGGTCACGACG
>JAEZKH010000501.1 GCA_023415515.1 Actinomycetes bacterium
AGCCCCAACATCGTCGGGCCGGGCACCTCAGCGATCTGGCGTGCCAGCTCCAGCGCCCGCTCGAGCAGTCGGGCGTGGGCGACGACTTCGGTCACCAGGCCGATCTGCTCGGCGCGGGCGGCATCGACGACCTCGCCGGTCATCGACAACCGGCGAGCCATCGCGAGGCCGACGAGCTGGGGGAGCCGCGCCGTCATGCCGCCGCCGGGAAGGATCCCGACGCGGGCGTGGGTGTCGGCGAACACCGCGCGCTCCGATGCGATCAAAAAGTCGCAGCCCAGGGCCATCTCCAGCCCGCCGGTGAACACCGCGCCGTTGATCGCGCCGACGATCGGCGTTCGCATGTTCGCCGTCGCGGCGATGCAACTCTGCGAGCGGAACTCCTCGAAGTAGCCGAGCCCGTCGCGCTGCGCCTCCTTGAGGTCGACGCCCGCACAGAACGCCGGGTCGGCCCCGGTGAGCACCACGGCGCGCACCGACTCGTCGGCGTCCGCCTCGGTCAGCGCGGTGTAGGCCGCCTTGATCAGGTCGCGGCTCAACGCGTTCCGCGCTTCGGGGCGGTTCAGCGTCAACATCCGGACCGCGTCGTGATCGGTGGTGAGTACCAGCACGCCTACCCCTCTCGCCGAGATCGACGCAATGGCGAGATCTTCTCGCACTTTCGCGCCCGAACGTTGGTTTGGGCGCAAATGAAGTTAGCTCAGGAACGTGTTCGCGATGTTCGCCAGGTCGAGCAGCGGCTGCGGCAGCGCGCCGAGCGCGAAGGTGATCGCGGCGGTGACGGTCACGACGGCGGTGGTGAACACGCTCGGCACCACCACGTCGGGTGCGTCGTCGGGCGGATCGGTGAAGAACATCAGCACGATGACCCGCACGTAGAAATACGCGGCGATGGCGCTTGCGATCACACCGACGATGACCAGCGGTATCGCGCCACCTTCGCCTGCGGCCTTGAACACCGCGAACTTGCTGACGAAGCCACTGGTCAGCGGGATGCCGGCGAACGCGAGCAGAAACAGCGAGAACACAAGTCCGACAATGGGGTAGCGGCGGCCGAGGCCCGCCCACCGCGCCATCGCGGTCGCTTCCTCACCGTTCTTGTCGCGCACCAGGCCGACGACGGCGAACGCGCCGAGCGTGCTGAAACCGTAGGCGAACAAATAGAACAACGTCGACGACAATCCGGACTCGTTCAACGCGATCACGCCGGTCAGGATGAACCCGGTATGCGCCACTGCGGAGTAGGCGAGCATCCGCTTGACGTCGGACTGGGTGACCGCGGTGACCGTGCCGACCACCATGGTGAGGATCGCTATCGCCCACAGCACGGGTCGCCAGTCCGCGCGGATCTCCGGCACGGCGACGTAGAAGATCCGCAGCAACGCGCCGAACGCGGCGATCTTGGTCGCCGCGGCCATGAACGCGGTGATCGGCGTCGGCGCCCCCTGGTAGACGTCGGGAATCCACGAGTGGAACGGCACCGCACCGACTTTGAACAGCACGCCGACGAGCAGCAGTCCGAGGCCGATGAGCGCCAGCGACGCTTTACCGGAGTTGGCGTGGATCGCCTCGGCGATACCCGAGAGGCTCAGCGTGCCCGAGTACCCGTACAGCATGGCTGCGCCGTACAGGAAGAACGCCGACGAAAAAGCACCGAGGAGGAAATATTTCAGCGCCGCTTCCTGCGAGAGCAGCCTGCGGTGACGGGCCAGGCCGCACATCAGGTACAGCGGCAGCGACAGCACCTCGAGTGCGATGAACATCGTCAGCAGGTCGTCGGCCGCGGGAAACAACAGCATGCCGCCGACGGCGAACAATGTCAGCGGGAAGACCTCGGTCTGCATCACGCCCGCCTTGGCCGCCACCTTCTCGGCGACGCTGCCGACCACCGCCGACGCCTGCGGAGTGAACGAATCAAGCCCGCCCGCAGCGCGTTCGGCCTCCGTCTCGACTTCTGCGGGGATGCGCCGTTCAGCGATCAGCAGCACGCCGAGCACGCCGACGAGCAGGATCGTGCCCTGCAGGAACAGGGCAGGTGCGTCGACGGCGACGGAACCGATCACCGCGGTGCGGCCGACCTCACCGTGCAGGTCGCGGGCCACCTGTACCACCGCGACGAATGCCGCGACGAGCCCGACCAGGCTCAACACGACCTGCGCGCGGTAGCGACGCTCGCGACCGACGAACGCCTCGATGAGCACTCCGGCGATGGCGGCGCCGAAGACGATCAGCATCGGCGACAGCAGGCCGTATTCGACGTTGGGCGTTGGCAGGTTCATCGCGGGTTGCCTTCCGCCAGTTTGGGTGCGGGATCGGGCTGGTCGATCGTGGTCAATGTGTGGTCGACGGCCGGGTTGATCACATCCAACGCCACTTTCGGATACACCCCGAGCACGAGAAGCAGTGCGATCAGCGGCGCGATGACCGCCAGTTCACGGGGAATCAGGTCACGCAGTCGGTCGTTGCCCTCGGTGACCGGACCGCCCATCATGCGCTGATACATCCACAGGATGTAGATCGCCGAGAGCACGAGGGCGCTCGACGCCACCACCGCGAACACCGGATAGCGGGTGAATGTGCCGATCAGCACCAGGAATTCGCTGATGAACGGCGCGAGTCCGGGTAGTGACAGTGTCGCGAGACCGGCGACGAGGAACGTCCCGGCGAGCACCGGCGCGACCTTCTGCACGCCACCGTAGGCACTGATCAGGCGAGTTCCCCTGCGCGACACCAGGAACCCGGCGATGAGGAACAGCGCGGCCGTGGAGATGCCGTGGTTGACCATGTACAGCGTCGACCCGGACTGACCCTGGCTCGTCATCACGAAGATACCGAGGATGATGAACCCGAAGTGCGATATCGACGTGTAGGCGATCAGCCGCATCACGTCGGTCTGGCCGAGCGCCAGGATGGCACCGTAGACGATGCCGATGACGGCCAGCGTGATGATCACCGGTCGGAAATACGCTGACGCGTCGGGGAACAACTGCAGGCAGTACCGCAGCATGCCGAACGTGCCGACCTTGTCCATGATCGCCATCATCAGAACGGCGCTGGCCGGGGTGGCCTCGACGGCTGCGTCGGGCAGCCACCGGTGGAACGGCCACAGCGGCGCCTTGACGGCGAACGCGAACATGAAGCCGAGGAACAGCGCGTTGAGGATCGCCGGATCGACCACGAGCGCACCGCTGTTCACCGCCTCGACGATGGCGCGGAAGTCGAACGTGCCGGAGTCGAACGCGTCGCTGCCCGCGGTCACCACGTACAGCCCGATGACGGCGGCCAGCATGATCAGTCCACCGAACAGGTTGTACAGCAGGAACTTGACCGCGGCCTTGGACCGGTGCTCGCCGCCGAACCCGCCGATGAGGAAGTACATCGGGATGAGCATGGCCTCGAAGAACACATAGAACAGCAGCACATCCAACGAGACCAGCGACATGATGACCATGCCCTCGACGGCGAGCGTCAGCGCCAGGTAGGTGTGCGTCGAGCGGCCGCGCAGGCCGATCTGGGCGTCGGCGTCGTTCCAGCCCGCGACGATCAGCAGCGGCACCAGCACCGCGGTCAACACGACGAGCGCCAACGCGATCCCGTCGATGCCGAGGATGTAACCCGTCCCGAACGACGGTATCCACGGGTGGTCCTCCACGTACTGGTACTGCGGGCCGCTCGGGTCGAATCCCACTGCGACGATCAGCGTCAGCACCAGGACGGCGACGGAGACGAGCAACGCGAACCATTTGGCCGCGACGCGCCCGGTGGCGGGGATCAGCATCACCAGCACAGCGCCCAGCGTCGGCACCGCCCACAGGATCGTCATCCACGGGATCGAGGTCACCACAGCTGCACCGCCAGGATGATGGCGACGAGAAGGGCCGCACCCGCCAGCATTGACAGTGCGTAGGAGCGGGCAAAGCCGGTCTGCAACTGTCGCAGACCATTTGAGATCCGGCCGACGACGGCGGCAAGGCCGCTGCCCGCGCCGTCGACGCCCCTGTCGTCGATCCAGACCAGATCCTTGGTCAGGACTCGGCCCGGCTTCATCAGCAACTCCTCGTTGATCGCATCGCCGTAGAGGTCGCGACGGGCGGCGACGGTCAGCGCCGACACGTCTTGTGGTGCGGCGTCGGGCACCGCCTTCTGCGCGTACATCCGGTAGGCGACGACGATGCCGACCGCGACGACCGACAGCACGATGACGGTGACCACCCAGGCGGGCACCGCGTGGTGCGCCTCGTGTGCGCCGACGACCGGCTCGAGCCAGTGCTCCAGCGTCCCGCCTATCGCGAACACCGCGCCAGAGGCCACCGACCCGACTGCCAACAGGATCATCGGCCAGGTCATCACCTTCGGCGACTCGTGCGGATGGGTGTCGGGCGCCCATCGCTTCTCGCCGAAGAACGTCATCAGCATGACACGGGTCATGTAGAAGGCGGTGATACCAGCGCCGAGGATCGCCGCGCCGCCGAGGACGATGCCCTTGGCTCCGCCGGCGCCGAGGGCGGCCTCGATGATCCCGTCCTTGGAGAAGAAACCGGCCAGCGGCGGTATGCCGATGATCGCCAGATAGCCGAGCCCGAAGGTGGCGAAGGTGATCGGCAACAGCGTGCGAAGGCCGCCGTAGCGCCGCATGTTGACCTCGTCGTCCATCGCGTGCATGACCGAGCCCGCGCCGAGGAACAGTCCGGCCTTGAAGAACCCGTGGGTCAACAGGTGCATGATCGCCACGGCGTAGCCCGCGGGGCCGAGACCTGCGGCGAGCACCATGTAGCCGATCTGGCTCATCGTCGACGCGGCGAGCGCCTTCTTGATGTCGTCCTTGGCGCAGCCGATGATCGCGCCGAACAACAGCGTGACGGCGCCGACGATGACGACGCCGAGTTGCGCGCCGGGGGCGAGGTCGAACACCGGGCCCGAGCGCACGATCAGGTAGACACCGGCGGTCACCATGGTGGCGGCGTGGATGAGCGCCGAGACAGGGGTGGGACCTTCCATCGCGTCGCCGAGCCACGACTGCAGCGGCACCTGCGCCGACTTACCGCATGCGGCCAGCAGCAGCAGCAGGCCGATCGCGTTCAGCGTGCCCTCGCCCAGTTCCGGTGCCGCGGCGAAGACGCCCTCGAACGAGATCGAACCGATGTAGGCGAACATCACCATCAACGCGACGGCGAGGCCGATGTCGCCTACCCGGTTGACGACGAACGCCTTCTTGGCCGCGGTGGCCGCGGACGGCTTGTGCTGCCAGAAGCCGATCAACAGATACGAGGCGAGGCCTACGCCTTCCCAGCCGACGTAGAGACCGAGGTAGTTGTCGGCGAGTACCAGCAGCAGCATGGCCGAGAGGAACAGGTTGAGGTATGCGAAAAATCTGCGGCGGTCTGGATCTTCGGCCATGTAGCCGACCGAGTAGATGTGGATCAGAGAGCCGACGCCGGTGATCAGCAGCACGAAGCACATCGACAGCTGATCGAGTTGCACGCCGAAGTCCACGTGCAGTTCGCCGACCGGCACCCAGCTGAAGAGCTTCTCGTGTACAGCGCGGTCCTCGCCGTCGCGGCCGAGCATGTCGGCGAACAGCAGCGCGCCCACCGCGAAGGAACCGAGCGAGGTCGCGCAGCCGAGCAGGTGGCCCCACGGGTCGGACCATCTCCCGGACAACAGCAGAACCGCCGCACCTGCCAGGGGCAGGGCGATCAAGAGCCAAACCGGAATCGTCATTGCGGCCTTAGTTTTTCAGCAGGCTGGCGTCGTCGACCGAGGCCGAACGACGGGTACGGAAGATGGTCATGATGATGGCAAGGCCGACCACGACCTCGCAGGCTGCGACGACCATGGTGAAGAACGCGACCACCTGGCCGTCGAGGTGGCCGTGCATGCGGGAGAACGCGACGAACGCGAGGTTGGCGGCGTTCAACATCAGCTCGACACACATGAACATCACGATGGCGTTGCGGCGCAGCAAGACTCCCGAGGCGCCGATCGTGAACAGCAGCGCCGACAGATACAGATAGTTATCGGGGTTCATCAGCGCTCCGTCTTTGCAGGATCGCGGCGACCGAGAGTTCGGAGCCGGTGCCGTCGGGCAGGCGCGCCTCGATGTCCACGGCGTTGTGCCTGGCGAAGACGCCGGGTCCCGGCATGGGAGTGGGATGTCCGCCCGGCCGGAACCGCTCTTCGGCGAGCTCGCGCTGTGTCTTGGCCCTCTCGAAGCGTTCTCGGTGTGCCAGCACCATCGCGCCGAGCGCCGCGGTGATCAGCAGTGCGCCGGTCAACTCGAACGCCCACAGGTAGCGGGTGAAGATCAGCGCCGCAAGCCCTTCGACGTTGGAGTTGTTGTTGGCCTCCGCCAGGCCTGTGAACCCGGCGACCGCCACGTTGCCGATTCCCGCGATCAGCAGAACGCCGAAGCCGACACCCGCGATCAACGCCGCAACGCGTTGGCCGCGAATGGTTTCCACCAGCGATTCGGACAGGTCCACGCCGATCAGCATCAGCACGAACAGGAACAGCATCATGACCGCACCGGTGTAGACGACTATCTGCACGACACCGAGGAACAGTGCCTCCTGTGCGATGTAGAGCACCGCCAGCGAGATCATCGTCATGGCAAGGAAGATCGCCGAGTACACAGCCTTGGGCGCGGCGACGACCCCGATGGCACCGGCGAGCGCGATGGCGCCGAGTATCCAGAACGTGATCGCCTCGGCGGTGGATGTGTGTCCGCCGGACTCGGCGGCGAGCGCGACGATTTCGACGGTCACCGGGCGTCCTCGGTGACTTTTTCTGCTCCTTGGCGCGATACCTGCGCTTCGCGCCAGCTGTCGATCGGCGTGATGTTGCCCAGGTAGTAGTCCTCGTCGGTGCTGCCGGGCTGCATCGGGTGCGGCGGCGCGACCATACCGGGCCGCATCGGCGCAAGCAGCTTGTCCTTGCCCCAGATGAGATCGGCCCGGTTGTCGTCGGCCATCTCGTATTCGTTCGTCATGGTCAGCGCCCGGGTCGGACACGCCTCGATGCACAGCCCGCAGCCGATGCAGCGCAGATAGTTGATCTGGTAGACCCGGCCGTATCGCTCACCGGGGGAGTAGCGCTCCTGCTCGGTGTTGTTGTCGCCTTCGACGTAGATGGCGTCCGCCGGGCACGCCCATGCGCACAACTCGCAGCCGATGCACTTCTCGAGGCCGTCGGGGTAGCGATTGAGTTGGTGCCGACCGTGATAGCGCTTGGCGACGGGCCCCGGCTTCTCCGGATACTCCTCGGTGATCGGCTTCTTGAACATCGTCGAGAAGGTGACGCCGAAGCCCGCGAGGGCGTCCAGGAATTTAGGCATTGGTCTTCTCCTTTGCCGGGAGCGGCGGCACCGGGAAGGCGCCCTCGTCGACGGCCTGCACGGGGATCGTCCTGACGGTCTTGACCCTCATCGAGCGCCACAGCAGTGCGGCGACGAGGAGCGCGAACACGGTGCCGACCGCGATCAGCACGTTGCCCCAACCGGTTTCGCCTGCCGCGCGCAGGCTGCGCGAGGTCGCCACGATCGCGATCCAGACCAGCGACACCGGGATGAGCACCTTCCAGCCCAGCGCCATGAACTGGTCATAGCGCAGCCGCGGCAGGGTGGCGCGCAGCCAGAAGTAGATGAACAGGAACGTCCACACCTTGGCGGTGAACCAGAGCAGCGGCCACCAACCGGTGTTGGCGCCGTCCCACATGTTGATGGGCCACGGTGCGTGCCAGCCACCGAGGAACATCGTCGTGGCCAGCGCGGACACCGTCGTCATGTTGACGTACTCGGCGAGCATGAACATCGCGAACTTCAGTGACGAGTACTCGGTGTGGAACCCGCCGACGAGTTCACCTTCTGCCTCGGGCAGATCGAATGGGGCGCGGTTGGTTTCGCCGACCATCGACGTCACGTAGACGAGGAACGATGGGAGCAGGATGATGACGAACCAGCGTCCGTCCTGGGCGGCGACGATGCCCGATGTCGACATGGTGCCCGCGTAGAGGAACACCGCGGCGAACGACAGCGCCATTGCGATCTCATAGGAGATCACCTGCGCTGAGGACCGCAGCCCGCCCAGCAGCGGATAGGTGGAGCCCGACGCCCACCCCGCGAGCACGATGCCGTACACCCCGATCGAGGTGACGGCGAGGATGTAGAGCACCGCCACCGCGAGATCGGTGAGCTGCAACGGGGTCTGGTGGCCGAACACGGAGACCACGGGACCCATCGGGATCACCGCGAACGCGAGGAACGCGGGAACGGTCGAGATGACCGGCGCCAGCAGGTAAATGGGCTTGTCGACGCCTGAGGGGATCAGGCCTTCCTTCAGGCCGAGCTTGAGACCGTCGACCAGCGACTGGAGCAGTCCCTTCGGGCCGACGCGGTTGGGACCGAAGCGCATCTGCATGCGGCCGAGCAGTTTGCGTTCGATCAGGATGGCCGCGAGCACCGTCAGCAGCAGGAACACGAAGATGCCGACAGCCTTGAGGGCCATCAGCCAGATCGGGTCGTGGCCGAACGCCGAGAGATCTGTCATGGTCACGCCCGTCCGATCGAGACCACGGAACCCGCGGTCACCCCGAGTTGCGAATAGACCGCCGAGCCAGGCGAGTTCAGCGGCAGCCAGACCACCCTGTCGTCGATGTCGGTGATCTGCAGCGGCAGCGTGACCTCGCCATGGTCGGTGGCCACCGTCACCGAATCTCCGTCGGCTGCTCCGATCTCGGCTGCGGTGGTCGCCGACAGCCTGATCACGGGTGGCCTGGCGGTTCCGGCCAGATACGGTTCACCGTCCTGCATCCGGCCGGAGTCCAGCAGCATCCGCCAGCCGGCCAGCAGCGCCTGGCCCTTCTCCGGCTCAGCCGCCACACCGGCGGGTACGTCGGGGGCGTCCGGCCGTGCTCCGCCCCACCAGCCCAGCTTCGCCAGTTCCTCTCCGGCCGCCGCGGCGTCAGGCAACCCGAGGTCGACACCGAGTTCGTCGGCCAGCGTGTGCAGCACCCGCAGGTCGGGGTTGGCGTTGCTCTGCAACGAGGGCTGAAACGGCCGAATCCGGCCTTCCCAGTTGACGAATGAGCCGGCCTTCTCGACCACCGGCGCCACCGGGAAGACGACGTCGGCAAGGTCGGTGACGGCACTTTCCCGCAATTCGAGGCTGACGACGAAGGGCGTCGTGTCGATGGCCGCGAGGGCGGCAGCGGCATCCGGCAGATCGCCGACTTCCACGCCGCCGATCAGCAGCGCATCGAGTTCGCCTGCTGCTGCGGCGGCCAGGATGCCCGCGGTGTCGCGGCCCTGGCTGGCGGGCACGTCGGAGACG
>JAEZKH010000519.1 GCA_023415515.1 Actinomycetes bacterium
ACGTACAACGCGTTGGCTGACCGCGAGCGCGCCGCCAAGCGGCTCGGCCCGGCGGAGTTTCTCTCCTACGTCGAGCGGCGTGCTGCGATGTTCGCCGGGTTGGCCGACTCCACCCTGTCGCGCGACGACGGTTACCGCTTCATGGTGCTCGGCCGCGCGATCGAGCGGGTCGACATGACGGTCCGGCTGCTGTTGTCGCGTGTCGGCGACAGCGCGTCCTCGCCTGCCTGGGTGACCGTGCTTCGGTCGGCCGGTGCGCACGACACCTATCTGCGCACGTATCGCGGCGTACTCGATGCCGCCCGCGTCGTCGAATTCATGATGCTCGACCGCCTGTTCCCGCGTTCGGTGTTCTTCTCGCTGCGGCTGGCCGAGCACAGCCTCGACGAACTGCACCACCGGGCACACAACAGAGTCGGCGCGACCGCGGAAGCCCAGCGGTTGCTGGGGCGGGCCCGCAGCGAGCTGGAGTTTCTGCGTCCCGGCGTGCTGCTCGAGTCTCTGGAAACGCGTCTGGCCAGCCTGCAGAAAACCTGCCGCGACGTCGGAGAAGCGTTGGCGCTGGAATACTTTCACTCCGCGCCGTGGGTGGCGTGGACGGACGCGGGACGCACCGGCGACTATGCGATCGAGGAAGGTGAGATCTAGATGTGGCGCATGCGGGTTGTGCACTCGACCGGCTACGCCTACAAGTCACCGGTGACGGCCTCGTTCAACGAGGCGCGGCTGACGCCGCGGTCGGACTCGCGTCAGAACGTGATCCTCAACCGGGTCGAGACGGTTCCCGCGACTCGGTCCTACCGATACGTCGACTATTGGGGCACCGCCGTGACGGCATTCGATCTGCACGCCCCGCACACCGAACTCGAGGTGACGTCCTCGTCGGTCGTCGAAACCGACAGAGGTGAGCTGCCCGAAAACAAGGTCAGCTGGGACGACTTGGACTCCGAGGCGGTGATCGACCGCTTCGACGAACTACTCGGCCCGACGCACTACACGCCGGTTAGCAAGCGCATCGTGAGGGTCGGGCAGAAGATCGCCAAGGAACACGATCCGTTCGAGGCGGTTGTCGCCGCAGCGAACTGGGTGCACAGCGAGCTCGACTATGTGCCGGGAACCACCGGTGTGCACTCCTCGGGGATGGATGCGCTGCGCGAGGGTAAAGGGGTGTGTCAGGATTTCGCCCACTTGACCCTGATTCTGCTGCGTAGCATGGGAATTCCGGCGCGCTACGTGTCGGGATACCTGCACCCGAACGCCAAAGCGCCAGTGGGTGACACCATCGACGGGCAGAGCCACGCATGGATCCAGGCGTGGACGGGCGGCTGGTGGAACTACGACCCGACCAACGATACCGACATCACCGAGCAGTACGTGAGTGTCGGCGTGGGTCGCGACTATGCGGATGTCTCACCGTTGAAGGGCATTTACTCAGGGGGGGGGTCGACCGATCTCGACGTGGTGGTCGAGATAACCCGCCTCGCGTAGCACGTCCAGCGGCCGCCGGAGCCTGTCGATCAGCCGCGGCCCCCGCAGACCCCCGGATGCACCTGGACCCGGTGCAGGTCGTCGCCCAATTCGATCTGCCTGCTGAATTCCCTCGCGGCGAGAGCGCGCCAATCGTCCTCCTGCCCCGGCGCGATGGCCGGCACATAGTGGGTGAGCACAAGGATGCCGACCCCTGCCCGCTCGGCGGTGGCGGCGGCCTCCTCGACTGAGGAGTGGTAGTCGCAGATGTCTCGGATTCGCTGCTGCGGCACCCACTCGATCATTTCCTTGCGAATCGCGGTATGTACGAGTGCACCTGCGCCCGAGGCCAATTCGTCGAGGCTCTGGCACGGCACGGTGTCGCCCGCCAGCACCACGGAGGCACCGGCGTGGTCGATGCGGAACCCGATGGTGGGCGTCACCGGTCGGTGGTCGGTCGGTGCGACCCTGACGATGACTCCGTCGCGGGCCCACACCACCCCTTCGGTGACCTCTTCCACCTCGACGCGCGGCGGCCCGGCGATGTCGGGATGGTGCGCGATGCGATAGCCGATGTCATGACTGAACGCTCTCAGCATTGCGTCGACGACCTCCGCGGTGCCGGGCGGCCCGATGATCGGCAGCGGCGCCGGATCGGGGTCGAACGTCGTCACCCACCGGGTGATGATCACGTCTCCGAGATCGGCGATGTGATCGCTGTGCAGGTGAGTCAGCAGCAGCGCCGACAGTGCGTTGGCGCCCGACCCCGCCGCCGCCAGCCGCTGCAGCACGCCACGGCCGCAGTCGACCAGGAAGGTCTGCTCGCCCGTCCGCACGAGAGTCGACGGACCCGCCCGGTTCGGGTCGGGGATAGGACTGCCTGTACCGAGAAGGGTGACTTCGATCATGGGCTATACCTACCCCGGATGACCGACCGGTTCACCCATATCGGGGCGAACGTGTTCAATCCGATGCCGAGAACGGTCATTCATGTTCGGCCGACGCGCAGATCAAGATCCCGGAACCTATCCCGGAAACAAGCCCGGAAACAATCCCGGAACCTATCCCGGAACCTGTTGCCTGCCACGCTATCCGCTTCGGTGCATCGAGCGATTCGAGCCGGCCCTCCCGGTGCCGCGGTCGGCACCGACGCCACCCGAGCGCATCCGCGCAGACCTGGCCATGCCCGGCGCGACCTGCAGGCATGAGCGCACCGTGGGTGAATGTCGACGACCCGGCGTCGGTCCGCCGCTGTTCGGCGAAGGAGTGATCGCGCGGACCGAGTTCGACTAACCTGATGTGACACCGGTCACGATGGAGGCGACGATGCGAATCGCGGACGTGTTGCGAACCAAGGGGAGCGCGGTGGCGACCATCACTGCCGAAACCTCGGTATCCGGCCTACTCAACGAGCTGTCGCTGCACAACATCGGCGCCATGGTCGTGGTATCCACCGACGGTGTTGTCGGCATCGTGTCGGAACGTGACGTCGTGCGCAAACTGCACGAGCGCGGCGGCGAACTGCTGCGGATGCCGGTCTCAGAGATCATGACCACGATGGTGGCGACCTGTACACCCACCGACACCGTGGACCATCTCAGTGCGCTGATGACCAACAAACGGGTCCGTCACGTTCCCGTCATGGACAACGACAGGCTGGTCGGGATCGTCAGCATCGGCGACATCGTGAAGCAGCGCATGGAAGAACTGGAACGCGAGCAGCGGGCCCTGCAGGACTACATCACCCGTGGCTGAAATCGAACCGCGGCCCGTCGACCGGGCCGACGTTCGTACCACGTCCAGGGTGCTGGCCCGCGCCTTCCACGACGACCCCGTCATGAAGTACCTGCTGCCCGACGACCCCGCCAGGGCGAAGGCGCTGCCCGCGCTGTTCGCCGCGTTGACCCGACACCACTTCATCTCCCGCAGAGGTTCCGAAGTGGCCTGCCGCGGCGGCCGCATCGGCGCGGCCGCCCTGTGGGATCCGCCGGGCCTGCGCAAGTCGTCGCGATGGGAAGAGCTGCGGATGATGCCGGCATTGGCGTGGCACTTCCGCTCGCGCGCGGAGCAGACCAAGACCCTGGGCAGGCTGATGGAAGCGGCTCACCCCGAGGAGCCGCACTGGTATCTGATGATCATCGGCAGCGACCCCGACGTGCGCGGTGCAGGCTTGGGTCAAGCCCTGATGCGCTCCCGCCTCGAGCGCTGCGACGGTGAGCGGGCCCCGGCATACCTCGAGGCCAGCGAGGCGTCGCTGATCCCGTACTACCACCGATTCGGCTTCGATCAGATCGGTGAGATCGACATCCCCGGCGGCCCGACGATGATCCCGATGTGGCGGGCGCCGCAGTAGCTAGCTCCAGGAGTATTCGGCACGAAGCCGCGCCGCGACGATCTCGAACGTCTCGCGCTCGAGGATCGCTCCCTCCCGGCGGATGCCCTCCTCCGGAACGTCGAGCACCCGGTCCAACCGCACCCAGCTCGGGCGGGCGTCGTAGTCCCACGGCCCGGAGCCGATGCCGACCCAGTGTTTGTCGTCGCGGTGGTGTTCCTGGCTCGACAGCATCAGCCCGAGAAGGGTTCGCCGGTCGCGGCCGACCACCAGCACCGGCCGATCTTTACCGCGAGACGGGTCGTCCTCGTACACCACCCAGGTCCACACGACTTCCCCCGGATCGGCGCGCCCGTCGAGGTCGGGGGAGTAGACGATCTTGCGGGCCCGCTGCGCGGTCGGAACGCTGTCCTTGGTGATGGGGCGGCCCGAGGTGATCTCCCGCCTGGGACCGACGTCGGTGCCGAGCAGGGCGTCGACGCCCGCTTTGATGCCTTCCTGGATGCCGCGCGGCAGTGTTTCGGGTCGCTGAAGACCACGGATGAGCTTCGGCGCCCCGTTGAACACCAGATTCTCCGCGAACCGCTGAAACGTCTTCCATTGCGACGCCATACCCGCAGCATAGGTGAAGGAGAAGAGCCGCGATTGTGTCGCTACCCCGCCGGCTCGATACCCTTGAGGTGCATAGCGAACCCGCTATACGAAGCCTGACCAGGAGATTCCCATAAGCAGTTTCGCCGACCAGACCTTCACCGCGCCGGCGCAGATTCGGAACTTCTGCATCATCGCCCACATCGACCACGGCAAGTCGACGCTGGCCGACCGGATGCTGCAGCTGACCGGCGTGGTCGACGACCGCTCGATGCGGGCGCAGTACCTGGACCGGATGGACATCGAACGTGAGCGCGGCATCACCATCAAGGCCCAGAACGTCCGACTGCCGTGGACCCTCGACGGCACCGACTATGTGCTGCATCTGATCGACACGCCCGGCCACGTCGACTTCACCTACGAGGTTTCGCGCGCGCTCGAGGCGTGCGAAGGCGCGGTGCTGCTGGTCGACGCCGCCCAGGGCATCGAGGCGCAGACGCTGGCGAACCTCTACCTCGCGCTCGACCGTGACCTGCACATCATCCCGGTACTCAACAAGATCGACCTGCCCGCCGCCGACCCCGACCGCTACGCCGCCGAGATCGCCCACATCATCGGTTGCGAGCCGACCGACGTGTTGCGGGTGTCGGGCAAGACGGGAGACGGTGTGGCCGATCTGCTCGACCACGTCGTTCGCGAGGTGCCGCCGCCGCAGGGCGACGCAGACGCCCCGGCCCGGGCGATGATCTTCGACTCGGTGTATGACATCTACCGCGGCGTGGTGACCTACGTCCGCGTGGTGGACGGCAAGATCCTGCCGCGCGAACGCATCAAGATGATGTCCACCGGCGCCACCCATGAACTGCTCGAGGTCGGCATCGTGTCTCCGGAACCGAAGGCGGCCGACGGTCTCGGGGTCGGGGAAGTGGGATACCTCATCACCGGCGTGAAGGACGTGCGCCAGTCGAAGGTCGGCGACACCGTCACGACGGCACGCAACGGCGCAACCGAAGCACTGACCGGGTACCGGGAACCCAAGCCGATGGTGTACTCGGGCCTGTATCCCGTTGACGGGTCGGACTATCCGAACCTGCGCGACGCGCTCGACAAGCTTCAGCTCAACGACGCCGCACTCACCTATGAGCCGGAGACATCGGTGGCGCTCGGATTCGGTTTCCGCAGCGGCTTCCTCGGGCTCCTGCACATGGAGATCACCCGCGAGCGGCTGGAACGCGAGTTCGACCTCGACCTGATCTCCACGTCACCGAACGTCGTCTACCGCGTGGTCAAGGACGACGGTACCGAGATCACCGTCACCAACCCTTCTGACTGGCCGGAAGGCAAGGTGCGCACCGTCTTCGAGCCGATTGTCAAGACCACGATCATCGCGCCGAGCGAGTTCATCGGCACCATTATGGAGCTGTGCCAGGCCCGCCGCGGCGAACTCGGCGGCATGGACTACCTGTCGCCGGAGCGCGTCGAGCTGCGCTACACGATGCCGCTGGGCGAAATCATCTTCGACTTCTTCGATTCGCTGAAGTCACGCACCCGCGGCTACGCCAGCCTGGACTACGAGGAGGCAGGCGAACAGGAGGCCGACCTGGTGAAGGTCGATATCCTGTTGCAGGGCGAGGCCGTGGACGCGTTCAGCGCGATCGTGCACAAGGACTCGGCGTCGGCGTACGGCAACAAGATGACCACCAAACTCAAGGAGCTCATCCCGCGCCAACAGTTCGAAGTCCCCGTGCAGGCCGCGATAGGGTCGAAAATCATTGCCCGCGAGAACATCCGCGCGATCCGCAAGGACGTGCTGTCGAAGTGCTACGGCGGCGACATCACCCGTAAGCGCAAGCTGCTCGAAAAGCAGAAGGAAGGCAAGAAGCGGATGAAGACGATCGGGCGCGTCGACGTTCCGCAGGAGGCCTTCGTCGCCGCGCTGTCGACCGACGCCGCGGGTGACAAGCCCAAGAAGTGAAAATGCGAGCCGTTCTCGTCGGGATCGTCCTTGCGGTCACGATCTCGCTGACCGGGTGCGTCACCACCGTGTCGGGCACCGCCGTACGCAACACCAGCGTGGTTCCCACGAATGTGCCAAGGCTCGATGAGTCGGCCCTCGACCGGGTTCTGCTGCCGGTCGGCGAGGTCAACGACATCATGGGAACCACCGATCTCGAGGTCACCAGCGACATCGACGACATGACCGACTCGTCGGGCAAGGTGTCAGACCCCGACTGCCTCGGCGCCATGTTCGGTGCCGAGGAGGCCGTCTACAAGGGCAGTGGGTGGACAGCGGTTCGCGACGTCGTCGCGCGCGAACCCGAAGAGGACAACGACCACTGGGTCGAGCAGACCGCGGTGATCTACCCGGAAGCGGGGAACGCCAGGCGGTTCCTCGAGAAGTCGCGCTCCATCTGGGAGAAATGCGCGGACTCGTCGCTCGCCGTCGACACCGTCGACACCAGCTCGCTGTGGGAATTCGACGATGTCGTCGCCGGAGATAGGCTGATCACCCAGATGACCACTCAGCAGGACGCTGACGGCTGGGGTTGCCAGCATGCGCTTGCGGCGGCGTCGAATCTCACCGCCGAGACGTGGGCATGCGGATACGCGATCACCGACGAGGCCGCGACGATCGCTCTCGACATCGTCGACAACGCCGCAGAGAAATAGGGGACGGTCGACGGATCGCCCTCGACGGCCAAGGGATTGGCGCACGGTGATTCGACGACTGCCTTCCCGGTCGCGGCTGACCGACAATGAGGCCATGCTTCCGGTTGTCGATCTGAGCCAAGCCGACAGGGATCCGGCGTCGTTCCGGTCGCGGCTACGAGAGGCCGCGCACCACGTCGGCTTCTTCTATCTCGTCGGACACGGTGTGCCGCAGACGCAGTTCGACGAACTGTTCAAGGTGGCACGCGAGTTCTTCGCGTTGCCTCTCGAAGCGAAAAACGAGATCAGCCAGTTCAAGAGCCCGCAGTTCCGCGGTCACTCCCGTCTCGGCGGCGAACTGACCAACGGCGAGGTCGACTGGCGCGAGCAGATCGACATCGGTCCCGAACGCGACGTCATCGACGGCGCACAGGGGTACTGGCGGCTGCAAGGACCCAATCTGTGGCCGTCGAAGCCGCCGAATTTCCGCGATGCGTTCGAGCGGTGGGATGCCGCGCTGTCGGAGGTGGGGTTGCGGTTGCTGCGCCACTGGGCGGTGTCCCTCGGCGCACCTCAGAACACCTTCGACGCCGCCTTCGCCGATCTGCCCGCGACATTGATCAAGGTCGTGCGCTACCCCGGCACCAGCACGACCTCCCAAGGCGTTGGCGCGCACAAAGACTCGGGGGTGTTGACGCTGCTTCTGGTCGAGCCCGGCTCGGCCGGCTTGCAGGTCGAGCGCGGCGACGACGAATGGGTCGACGTGCCCCCGCTGCCCGGGGCGCTGATCGTGAACATCGGCGAACTACTCGAGGTGGCGACCGGCGGCTACCTTCGTGCCACCCGGCACCGTGTGCGCACACCCAGGCCGGGGACCGACCGGGTGTCGATACCGTATTTCCTCAACCCGGCACTCGACGCGCTGGTTCCGATCATCTCGCTACCGCCCGAGTTGGCGGCGCTCTCGCGGGGAGTCGAGGCCGACCCGGACAACCCGATCTTCAACACTTACGGCGAAAACGCGTGGAAGTCGAGGACGCGCGCCCATCCCGACGTCGCCGAGTTGCATCACGGCATCAAGCCTGGGGGACATGCCGCAGCCTACAGCTAGGAACTGATGCTTCCACCCTGTCAAAAGTTTGAGTCAGTGGATTTGTCGGTGGTCGAATGTAT
>JAEZKH010000212.1 GCA_023415515.1 Actinomycetes bacterium
GTTGTAGCCGGGCTCGTACGGTCCGCCGATGTCGACCACGACGATATCGCCGACGCGCAGCTCCCGATCTGAGCATTCGTGGTGCGGGTCTGCGCCATGCGGACCCGACCCGACGATGATGAACGCCACCTCCGAATGTCCCTCGGCGACAATTGCTTCGGCGATGTCCGCAGCCACGTCTGCTTCGGTGCGCCCTGGCACCAGGAATTCCGGCACACGTGCGTGCACCCTGTCGATCGCCGCGCCCGCCTTCCGCAGCGCGTCGATCTCCGCGCCGTCCTTGATCATCCGCAGGCGGCGCAACACGTCCGTCGCGAGCACAGGCACCGCGCCGAGGACCTCGGCCAGCGGCAGCAGATGTAGCGCGGGCATCGCATCCGTGACCGCCACGGCCGCAGGCGCGCCGTCGAGCGCTTCGGCCACCACCCGGTACGGGTCGTCGCCGTCGACCCAATCCCGCACCGCGATACCGAGTTCGGCGGCAGCCGACTCCTTCAGTGACGCCAACTCGAGCCGCGGCACCACGATGGTCGGCTCACCTGCGGCAGGCAGCACCAGCGCGGTCAACCGCTCGAACGTCTGCGCGCGCGACCCGATCAGGTACCGCAGGTCGTAGCCGGGCGTGATGACCAGCCCGGCCAGACCGGCGTCTGCTGCAGCCGCCGAAGCCGCCCTGAGTCGTTGCGCATACACCTCGGTGCTGAACCGGCCCGCTGTCATGGCAGCCAGGCTAATCGGGGTCCGAATAGCTGGCGACCTCCACCAGGTTGCCGTCCGGGTCGCGGCAGTAGTGCGACGTCATCGGGCCGAGCGCGCCCGTCTTGGTGACCGGCCCCTCCGTGATCACCACGCCGCAGGAGCGCAGGTGCGCACCGACCTCGTCGGGGCTCACCTCGGCGATGAAGCAGAGGTCGAGCGATCCCGGGGCGTCGACATCGCCCGTCTTCCAGTTCGGCGCGCCAGTGGGCCGCACGTTGATTTTCTGGTTTCCGAATCGCAGCGCCACCCGCCCCTCGCCGAAGACTTCGCGCTGCATGCCGAGCACCCGCACGTACCAGGCTGCGACGGCGTCGACGTCGGTGGTGTTGAGGACGACGTGGTCGATTCGATTCACGCTGAAGGCCATACCCCACGCTACTGTCGGTGACCGTGTCAGCTCCTGTGTTACTGCTCGACGGCGCCAGCATGTGGTTTCGCTCCTACTTCGGCGTCCCCTCGTCGATCACCGCCCCTGACGGCAGGCCCGTCAACGCCGTGCGGGGGTTCCTGGACGCCGTCGCCACCGTGATCACCCGCGAACGCCCGCACCGCCTCGTGGTGTGCCGCGACGACGACTGGCGCCCGCAGTGGCGAGTGGACCTGATTCCCTCCTACAAGGCACACCGCGTCGCCGAAGAGGAGCCTGAGGGCCGGCCCGACATCGAAGAGGTCCCCGACGATCTCAGCCCGCAGGTCGACATGATCATGGAAATCCTTGACGCCTTCGGCATCCCCACCGCAGGGGCCCCCGACTGCGAGGCCGACGACGTGCTCGGCACCCTGGCCAGCAGGGAACGCACGGACCCTGTCGTCGTCGTCAGCGGTGACCGTGACCTCCTTCAACTGGTTCGCGACGAGCCGGTGCCGGTGCGCGTGCTGTACCTCGGCCGCGGCCTGGCGAAGGCGACGAAGTGGGGACCCACGGAGGTCGCCGACACCTACAACGTCCCGCTCGACCGCGCCGGCGCCGCATACGCCGAATTGGCTCTGCTTCGCGGTGATCCGTCCGACGGCCTGCCGGGCGTGCCGGGGATCGGCGAGAAGACGGCCGCTACCCTTCTCGCGCAGCACGGTTCGCTGGAGCGGATTCTCGCCGCCGCACACGACCCGAAGTCGAAGATGTCGAAGGCTCATCGGACGAAGCTGCTCGCGGCCACCGACTACATCGAGGCCGCCGAACCTGTCGTCAAGGTGGCGCTCGACGCCGACGTGAACTTCTCGACGCCGTCGGATTCGCTTCCGCTGGCCGCCGAGCATCCGCGCAAAGTTGCGACACTGGCCGCGCAGTACGGCGTCACGTCGTCGATCGGCCGCCTGCAGAAGGCACTCGACGCGCTCGAGTAGACCCGACTACTTCGGGCGGCCGACCTCGTAGGTGCCGTCGTTGTCCTGGAACGTCACCGTCACCTGGCGCTTGGTGCCGTCGATGCTGACCTCGCAGTCGAACGTCTCGCCCTTCTTCACGGTCGGGCTCTGGCCGTCATTGCACTTGACGTCCTTGACGTTCTTCGCGCCGTAGCCGTTCGATTCGTCGGTGAGGATCTGCTGAACACCGGTTTGTGCGGCTTGCACGTCCAACTTCGTGGTCACGAAGAAGCCGGGTTTCCAGAAGCCCAGCACCGCGACCGCCGCGACGACGATCGCGGCGAGCAGTCCGATGATGCCGCCGACGAGCGCCAGCGAGCGCTTTGAACCCTCGGGGCTCTCGGTCGAGCCGAACTGTGGGTACTGGCCGAACTGGCCGGGCTGTTGACCGTACTGACCCGGCTGGCCGTACTGGCCCGGCTGCTGGCCGTACTGCGGATAGGCCTGCTGGGTGTAGTCCGGCGGCGGTTGCTGGCCGTACTGCTGCTCGGGGCCGGGGTACTGCTGCGGCTGCTGGTACTGCGGCTGACCGGGCTGCTGATAGGGGTATTGCTGCGGCGGATAGGCGGGCGGCTGCTGCTGCCATGCGGGATCCGCACCGGGTGCGGGCTGCTGCCACGCGGGCGGCTGCTGTTGCGACGGATCGCTCGACGGCTGGTCCTGACCCGGCCACGGCTGCGTCTGGTCAGGTCCTTGCGGTCCGCTCATCGTCTCTCCCTGAAGTTCCCGGCATCGCTGATACTGCCGACACCTTACCCTGCATCAACAGCCACGACGCCGCGCCGAACGTCGGCGATTGCGCGTTTCGCGGCGCCTCGGAGTTCCGCCGTCGGGGCGGCATTGCGCACCTGGTCGGCGAGATCGAGCACCTGACGACACCACCTCACGAAGTCGCCCGCCGACATCGGCGCGCCGGTGCGCCCCACATCTGATGCGTCGAGCGCGGACGCCAGGTCACCGGTGGTTGCCCACCGGTACACGGCCGCGACGAAACCCTCGTCGGGCTCACGGCTCAGCGCGATCCGATGCCGCTGCTCATCGGTGCGCAACTCGGCGGTCAGCCTTCGGGTGTCGGCGAGTGCGCGTCGCAGCTTTGCGGTGGGGATCTCGGCGGCCTGGGGGGTCGCCGCATCGCCGCGGGATTCGTAGAGCACAGCCGAGAGCACGCCGGCCAACTCCGCGGGCGTCAACCCCTCCCATGCGCCGGCCCGCAGGCATTCGGCAACGAGCAGGTCGCTTTCGCTGTAGATGCGAGCCAGCAGCCTGCCGTCGTCGGTCACCCGCGGGCTGCCGTCGGCGTCGCGGATGAACCCGCGCTCGGTGAGCAGCACGACGATCCGGTCGAACGTCCTGGCCAGCGAGTTCGTCGCCGCCGCCACCTTCTGCTGTATCTGCTCGTTGTCCCGTTCGATGCGCAGGTACCTCTCGGCCAACCGCACCTTCTCCTCGCGGTCGGCCAACCGGTGGGCAGGATGGCGCTGCAGTTGTTCGCGTAGTCCGGCGAGGTCGGGGTCGACGTCGTGGTCGCGCGGCGGGCCGCTGCGCCTGCCCTTGGGGACCGACATGCCCTCGGTGGCCGACCGCAGCGCAGAGGCGAGATCGCGGCGCACCCGCGGTTGACGGTGCTCGACCCGCTTGGGCAGCGTCATCGTTCCGACCTTCGCCGACGCGCCCGCGTAGTCGGCCGACGAAATCCGGCCCGCCCAACGGTTCTCGGTCAACACCAACGGCCGCGGATCCTCCTCGTCGCGGGCGGCCTCCAGCACCACGGCCAAACCGGCGCGTCGTCCGCTGGCGATGTTGACGATGTCGCCGCGGCGCAACGCCGAGAGTGCATCGTTGACTGCGCGTCTGCGTTGCACTCGCGACGCGCGCGCCTGCGCCTTCTCACGCTGGTTGATCTGGGCGCGCAATCGCGCGTATTCGAGGACCGGCGCGTCCCGTCCGCCGAGTTCGGCGGCGATCTCGTCGAGCATCTTCTCGCCGCGATCGATGCCGCGAACCAGTCCGACGACCGAGCGGTCCGCCTGATACTGCGCGAAGGAGGACTCCAACAGTTTGTGCGCCTGGGTCGGTCCCATCTGGTTCACCAGGTTGATGGTCATGTTGTATGACGGCGCGAACGAACTTCGCAGCGGGAAGGTGCGGGTCGACGCCAGACCCGCTACCTCCGCGGGATCCACATCCGGCGTCCACAACACCACCGCGTGGCCTTCGACGTCGATACCGCGTCGGCCCGCACGGCCGGTCAACTGGGTGTACTCGCCGGGAGTCAACTGGACGTGCTGCTCGCCATCGAACTTGATCAACCGCTCGAGGACGACGGTACGGGCGGGCATGTTGATCCCCAGAGCGAGTGTCTCCGTGGCGAACACGGCCTTCACCAAGCCTTCGGTGAACAACTCCTCCACCGTGTGGCGAAACGCGGGCAGCATTCCGGCGTGGTGTGCGGCGACGCCGCGCAACAGCCCGTCGCGCCACTCGTGATAGCCGAGCACCACCAGATCGGAGTCCGACAGGTCGGCGCAGCGGCGGTCGACGATTTCGGCTATGCGGGCCCGCTCCGTGTCGGTCGTCAGCCGCAGCGACGAGCGCAGGCACTGCTTGACCGCGGCGTCGCAGCCCGCCCGCGAGAAGATGAACGTGATGGCGGGCAGCAGCTGTTCGGCTTCCAGCAGTTCGATGACATCAGGGCGCGACGGGCCACGGTTGATGCTCGGTCGCCGTCCTCGGTGGTCACCTCCCCCTCGCCCGCGCGGGCGCCAGTCGGCAAGCCGGTCGGCCTCACGCCGATGTGCGATGTGCCGCAACAGTTGGGGGTCCACCAGGAGTTGGCGGGCGTTCGACGTGGCACCGCCGGCGCGATAGTCGAAGAGGTCGAACAACCGCTTGCCGACCATGACGTGCTGCCAGAGCGGTACCGGCCGGTGCTCGTCGACGACCACCGTGGTGTCTCCACGCACTGTCTGGATCCAGCTGCCGAACTCCTCGGCATTGCTGACCGTCGCCGAAAGGCTGACCAGCCGAACATCTTCCGGCAGATGCAGGATCACCTCTTCCCATACCGCACCGCGCATCCGGTCGGCGAGGAAGTGCACCTCGTCCATCACGACGTGCGAAAGGCCCTGCAGTGTATGCGAATCCGCGTACAGCATGTTGCGAAGTACTTCGGTGGTCATCACCACAACCGGCGCGTCCCCGTTGATCGACTGGTCGCCGGTCAGCAGACCGATGCTGTCGTGCCCGTATCGGCGCACCAGGTCGGCGTGCTTCTGGTTGCTCAGCGCCTTGATCGGTGTGGTGTAGAAGCACTTTCGGCCGGCCGCGAGGGCGAGGTGAACGGCGAACTCGCCCACCACCGTCTTCCCCGCACCGGTGGGGGCGCAGACCAGCACACCGTGCCCGTCCTCGAGCGCTTGGCAGGCACGCCGCTGGAAGTCGTCCAGCCGGAACGACAGTTGCTCGGTGAAGATGCCGAGTTCGCCGCTAAGTGGCGTCGTCATCGACTACAACGCGCGATGAGGACGGCACGGCGGTAGGCGGCTCGATCGGTTCGACCGGTCCGATCACCGATGCCTGATCCTCAGGTACGTGTTCGAGCGCCTCGCGGCGAGCCTTGCGCCTGTCGTGAACGCGGGCGATCTGGATCGCGACCTCGAGCAGCATCGTCAGCGCCAGCGCGAGCGCGAGCATGGAGAACGGATCGGATCCCGGCGTCGCGAACGCCGCGAACACGAAGAGCCCGAAGATCAGGCCGCGCCGCCAGGCCTTGAGGCGGTCATAGGTCAGTACACCGACCAGGTTCAACATGATGATCAACAGCGGGAACTCGAAACTGATGCCGAACACCAGCAGCAGGTTGATCAGAAACCCGAAATACTGCTCGCCCGACAGCGCGGTGACTTGGACGTCGCTGCCGACTGTCAGCAGGAAGTGCAGTGCTTTGGCCAGCACGACGTAGGCCAGCACCGCGCCCGCGACGAACAACACCGCGCCCACGCTCACGAACGCCATCGCGAAGCGGCGTTCCTTGCGGTACAGCCCAGGGGTGATGAACGCCCAGATCTGGTAGAGCCAGATCGGGCAGGCGAGGATGATGCCCGCGGTCAGCGACACCTTGAGCCGCAACATGAACTGGTCGAACGGTGCGGTTGCCAACAGCCGGCATTCGCCGTCGGGGGCGATCGTCGCCCGCGCCGAGGCGGGCAGCGAACAGTACGGCCCGCGCAACCACTCGCCGAGACTGTGGAAGCCGAAGAAGCTGTGGGTGTACCAGAAGAAGCCGATGATCGTGGTCAGCACGACGGCGGCGGCCGCGATCAGCAGCCTGTTGCGCAGCTCGCTGAGATGATCGACCAGCGACATCGTCCCGTCGGGATTGACCTTCGCGCGACGACGGCGAGGGTCCAGCCGCTTCAGGAACCCTGGGGTTTGCACGCAACTCGCCTAGGAATGTGTGGGCACGGGAAGTCGACGCGGCGTCATGCCGCGGGCGGTCGACGTGGACTCAGGCCGGGCGCTTGTCGCTGGGGTCGGACGCCGGGGCCGCATGGCCTGCGGCATCGGCCTGCGGCTGTGGAGCGGGTGGGTCGACGCGCTCCGAGGCGATCGCGGTCGCGGGCTTGTCGGCGTCGGACTTGTCCTTCATCTCCTTGACCTCGGACTTGAAGATCCGCATCGACTGGCCCAGCGAGCGCGCGGCGTCGGGGAGCTTTTTCGCGCCGAACAGCAGAACGAAGACAGCGATGACGATCACCCAGTGCCAGGGTTGTAAACCGCCCAATTTGGTCACCTCCGAAAGGTCTGGGGCGAGTCTACCCGCCCGTCTCGGCGCCGACGCCATACGCA
>JAEZKH010000523.1 GCA_023415515.1 Actinomycetes bacterium
GTCTCGTACCGCTTGCAGGCGGCCAACTCACCGATGTGGGCCTGCAACGCCACAAGCGCTGAGTCGTCGAGGCCGTCGATGAGCGCCGCCGCGCGGACCGGGGCCGCGGCGTATTCGGCGGCTGACACGTCGCGCAGTGCCGGGCACGGGGCGAGCTCGCGTTCTGGGCACGCCGGTCCATGCCGCGCCGAGCGCGCGAGCCTGGTGGTGCACGTCCGCAGCCCGGTGAAGCGGGCGAGCAGATCCGCGGTTTCGACGGCTTCGGCGCGGACCCGGAACGGCCCGACGGCGCTCTGGCTCTTCGGTGCGCGCACGATCGACAACCGCGGAAACGCCTCGTCTGTCAGCACGATCCACCACCACCGCTGCGGGAACTTCGACCGGCGGTTGTAGGGGGGCGCGTGTGCGGCCAGCAGCCGCAGCTCGCGCACGCCGGCCTCCAACTCGTGGGCGCATTCGACGTGGTCGACCGCGGTGGCGAGCGCGACCATCTCCTTGATGCGGGGCCGCGCGTCGGAGCCGTTGAAGTACTGGCCCGCCCGCCTGCGCAGATCGACGGCCGTGCCGACGTAGAGCACCTCGTCGGCGGGGCCGCGGAACAGGTAGACGCCCGGCTTGCGAGGAAGGTCGGCGGCCAGCACCCGCTTGCTGCGCTGCTCGGCCGACACATCGGGTAGGTACGACCGCAGATCGGTGTAGGTGTGCACGCCACGGTTGCCGACTCTCTCGATGAGCCCGTGCAGCACGTCCACGGTGGCCCGGGCGTCGTCGAGCGCGCGATGGGTCGGCGTGGTGGCGGCGCCGAACAGCCGGGCCAGCGCCGACAGCTTCACGCTGGGCGCTTCCTCGCGGGTGAGCACGCGGCGGGCCAGTCGCACGGTGCACAGCACCGGCGGGCGTGGCCATACGATCTCACACCGCTGCGCAGCGGCACGCAGAAATCCGATGTCGAAGCCCGCATTGTGTGCGACAAGCACTGCACCCCTGGCGAATTCGAGGAACATCGGCAGAACCGCATCGATCGTCGGGGCGTTGCGGACCATGGCCGTCGTGATGCCGGTCAGTTCGACGATCTGCGGCGGAATGCTGCGTCCGGGGTCGATGAGCGTCGCCAGTTCGCCGAGTACCTCGCCGCCGCGCACCTTCACGGCGCCGATCTCGGTGATGGCGTCGACGTCGCCGCCGTCGCCGGTCGCCCGTCCGCCCGTGGTCTCGAGGTCGACGACGACGAACGTGGTGTCGCGCAGGGACAGGTCGGCCCGCGGATCCACGTCGGCGAAGCTGAGCTGCCCCATGCGCTGAAGGTAGGCAGTGGCACCGACACCGCGTCGTTGCCGCGCCGGGCTTGTCGGTGGCGGCCGCTACGGTGCCACCAACCCGATCGAGAGGACGGTCCGATGGACGAGACCAGCGATACCGGTGCGGTGACCATCGACTGCGACGACTGCGCGGTCCGCGGTCCCGGCTGCAAGGACTGCGTCGTGAGCGTGTTGCTGGGCGTTCCGGACACCCTGCTGGAGGATGAGCGCGCGGCGTTGGAGGTGCTCGCGGAGGCGGGGATGGCACCGCGACTTCGACTCGTCCCCATACACCGAAACAGCGATTCGGGATTCGTCGCCTGACGACACGCCCAGCAACGGATCGCGTCCGAAAAACTCTGAGAGGCTGATAAATTTGCGTCTCTTGTTTGGACAAGGCCGATGCCGTTTCGTAACCTGTCTGAGACCTAAGACAGTTCGGGGCAGCTCGCCAACGGCAGTTTGAGGACGCAAAATCTTGACGCTCGACCGTACGCAGTGGATCACGCGCGCAGTTAAGCGACCCATCATATGTGCGATATCGGGGTTGTTGCTGTTCGGTGGTGTCTTGGCCGCCAATGTGGCGGCTGATCCCGCCGACGACGCGCTGGCAAAACTCAATGAGTTGTCCAGGCAGGCGGAGCGGACCACCGAGGCGATGCACTCGGCACAGCTTGACCTCGACAACAAGCTGGCTGTGCAGCAGGAAGCTGAAGCAAAGCACCTCGCCGATCAAGCCGCGTACGACGCGGCGAAGGGTCAGCTGGCAACTTTCCAGGCAGCCGTCGACAAGTTTGCCGCGGCGCAATATATGGGGGGCAGGACCAGCGGCATGGACGCCATGCTGACCGCAGACTCCCCGCAGCGCGTGATCGATCAATTGGCGGTCCAGCGCGTGATGGCATCCGAGATGTCGGCGCAGATGAACAGCTACCGGACAGTCAACGATCAGGCTGCCAGGGCGCAGGAGGCGTCCGCCAAGTCGGCGGCCGAGGCCAAGACCGCCGCCGAGCAGGCCGCGGCAGTGCGCGCCGATCTGCAATCCAAGCAAAGTCAGCTGCAGGTGCAGATCGCCGTCGTCAAGTCTCAGTTCGAAGCCCTGACACCGGCCCAGCGCGAAGCGCTCGCGGAAGTTCCGCCTGCACCGGTGCCACCCGCCGCGGTACCGCCCGCCCCTGAGGACCCGGCCATCGTCGCCGCCCCGCCCGAGGGAATCCCGCCGGGCGACGTCGCCCCTCCCGACGGCGCGATCGCGGGCGGTAAAGGCACCATGGCCGTTCAGGCCGCGCTCACCAGGATCGGCTCGCCATACTCCTGGGGCGGTTCGGG
The DNA here is from genome assembly GCA_023415515.1 of Actinomycetes bacterium. Taxonomy (GTDB): domain Bacteria; phylum Actinomycetota; class Actinomycetes; order Mycobacteriales; family Mycobacteriaceae; genus Mycobacterium. The sequence goes on from JAEZKH010000523.1 coordinate 2,628, forward strand.
ACCCAACGCATTCGACTGCTCCGGCCTGGTGATGTGGGCCTTCCAGCAGGCAGGCGTGTCGCTGCCGCACTCCAGCCAGGCACTGGCCCGCGGCGGCCAACCGGTCGACATGTCGGACATCCAGCCCGGCGACGTGGTCAACTACTACTCCGACGCATCGCATTCGGCGATCTACATCGGCGACGGAATGATGGTGCACGCGTCTACCTATGGCACACCGGTGCGAGTGGCGCCGGTGAACAATGCCCCGATCTACAACATTCGCCGGTACTGAACGACTTCTGCGCACGCGAGGAGCATCAAAGAGCCTGCGCACGCGAGGAGCATCAAAGGGCCTGCGCACGCGAGGAGCAAAGAGCCTGCTCGGCCTGCTGCTGGTCATCGAGCTGATCATGGCGGTGGCGCTCGTCGGGCGGTCCGATCGTGCGGTACCGGCCACCCACGTCACAGCGCCGACCACAACAGCGGCCGCGTCGAGTACCTCGGCTGTGTTCGACGGTCGCACCGTGGAGTTCGTCAGCCTCGGCGGGCCGGCGACGCAGCCGCTGCTGGACCGGGTCTCGCTTGCCATCGACGATGCGATCGGCGCAGTGACCGCCTTCTGGGGCGCCGAATGGCCCCGCGACATCGTCGTTGTTGCGACCGCATCCGACGAGCAGTTCATGGCGCTGGCCGGGGGAGGAGCCGACATCGCGGCCGCGACCAC
>JAEZKH010000084.1 GCA_023415515.1 Actinomycetes bacterium
CGACAACTCGATCAACGACGCTGAGACGGTCACCGCCGACATGATGCGTGAAGTCTTCGACGTCAACGTCTTTGGAACTGTGCGGGTCACACATGCCTTTCTGCCGCTTCTTCAGCAGTCGTCGTCACCGGTGATCGTCAATGTCAGCAGCGGCCTGGGTTCGTTGAGCCAGGCCAGCTCCCCGGACAGTCCGACCTTCTTCTATCCGGGAGTGGCCTATCCCGCATCGAAGGCCGCCATCAACATGATCACCGTGCAATTCGCCAAGCAGTTCCCGGCGATGCGGATCAACGCAGTCGAACCAGGCTTCACCGACACCGACCTCAACGGCCACACCGGGACCCAACCAGTAGAGGTGGGTGCGCGCATCATCGTCGAAGCGGCACAAACCCCACCGGACGGCCCGACAGGACAATACTTCTCTGCCCACGGCCCCATTCCCTGGTGACACACGGCATCCGGATCTGACCGATCGATTGGAGAGAGAAATCGGCATGGCGTCACCTCTCGGCCCCTTTGCCACGAAGATCGCAATCGTCATACGCAACGATTTGGAAGGCTGGCAGAAACTCAACGTGGCCGCATTCCTGGCCAGCGGGGTGGCCGCCGCGTCGCCGGAATCGATTGGCCGCCCGTATCGTGACGCCGACGACACCCGCTTCACGCCCATGTTCGGCCAGCCCGTGATGGTTTTTGCCGCGGATTCACAGCGGTTGGCCAGGACGCTCAGCCGCACGATCAGCAGAGACGTCGTGCCGGCGATCTTCACAATGGAACTGTTCTCGACGTCGCATGACGAAGCCAATCGGGCGGCCGTGGCAGCCCGTAGCCGCGAGAGCCTGGACTTGGCTGGAATCGCCGTTCGCGCAGACCGCAAAGTGGTCGACAAGATCGTCGACGGTCTGCGTTTGCACCAGTGACTCTGGGCCGCATCGACGGCGCCCGCGCCTTCGAGCGGCTGCGCCGAGGCAGCGGCGATGAAGGCAATCAGCGCAGGCAGCTCTGAGGGAGAAAATCGATCATGACCGAACCGAGTGACCAGCGCCGAACAACGGCCGCGTTGCAGGGCCAATTCAGCGACGTCGCAGGAGGAAAGCTATACACGCAGGTTCGCAACGGTGAGGAGCCAGCGCTGGTCTTCTTGCACTATTGGGGAGGTTCTCATCGCACGTGGTCCCCGGTCATCGATCGGATCGATAACCGGTACGCGGTCGTCACCTACGACCAACGGGGCTGGGGCGCATCGAACAATGTGCCGGGCCCGTTCGACATCGACCAGCTTGCGCAGGACGCGTTGCGCGTCATCGAGCGCTGCGTACCAAGCTCTTACATTCTCGTCGGACACTCGATGGGCGGCAAGGTCGCCCAATTACTTGCTGCGGGCAGACCCAAGGCTTTGGCGGGGGCGGTTCTCGTGGCCCCAGCACCGCCCAAGCCGGTCGATATCGCGATGGAGCAACAGCAAGCGTTGGAGCGTGCTTACGACAGCAGGGAAAGCATCGAGCAATCCATCGACGGCCCGCTGACGAATACCGCTCTGTCGCCCGCACTTCGCAAGCAGGTCATCGAAGACAGCTCCAAAGGCAGTGACGGAGCGCGTGCAGCCTGGCCGCGACGCGGCGTCGTCCAGGACATCTCGGCCGCCGTCGCCTCTATCGATGTGCCGGTGCTCGTGCTCGTGGGGAGTGCCGATCATGTTGAACCGCCAGATGTTCTGAATGAGCGCCTCATTCCGTACATCGCCCACGCGACGATCGAGGTGTTACCTGATGTCGGTCACCTGTCACCGCTGGAAGCGCCAGACCGTGTGGCACGCCGCATCCAATGGATGGCCGACACCCTGCCGGGCGAAGACGAGTAGCGGAGAAGAGGGGAGTAGGTGACGCTACGAGTCACCTGATCTCGCGAGTGGAAACAAGCCGCTGAGCTGTTCGGCCAATGCCTTGTCACCAGAGAGCCGCAGCCGGCCGGTCGACAGCGTGTCATCGACGGAACCGTCGGGATCAAGCAGCAGAAGAAACGTCGCCTCATCGGTGTCGAGAACGAGATCAGGGTTGTCCGCATCGCCTCGATTGATTGTCAGACGGGAGTCAACGATGCGGACGACGAAATGTACCTCCCCGAAGTGCAATCCGATCGTCGCGCTCACCCCGTCTGCTGACGGCCCGTGGAATCGGGTCTTCAGAGACAACATCAATGAGTCCGGGCCCACCGGGAGGTCGTAGCGCATCAGTGGCGACCGATGAAGCCACTGCGCCAGCTCGAGGATGATTCCCTCTAGCTCGGCCCCCCACTCGGTGAGTTCATAGACCCAGGCGCCGGCCGGCGGTCCGAGGCGGCGCCGACGCACGACACCTGCCGTACTGAGATCGCGCAGTCGCTGGGTGAGCACATCGGAACTAACGCCCGGTAGGCCGCCGAGAAGATCGGTGAAGCGCTTGGGGCCGAGCACGAGTTCGCGCACCACCAGCAAGGCCCATCGCTCGCCGATGACGTCCAGCGCCTGCGCGATCGCGCACCCGTCGTCGTACTTGCGTTTGCCGACCATGGAACCCAGTCTAGCAGCAATAATCAGATAATCCAATCACGCACTTGGATTTTCCAAGTAGTTTTGTTAGCGTCGGTATCGCGAGCCCGAATGGGCCTCGCGCCACCAACCACACAGGAGAAGACCGTCATGCCACAGTTCTTCATCGAGGCGCCTGCAGGCATCGATCCCGATGCGAAACAGACGATGATGCAACAGATCACCTCCGCGATCGACGCCGCGTACCACATTCCCGATGTGCGGGTCTGGTTGCGCGAGTACGACGTTGGGAACGTCGCACAGGATGGTCGCATCGGGGCTGAACCCCTGCGGCCGGTGTGCTTCCTCGAAGCACCCGTTTTGGACAGCATCGACGCTCGACGGGAGATGTCCAACAAGATCCAGGCCGCCATCCGCGTCGCATACGACGGACTGGCCAACACCGAAGAGACCCTGATCCTGATGAACCTTTACCCGCTGGAGAACGCGGGCTTCGCCGGGCGCATGCAGTCCGAGAATCCCGACATCGTCGCGGCTGTCGCGCAGCTCAATAGTTGACACGCGGTTCTTGAGCAGGCCGGCCGTCCCGGTGCTACCAGTCGGGGCGGCCCGGGTCAAAGCGTCAGCAGTTCAATTCTGGCCTGCGGCAGCCGTTTTCCGCCGGGCTTGCGTCAGCGTGCGGACACTCGGTCACGAGCTACCAACAGCGCCACCGCTTCGGCGATCACCGCGTGCGGCTACTCAGCAAATTATTTGGTGTCGCAGATCGAGGCGCCACGAAACGCCACTGGCGGTTTAGCCGACTGGATTTTGCGAATCCGCGACATTCGCATACAGTTTTGGCAACCTCCATAACTCGGATTGTGGCCAGTTCAATGGCCTAAATCACAGTGTGGCAATAGATGAGTCGGTTGCCACACGCACAATATGTCAACGTCGGGTCGACGCGAGGTCGTACCCGCCCTGACGCATACAGCAAACCCCTCGGCCTGGCTTCGCCGTGCTCGCGGCTGCCCAACTGTCGACAGTTGCCCGCTGCCGTCGTTCGCCACCGAGGGGAGGGGGCCGTGTCCGACCCGGCCCCGCATGTACAACGCGCAGAGAAGTGAGCAGGACCATGCCGAAAGCCGGCCGCCCCATGACGATGTTCCGTCGCCGCAAGCACTCGACAGCACTCGTCACGACCGTTCTCGTGGCCTCCGGGCTCGGCGGCGTGTCTGTCCTCCTGTCGCCGGGGGACCGGCATGCGGAGATCGCCGTGGAGCACCGTTTGCCCGACGCTGCGAACGTGACACCCGACGCCGTCGCCCCCGAGCAGCCGACGGTCGTCGCCGCACCGGTGGTCGCGATCCCGCCGGTGATGGTGACCAAGGACTCCAGCGCCCACGACATCGTGACGGCCATCGTCAGCCACGGCCGGCACGCGGGGCTGATAGACGACCAGATCACCACCGTCATCGCCACCGCCAAGATCGAGTCCAGCTTCCGTC
>JAEZKH010000094.1 GCA_023415515.1 Actinomycetes bacterium
CGCCCCCCGGGCCCGGGGCGGGCGGCGGCGCGCTCCCCTGCCGCGCCCGTTGCGGCGAGCAGACCGAGCAGCGCAGTCGTGTGCAGTGCGCCCGCCCGCCGATCGTCGGCATAGGTGACGCGCTCCAGTCCCGCGGCGGCGAGGCCGAAGCCCGCAACAGGGTGGCCACGGCGTGGATCACCAAACGCGAGGTCGGCCAGATAACCCGCCGCGATGCCCGCCGCGCGGCCCAGACACATCCGTCCAAACACGTTGCGAGCGTCTCACAAGGTGATGTACTCGGACGATGAGGCTGGGCCCGCCGCGACGACCGACCAGGGTGATCGATCTGATCAATCCGGCAGCGGTGCTGGCGCCTGCGGCCAACGTCATCATGCAGTTGTCGCTGCCCGGTGTCGGATACGGCGTGCTGGAGAGCCCGGTGGACAGCGGCAACGTCTACAAGCGTCCGTTCAAACGGGCCCGCACCACCGGCACCTATCTCGCCGCGGCGACGCTCGGGACCGACGCCGACCGCAGGCTGATCCGCAGCGAAGTCGACCGGGTGCACGCGATGGTGCGGTCGACGAAGTCAAGCCCGTTGTCCTACAGCGCGTTCGACCCGCGGCTGCAACTGTGGGTGGCCGCTTGTCTGTACCGCTACTACATCGACCAACACGAATTCCTGTACGGTCCGCTGGACGACGAGTCCGCCGACGCGATCTATCGGGATGCCAGGACGCTGGGCACCACCCTGCAGGTCCGGGATGACATGTGGCCGCCCGACCGGGTGGCGTTCGACGAGTTCTGGAAGCGCACACTCGATGAACTGCGAATCGACCCGCCGGTGCGCGAACACCTGCACGGGGTCGCCGCGATGGTGTTCCTGCCCGTCCCGCTTCGACTCTTGGCAGGCCGGTTCAACCTCTTTGCGACCAAAGGGTTTCTGCCGCCCGAGTTCAGAGCGCACATGAAGATGTCGTGGTCGTCGACGCAGCAGCGGCAGTTCGAATGGCTGTTGGCGGCGCTGCGGGTAGCGGACCGCGTCATTCCCCGCGACGTGTGGCTTCTGGGATATCGAATGTATCTGTGGGACATGCGTGCTCGTGCACGCAAGGGAAAAAGGGTGGTGTGAGCGATGGCGGTTCTCAATCATGTCGCGGTGACGGTCCGCGATGTCGATGCGAGCGCACCGTGGTATCAGTCGATCTTCGGCTCAGACCCGGTCCTCGACGAGCACACCGACGCCGGATTCCGGCATGTCGTGTGGGCCTTCGAAGACGGCACCCTGTTCGGCATCCACCAGCATGACCGTCCGCTGCAGGGCGGTGACTTCACCGAATTCCAGGCGGGACTCGATCACGTCGGCTTCGGCTGCGCGAACCGCGCGGAACTTCAGACGTGGCTCGACAAGCTCGACGCGCTCGGGATCGAGCATGGCGGCATCGTCGACGCCCACTACGGCTCGGGGCTGAGCTTCCGAGACCCCGACGGCATCGCGCTGGAGTTCTTCGCACCCCCGGCATGAGCTCGAACGCGACTTCGACGGCCTTGAGATGCGCGGCCGATTCGCTACTCCTCAGCAGCGGGTGGGAGATCGGGGTCGGACGAACGCGAATTGCGGTGTAGGCCCGGCGGACCGGGCGCATTGAGACCGAACCGAACACCGAGCATCCGAATGACGAAGCACACGCCTATGGCAGCAAGCGCCGCGGGCAGCCCATAGATACCCAATTCGAGGGCCGCGACCGTGATAGCAGCCGCGGCCAAAGCGGGAATCGCATACAACTCGCTGCGCAGCACCGTCGGAATCTGGCCGACCAAGGTGTCCCGTAAGGTGCCTCCACCGACGGCGGTGACCACTCCGAGCAGTATCGAAGCTCCGACCGGGAGGCCGAACTCGACGGCCTTACTCGCCCCGATGACCGCGAAGACACTCAATCCGATCGCGTCCAACACGATGATCGGTGTCTCCAACCGGGACAGCACCCTGCTGAGAACGAAGGCGATGACCCCGCCTGCCAACGCCAGTGAAAAGTAGCGCCAGTCGCGGAACGTGGCCGGTGGGATCGCACCGATGATCACATCGCGGATGACACCGCCGCCCAACGCGGTCATCATCCCCAGCGTCACCACACCGACCACATCGAGGTGTGCTGCACGCACCGCCGTCAGCGCCCCGTTCAGGCCGAAGACGAAGGTGCCCGCCAGGTCCAGAACCAGGAGCAGCGGTGGTTCCACGGTCACGCACTGTGCTTACCACGCGTCATGCCGGTTCTGGAGTTTTCGCTTGGTGGGCGCGGACGGTATCGAACCGCCGACCGCTGGTGTGTAAAACCAGAGCTCTACCACTGAGCTACGCGCCCGTCGCTGGGAGGCTACCGGGTGGATCGCCGAACGCGGAAATCCAATACGCCGCTACGAGCGTGCGCAGAACGCCGAAAAACCGCGGCGTGTCGGGCGCAGACGCGCACGCTCGCGCTATGTGGTGAGCGCCGCCAACGCGTCTCGCCAGACCGCCTGATCGCGCGCCTCGCCGGGCTGCTTCATTTCGGCGAACCCGATGATTCCCGCCCGGTCGACGACGAACGTGCCGCGGTTGGCGAAGCCCGCGGTGTCGTTGAACACACCGTAGGCCGCCGCGACCGCACCGTGCGGCCAGAAGTCGGCGAGCACCGGAAAAGTGAAGCCGCTCTGGGTGGCCCACACCTTGTGCGTCGGCGGCGGCCCGACCGAAATGGCCAACGTCGCCGTCGTGTCGTTCTCATACCGGGGCAGGTTGTCTCGGATCTCGTCCAGCTCGCCCTGACAGATGCCCGTGAACGCGAGCGGGAAGAACACCAGCAGGACATTCTTCGCGCCGCGAAAATCGCTCAGGCGCACGCTCTGACCGTTCTGGTCCTTCAGCGTGAAATCCGGCGCCTCTGTACCGACATCGAGCACTAGGGCCGCCGGCCGTTCGCGCAAGCGCTCACTCAGCGCCGCCCAGCGGCCTTCGACTTCGGCTGAACCAGCCGACTGGCGCTCCAGTCGCCGAGGTTCGCCGACGACGTCTGCATCAG
>JAEZKH010000146.1 GCA_023415515.1 Actinomycetes bacterium
GTCCTCGAACTCGCGGGCTCCGGAGATGTCCTCCCACCAGCCGGGAAGCTCCTCGTAGATCGGCTCGGCGTGCGCGATGTCGGACTGCGTCATCGGCATGTCATCGACACGCCGGCCGTGCACGCGATACCCGACGCACACCGGCACGGTCTCCAGGCTGGAGAGCACGTCGAGTTTGGTGAGGAAGTAGTCGGTGATGCCGTTGACCCTGGTGGCATACCGGGCGATCACCGCGTCGAACCATCCGCACCGGCGCCGCCGCCCCGTCGTCACGCCGAACTCGCCGCCGGTCTTGGACAGGTACTCGCCCATCTCGTCGAACAGCTCGGTCGGGAACGGCCCCGAGCCGACGCGGGTCGTGTACGCCTTGAGGATGCCGAGCACCGTGGTGATGCGCGTCGGCCCGATGCCGGAGCCGACGGCCGCCCCGCCCGCGGTCGGATTCGACGATGTGACAAAGGGATACGTGCCGTGGTCGACGTCGAGCAGCGTGCCCTGGGAGCCTTCGAGCAAAACCGTCTCGCCGCTGTCGAGCGCGACGTTGAGCAGCCGCCGAGCATCGGCGATGCGGTGCTTGAAGCCCTCGGCCTGCGTGAGCAGATTCTCCAGCACCTCTTCGGGCACCAGGGCCTTGCGGTTGTAGATCTTCACCAGCACCTGGTTCTTGAACTCCAGCGCGGCCTCGATCTTCTGCGCCAGCGCCTTCTCCTCCAGCACGTCTGCCATCCTGATCCCGATGCGCGCGATCTTGTCCTGATAGCAGGGGCCGATCCCGCGGCCGGTGGTGCCGATCTTCTTGTTGCCCGCGTACCGCTCGACGACCTTGTCCATGGCGACGTGATACGGCATCAACAGGTGCGCGTCGGCGGAGATCATCAGCCGGTCGGTGTCGACGCCGCGGTCCTCGAGGCCCTTGAGTTCGTCGAGCAGGACGCCGGGGTCGACGACGACGCCGTTGCCGATCACGTTGGTCACGCCGGGGGTGAGGATGCCCGACGGGATCAGGTGCAGCGCGAAGTTCTCGCCGGTCGGCAGGACGACGGTGTGGCCGGCGTTGTTGCCGCCCTGGTACCGCACGACCCACTGGACGCGGCCACCGAGCAGATCGGTGGCCTTCCCCTTGCCCTCGTCACCCCACTGGGCGCCGATGAGCACGATTGCCGGCATGGCATGTCTCCCGCTTGAAGTGTTTCAGCCGGTGAGCCACTGTATCCGACCTGGACCCGCGGGATCGGCAGGCGCTACGGGTAGGTGAAACCGTCCTCGGAGACGAATACCGTCGTGTCGTCCTCCGCGATCGTCACGTTGGTGTCGTCGTAGCCGGCGAACGGTTCTTCCCAGAACCAAATGTCGATCCGGTTGTTGCGATTCCCGGTGATGCTGCTGGTGCTGCGGTTTCCGTACAGTCCGGCACTATTGTCGTCCCCGCTGACGGTGATCGAGTTGTCGCTGCCGTCGAAGTCGGCGTCGATCAGGTCGGTTTCGGATTTGAGACCGCCGGCCCAGACCGTGTTTCGGTGCCCTTCGACGGCTGCCGAATTGTCATTGCTGTGGCGAACTCCGCCGCAATTCCCAACGGCGTCGGGCGACGCGACGGCCAAGCACCCGACTCGGACTTCGTTGACGTCGCCGGTCACCGTGGCCCTGTTGTTGTCACCGCCGCCGGCCTGCACGGCATTTCCATTCCCCTTGACACGCACGACGTTGTTGTCGCCGTCGCCCGCGTAGCCGGTGTTGTCGTCGCCGTTGATGCGGACCCGGTTGAAGTTGCCGTTGGTCGATGTGCCCGTGCTGCGGTTACCCACCACGACGGCCGAGTTGCCGATCCCGTTATCGGCCTCGGCCGATGCGTTCTTACCGATGGCGATCGCAAGGTTCGGACCGGCCGTGATGGCGCGGGCCGTTCCGCTGTTGTATCCGAGCCCACCCATTGAAACGCCCACGTTGGGTGTGAGCTTGTCGACGACCGAATCCGCCTGCGCCGTCGGTGTCCCGGCAGTCGAGGCGATACCGCCGCCGACGCCGACGGTGACGATGAAGGTGCCGACCCTGGCTGCCGCGCGGGCCGGGGTGAGCAATTCGGGGCGCTGTGGAGTCCCATTCGATCCTGCCTTCGAGTAAGTGGGTTGTGCAGCGAACGTTAGCTCTCGGTCAGCAACGACTTGGGCGAAGCGGAAAAATGAATTCAAGTGACAGGAGCAGCCAATTGTCATTGGACAGCACGTCGTGGAGAGATCAGCGCAAACTTGGTTCAGGCGCCCGTCGAGCGGAGATCACGACGGCTTATCGTGGTGCGGCCCGTATCCCGACAAGGAGCCGCCGTGTCCGCCACTGACGTCGTGGTGCTGCTGTTCGGCGCCCGACGCCTGCCGCGGCCGCTGGCCGGTCTCACAGTGCGGCGGGCCGAGGGCCCCGACGCCATCGATTCGGCGGCAGCGACCTGCCGACGGCTCATCGTCGTCGGATCGGACGCCGACCTCGCGTCGGTGCTGACCCGACTGC
>JAEZKH010000161.1 GCA_023415515.1 Actinomycetes bacterium
CACCGAGGCGGTGAACGTCACCGGCGTGGTGCTGACCAAGCTCGACGGGACGGCCAAGGGCGGCATCGTGATCGCCGTGCAGCGCAAGCTCGGCATCCCGGTCAAGCTCGTCGGCCTCGGCGAGGGCAAGGACGACCTGGCCCCGTTCGACCCGGCGCAGTTCGTCGACGCGCTGCTCGGCACCGAGCCGCTCGCCCGGGACGCGTAGCCTCTCCCGTGACGACTGACGATCGCGCCTACGCGGGGTGGCGCGACCCCAGCCACCCGTCGCCACGCCTCGGGAGACCGTACGTGACTTCGCAGGAGATCCCGCTGCACGGCGGGAACGTGAGCACCGTGGTCCGTGTGGGAGACACGGTCCGGCGCAACGCCGGCCCGTGGACGCCCTCCGTGCACGCGCTGCTGCGCCACCTGGAGTACGTCGGATTCACCGGCGCGCCCCGGGCACTCGGCATGGACGAGCGCAACCGGGAGGTCCTGTCGTACCTGGAGGGGGAGTGCGGGGAGTACCCGCTGGCCCCGCACTGGGTCACCGACGAGGCCCTGGTCACGGTGGCCACCATGCTGCGGATGTTCCACGACGCGCAGTACGGCTTCACCCCGCCGCCCGGCGCGGTCTGGCGCTCCTTCGGGCCGCCCCCGCCGGACACCGAGGTCATCTGCCACCACGACGCCGCGCCGCACAACGTGATCTGGCGTCCGGACGGCACGCTCGGGCTGATCGACTTCGACCTCGCCTCGCCCGGCGCCCGCATCTACGACGTGGCGTACGCGGCCTGGACCTGGGTGCCGATCTTCTCCGACCGCGACTCGATCACGCTCGGCTGGAAGCACCCCGACCGGCCGCGCCGGCTGCGCCTGTTCGCCGACGCGTACGGGCTGATCCCGCGCGACCGGCACCGGCTCATCCGGACCATCCGCAAGCGCATCGTCGACCACGTCGAGGGCATCCGGCGGATGGCCGCCGCCGGTGAGCCGGCCTTCGTCCGGATCGTCCACAAGGGCCACCTTCGGCGTCCCATGCGCGACCTGCGGCTGCTCGACTACGAGCGGCACCAGTTGGAGTACGCGCTCCGCTGAGCAAGATCGGCGTTCTTCACACGCCGGAAACAACCCGTCACGCGTCGGAAATCGCGCGGTGTCGCTGAAGGAAACAGCCGGCGACAAAGCTTCCGCGCAACCGGCTGACGGGCGATGCTGCCAGGTCTCAGTCGGAGGGAGGAATACGACAACGAGAGGAGGCAGCGTGGAGATCGACACCGGGAACACTGCCTGGTTGCTTGTCTCGACTGCCCTCGTGCTGCTCATGACCCCCGGTCTCGCGCTGTTCTACGGCGGGCTGAACCGGTCCAAGGGCGTTCTGAACATGATGATGATGAGCTTCTCGTCCATCGGGCTCGTCAGCATCCTGTGGCTTTTCTACGGCTTCACCGTCGCCTTCGGCGAGGGCGGCAAGTTCTGGGGTGACCTGGGCCAGTACCTGGGCACCAAGACCTTCGTCGGCGAGAACGACCTGTGGGGCGAGACCGGAATCCCGATCTACGTCTTCATCGCCTTCCAGATGATGTTCGCGATCATCACCGTGGCGCTGATCAGCGGCGCGCTGTCCGACCGGGTGAAGTTCGCCGGCTGGCTGCTGTTCGCGTTCGGCTGGGCCACCCTGGTCTACTTCCCGGTCGCCCACATGGTCTGGGGCGGCGGGCTGATCGGCGGCGACATCGGCGCGCTGGACTTCGCCGGTGGTACCGCTGTGCACATCAACGCCGGTGCGGCGGCGCTCGCGCTGGTGCTCGTGCTCGGCAAGCGGGTCGGCTGGCCGCGCGAGAGCATGAAGCCGCACAACGTCCCGATGGTCGCCCTCGGCGCCGCGCTGCTGTGGTTCGGCTGGTTCGGCTTCAACGCCGGCTCCGAGCTGACCGCCGACGGGGTCACCGCGCTGGCGTTCATCAACACCCAGGTCGCCACCGCCGCGGCGCTGCTCGGCTGGATCGTGGTGGAGTGGGTGCGCGACGGCAAGCCGACCCTGGTCGGCGCCTCGTCCGGCGCCATCGCCGGTCTGGTCGCGATCACTCCGGCCTGTGCGTTCATCACCCCGGCCGCAGCGGTGCTGCTGGGTGTGGTGGCCGGTGCGGTCTGCGCCGTCGCGGTCGGTCTGAAGTACCGGCTCGGCTACGACGACTCCCTCGACGTGGTCGGCGTGCACTTCGTCGGCGGCTGGATCGGCTGCCTCTGGATCGGCCTGTTCGGCACCGCCTCGGTCAGCTCGCTGGTGGAGACCGACGGCCTGTTCGTCGGCGGCGACGCCACGCTGCTCGGCAAGCAGGCGATCAGCGCGCTGATCGTCAGCGTCTACTCCTTCGTGGTCGCCTTCGCCCTGGGCTTCGTGATCGACAAGACGATCGGTCTCCCGGTCTCCGCCGAGGCCGAGGTCGACGGCATCGACATCACCGAGCACGCGGAGAGCGGCTACGACCTGTCGCCCACCACGGGCAGCAGCGGTGGCGCGTTCGCGATGGCCGGGATCGGCGCCGGCAAGCCGGCCGCGGAGCCCGCCGTCGAGTCCGACGAGTCCGCGCCGGTCAGCGAGAAGGTCGCCGGTTAACGTTCCTGGGATGGAGGGGTTGGACATGAAGCTGGTGACCGCGGTCATCAAGCCGTACCAACTGGACGCGGTGAAGGAAGCTCTGCACGCCCTCGGGGTGGCCGGGCTGACCGTCAGCGAGGTGCAGGGGTACGGCCGCCAGAAGGGCCACACCGAGGTGTACCGCGGTGCGGAGTACTCCGTGGACTTCGTTCCGAAGGTCCGCATCGAGGTCCTTGTCGACGACGCGGCCGTCGACAAGGTGGTGGACGTGATCGTGCAGGCGGCCCGCACCGGCAAGATCGGCGACGGCAAGGTGTGGGTGAGCCCGGTCGACACCGTCGTGCGGGTCCGCACCGGCGAGCGGGGGTCCGACGCTCTCTAACCGAACACCTGGGACGTCGTCTCCCGGCCTTGCACCGTGAGCGTTGAAAGGTAAAGGGCCGGGGGAGGACACGAGATGACAGAGCAGAAACGAGATTCCGCCGCCGGCCCCCAGCTTGCCAAGGGAGGGCCGGCGGCGGTTTCGTCCAAAGCGGCGACGGATCTGACGGCCGCGTGCGCGAAGCTGCTTTCCGGCTCACATCATCTCGATGCCGCGGCGCTTCGCGATGCGTGGGTGGACCTGCACGAATTCTGGCTGTCCACCAAGGCGGCCGAAATCGGGATCACCGAGAAGAGTGGGTTCGCGATCGTGGCGACCGGCGGCCTCGGACGCCGCGAACTGCTGCCGTACTCCGACCTCGACCTCATGTTGTTGCACGACAATCTGCCCAAGAAGCTCGTCACCGAGGTCGCCGAGAACCTGTGGTATCCGCTGTGGGACGCCAACATTCGGCTCGATCACAGCGTGCGGACCGTGCCAGAGGCGATGAGCGTTGCCGCGCAGGACATCTCGGCTGGCCTCGCAATGCTGGAAGTACGCCACATCGCGGGCGATTCCGATCTCTCGTCGCTGCTGGTCGGAGGCGCGCGCAGACAGTGGCGCACCGGGATCGCCTCGCGCTTCGACGAACTCGCCGAACACACCAGGCAGCGTTGGCAGCGCAGCGGCGAGATCGCGCACCGCGCCGAGCCCGACCTGAAAACCGGCCGCGGCGGCCTGCGCGACGTGCAGTTGCTCAATGCGCTGGCCATCGCCCAACTGGCGGACGTCTACCCGAGTCGATCGCTGGCCTCGCCGACCGAGACGCTCGGCGAGGCACACCGTGCGCTGCTCGACGTCCGTACCGAATTGCACCGGGTGTCGGGTCGCGGACGCGATCTCGTACTGGCCCAGCATGCCGACGAGATCGCTGCGGCCCTGCACATCGGAGACCGGTTCGACCTTGCGCGCACACTGTCCGACGCGGCCCGCACGATCAGCTTCTACGTCGAAGCCGGAATTCGCACCGCCGCCAACGCGCTTCCGCGAAGAGGTTTCGCCGCGCTGCGGCGCCCGGTCCGGCGGCCACTCGACGAGGGTGTCATCGAATTCGCCGGCGAGGTCATCCTGGCCCGCGACGCGCGGCCCGAGCGCGACCCCGGCCTCATCCTGCGGGTGGCCGCCGCGTCGGCGACCACCGGTCTGCCGATGGCGGCCTCGACGCTGGCACGGCTGGGCCAGACGGCTCCCGAACTGCGCACGCCGTGGCCGCGGCAGGCGCTCAAAGACCTTCTGGTGATGCTCGCCGCGGGACCGTCGGCCGTCGCCACCATCGAGGCGCTGGACCGCACCGGGCTGTGGGGCAGGCTGTTCCCGGAATGGGGCGCGGTGCGCGACCTACCGCCACGGGACGTCGTGCACATCTGGACCGTGGACCGCCACCTCGTCGAAACCGTCTCGCGGGCAAGCGCATTCACCACTCGCGTCTCGCGCCCCGACTTGCTGCTGCTCGGCGCGCTCTGTCACGACATCGGCAAGGGCCGCGGGGGAGATCACAGCGTCATCGGGGCCGAACTCGCCACGCAGATCGGCACCAGGCTCGGGTTGTGGCCATCGGACGTCGAGTTGCTGTCCAAGGTGGTGCGGCACCATCTGCTGCTTCCGCACACCGCGACGCGCCGCGACCTGCAGGACGCCAAGACCATCGAATCCGTCGTCGAGACACTCGACGGCGACACCGTGCTGCTGGATCTTCTGCACGTGCTGGCCGAGGCCGACTCATTGGCGACGGGGCCCGGCGTGTGGGGCGACTGGAAGGCGTCGCTGATCGGCGATCTCGTGCGGCGGTGCAGGCTCGTGATGGCGGGCGAGGAGCTACCCAGACCCGATCCCGTTGACCCACACCATCTCTCACTCGCATCGACGGTCGGCGTGCATGTCGAGATGACACCGGGCGACGGCGCCCACATCTACAACGTGACGATGATCGCGCCGGACCGGCGAGGCCTGCTGTCGAAGGCGGCAGGCGTGTTGGCGCTGAATTCGCTTCGGGTGCACTCGGCGTCGGTCAACGGCCATGAGGGCTCAGCGATCAACAGCTTCGTCGTGTCCCCGCATTTCGGCACGCCCCCCGCCGCCGAACTGCTGCGCCAACAGCTGATTTTGGCCCTCGACGGCGAACTGGATGTGCTGGCGTCGCTGGACCGTCGCGACCACGACGCTGCGCAGTACGGCACAGCCAGGGCCGGTGAGGTGCCCGCGGGCGTGCCGATCAACCATGTGGCTGCGCCGTCGAGGATCCTCTGGTCCGACGGCGCCGAACCGGGTGAGCTGGTGGCGGAGATCCGGTCCACCGACCGCAGCGGCCTGCTGGCTCGGCTGACCGCGGTATTCGAGCGTGACGGCGTCGACATCGCCTGGGCGAAGGTCACGACGCTGGGCTCGTCGGTCGTCGACCTGTTCGGCATTGTGATCCCGGCCGCGCAGGACCGCGCACGGGTCCGCGACGAGTTGGAACGCGACCTGTTCGAGGTCCTGCCCGCCCCGCCGCCCGCGAAACCGGTGGAAGAAGCCAGCTGAGGTCGTCGGCGCGACGTCGGAATCGGCGTCGAAACAGCCGTTGGCTAGGCTGACGACGTGTTTGAATCCCTGTCCGACCGGTTGACCGGTGTCCTGTCGGGCCTGCGCGGCAAGGGGCGGTTGACCGACGCCGACATCGACGCGACCACCCGCGAGATCCGGCTGGCGTTGCTCGAGGCCGACGTCTCGCTGCCCGTGGTGCGCGAGTTCGTCAGCCGCATCAAGGAGCGCGCCCGCGGCGCCGAGGTCTCCGCCGCGCTGAACCCGGCCCAGCAGGTCGTCAAGATCGTCAACGAGGAGCTCTTCGGCATCCTCGGCGGCCAGACCCGTCAGCTGGCGTTCGCCAAGACCCCGCCCACGGTGATCATGCTCGCGGGCCTGCAGGGCTCGGGTAAGACGACGCTGGCGGGCAAGCTCGCGAAATGGCTCAAGGGACAAGGTCATACGCCGCTGCTGGTGGCCTGTGACCTGCAGCGTCCCGGCGCGGTGAACCAGCTGCGGATCGTCGGCGGCCAGGCGGGCGTCGAGGTGTTCGCCCCGCATCCGGGTACCGCCGAAGGGTCGGTCGACGCCGCCCCCGGTGACCCGGTCACGGTGGCGGCCGACGGCCTCGCCGAGGCGCGGGCCAAACACTTCGACGTGGTCATCGTCGACACCGCGGGCCGCCTTGGCATCGACGACGAGTTGATGGCCCAGGCCGCAGCCATTCGCGCGGCCGTCAACCCCGACGAAGTGCTGTTCGTCGTGGACGCGATGATCGGCCAGGACGCCGTCACCACCGCCGAAGCCTTCCGCGAGGGGGTCGGGTTCACCGGCGTCGTGCTCACCAAGCTCGACGGCGACGCTCGCGGCGGCGCAGCGCTGTCGGTGCGCGAAGTCACCGGCGTGCCCATCCTGTTCGCGTCGGCAGGCGAGAAACTCGACGACTTCGACATCTTCCACCCCGACCGGATGGCCAGCCGTATCCTCGGCATGGGTGATGTGCTGACCCTCATCGAGCAGGCCGAGCAGGTCTTCGACGCGCAGCGGGCCGAGGAGGCCGCCGCCAAGATCGGGTCGGGCGAGCTGACGCTCGAAGACTTCCTCGAACAGATGCTCGCCATCCGCAAGATGGGCCCGATCGGGAACCTGCTCGGCATGCTTCCCGGTGCGGGCCAGATGAAAGACGCCCTGGCCGCCGTCGACGACTCTCAACTCGACCGCGTGCAGGCGATCATCCGCGGCATGACGCCGCAGGAACGCGCGGACCCCAAGATCATCAACGCGTCGCGGCGGCTGCGCATCGCCAACGGTTCCGGCGTGACGGTGTCGGAGGTCAACCAGCTCGTCGACCGGTTCTTCGAAGCCCGCAAGATGATGTCGCAGATGGCCGGCCAGATGGGAATGCCGTTCGGCCGCAAGGGATCGTCGCGGAAGAGCTCGAAGAACAAGAAGAAGGGCAAGAAGGGCGGCCGGGGTCCGACACCGCCGAGGGCCAAGAGCCCGTTCGGCGTCGGCGCGGGCGTGCCCGAGGGCTTCCCCGACCTGTCGAACATGCCGAAGGGGCTCGACGAGCTGCCCCCTGGTCTTGCCGACATCGACCTGTCGAAGCTGAAGTTCCCCAAGAACTAGATGACCTCGACACAGCGCCTCCATGTCACAGGCAGGGGCCTGCCGGACGGTGAGCCGGTCGAGTGGTGGATCGTCGACGGCGTGCTCAGCGCCGAGCCGGTGGCAGGCGCGCAGACGGTGTTCGGTGCCGACGGGCCCGACGGCTGGATCGTGCCAGGGCTGGTCGACGCGCACTGCCACGTCGGCCTCGGCGCGCACGGACCGCTGGACACCCTCGACGAGTGCGTCGAACAGGCCGAGGTCGAACGCGGCGTCGGCGCACTGCTGCTGCGTGACTGCGGGTCGCCGATCGACACCCGTGCCCTCGACGACCGCGACGATTTGCCGCGCATCATCCGGCACGGCAGGCACCTGGCAAGGCCGAAGCGCTATCAACGTGACTTCGCGATCGAACTGGAGGACGAGTCGCAGCTGCCTGCGGCGGTCGCCGAACAGGCGCGGTGGGGCGACGGCTGGGTGAAACTCGTCGGCGACTGGATCGACAGGAGCGTCGGCGACCTGGCGCCGCTGTGGTCCGACGACGTGTTGACGGCGGCGATGGACGCGGCGCACGCCGAAGGCGCGAGGGTGACCGCACACGTGTTCAGCGAGGACGCGCTGCCGGGCCTGATCAAGGCGGGCATCGACTGCATCGAACACGGCACAGGGCTGACCGACGACACCATCGCGATGATGCTCGAGCACGGGACGGCGCTGGTGCCGACGATGATCAACATCGAGAACTTCCCGGGCATCGCCGATGGCGCCGCGAAATACCCGGTGTACGCCAGCCACATGCGCGACCTGCATCGACGTTCCGGTGCGCGAATGGCCGCCGCCCACGACGCCGGAGTCCCGATCTTCGCGGGCACCGACGCGGGCAGCATGATCGCCCACGGCCGCATCGGCGACGAGATCGACGCGCTGAAGCGGATCGGGATGACGCCGACCGAGGCGCTCGGCGCCGCCTGCTGGACGGCAAGGAGCTGGCTGGGCAGACCGTCGCTCGAGCACGGCGCACCCGCCGACCTGGTGTGCTACGCCGCCGACCCGCGCACGGGCGCCGCGGTCGTCAACGACCCTGACGTGGTCGTGCTCCGTGGCCGCGTCTACTAGCGTTCGGCTGCTGCGCACCGGCGCCGCGCCGGCGGTGCTCGGGGTGGTGGCGGCGGGGGCACCGGTTGCCGTCGCCGACCCGAATGCGTCGTGGGACATCGTCAATGGACAGTGCGTGCCCGGTCAGGACACCCGTGACGACCCCGCGCCGTGCGCGCTCGTCGACCGCGACGGCGGCTACGCGGTGCTCAAGGATCTCGTCGGCGCAGCCGGTCGAGGCCGTCGGCAAGGAGCGGTTCACGGCTGGGCGAAGCCCCAGTCGAACAGGCTGATCGCCTGGCCGTACAGGTCGCCGTCGCCGTACATCTCCACCACGACGAGCCGCCGGTTGCCCCGCTGCGCGACCGCGACGAACGTGTCGCGGGCGAGGTTGGTGTAGCCGGTCTTTCCCGCGATCGTGCCGGGATAGCGGTCGAGCAGCTTGTTCTGCGCGGTGATCGTCTTTCCCGGGAACTGTGCTGACCGCTCCTGGAAGATCTGGGCGATCAGCGGGTAGGTCAGCGCCGTCCGGTAGATCACCGCGAGGTCGTGCGGTGTGGTGATCGACTCCCAGCCGGGGCCGTCGAGCCCGGACGGCGACGATGCGCGTGTGCTCCTCGCGCCGACGGCGACCGCCTTGCGGTTCATCGCGGCGACCGCGGCGCGCTGTCCGCCGAGCATGTCGGCCAGCATGTTGGCCGCATCGTTGCCCGACACCATCAGCAGCGCCTCCAGCAGCTGACGGGTGGTGTAGGCCTGGCCGGGTTTCAGTCCGACACAGGAACATTCGACTTCGGTGTGGGACTGGTTGGCGCGCGCGAAGTTGTCCGGCCGAAGATTGTCGAGCACGACCATCGCCAGCAGCGGCTTGATCGTGCTTGCCGGTGCGTGCTGCCCTGACGGGTCGCGCGATGCCAGGATGCGTCCCGAGTCGAGATCTGCCAGCAGCCACGCCTGTGCGGGCCCGTCGGGGAGTGCCACCGCGCCTGCGGGCTGCACACCGGGCTCAGCGGATGCGGCCGGCGCGGCAACCGCGGGGCTCGTCAGAGCGAGAGCGGTCATCAACGCAGCCAACGTATTCCGCACGAACGCCGAGGATATCGGGTGGGAGTACCGGTTTTAGCGCGCGCAGGTCTCGGATCCGTTGCGGATCAACAACTTTTGATGATGTGGGGGTTTACAGTGATCCGACGCTGAGCTGCCGGTCCTGGGCGAATCCCCAGTCGAAGAGGCCGATGGCCTGATCCCAGTACGTCGGGCCGCCTTCCTTGACGAGCCCGTACATCATCGCGATCACCAGCCGGCGACCGCCGCGATCGGCGGCCGCGACGAACGTCTTGCGCGCCGCGTCGGTGAAACCGGTCTTGCCGCCGAGCGTGCCGGGGTAGCGCTGCAGCAGTTGGTCGTCGTTCACGACCGGCACGTCGCCCGCGTCGGTGGGGAATGTGGCTGCAGGCTGCGCGATGATCTGCGCGAACACCGGATTGGCCATCGCAGCGCGGAAGATGACCGCGAGATCGCGCGGGGTGGTGGCGCCGGGGCCGCCTGCGCCGTCCAGCCCGGACGGTGTCGTCGCATGCGTGCCCATCGCGCCGATTGCGGCGGCCTTGGCGTTCATCTTGGCCACCGCGACGTCGTAGCCGCCGATCATGTCGGCCAGCGCGTTGGCGGCGTCGTTGCCCGACATCAGCAGCACCGCTTCGAGGAGTTGCCGCGCGGTGTAGGTGCGGCCGGGCTCGACGCCCGCGCAGGTGCACTCGACCTCGGTGTCGGCCTGCGTGCCGACGACCGTCGCATTCAGGTCGGTCACTTCGTCGAGCGCGGTCAGCACCAGCAGCGTCTTGATCGTGCTCGCCGGCGGGTGCGGGATGTTCATCTCCCGCTCGGCCAGCACCTGCCCGGTGTCCATGTCGGCGACCACCCACGCGGGCGCGGGACCCTCTGGCGGCGGGGCCACATTGCCCACGGGCTGCACGACGGGCTGGATGACAGGCTCCGCCTCGGCCAGCGGCCCCTCCGACAGCGGCGCGACGGACAGCGACACCATGCTCAGGCATGCCGCGATGACGACAAGAATCCTCCCCATGGGTCTTGCACTCTAACCAACCTCGCGAACGTTCGTTACCCGTCGGAAAATCGGCGATCAATCGACTGGTACGGAACGTTCGCGCGACCAGGCAACGGGCAAGATGTATGCATGCTGAGCCTCGAAGAGATCTCCGACCGTCTCGAACTGCAGCACCTGCTGATCAGCTACTCCGAGGCCATCGACCGCCGCGAGTTCGACGAGTTGGACGACATCTTCACCGCCGACGCCTACATCGACTACCGCGACACCGGGGGCATCGACGGGCGATATCCGCAGATCAAGGCATGGTTGGCCGAGACGCTGCCCGCGTACTTCGAGCGCAACGCCCACATGCTCGGGCTGCCCGCGATCAAGCTGGCGGGCGATCAGGCGACCGCCCGGACCTTCTGCTTCAACCCGATGATGCTGAAGGGCGACAAACCCGGCCAGAAGCCCGCCGTGATGCAGGTCGGTGTGTGGTACGACGACGAGTTCGTCCGCACCGCCGCGGGCTGGCGGTTGTCCCGCCGGGTCGAGATCAAGTGCTACGACACGATCCTGTGAGGCCGCCAGAGGCGCGATTTCCTGGTCTACCGGCTGTTCTGGCACAATGGGCGGCTGTCTGCCGCGAGACTACGGCCCCGCGTCGGTCACACACGTAAGGCAAAACCGGATCCGGGCATCCCGCCCGCGATCGCCGAATTGCAGCGTGGCAAGCAACAGGAGATTTCGCTCACTCATGGCTGTCAAGATCAAGCTCACCCGGCTTGGCAAGATCCGCAACCCCCAGTACCGCATCGCCGTCGCCGACGCGCGCACCCGCCGCGACGGCCGGTCCATCGAGGTCATCGGCCGCTACCACCCGAAGGAAGAGCCGAGCCTCATCGAGGTCGACTCCGAGCGCGCGCAGTACTGGCTCAGCGTCGGCGCCCAGCCGACCGAACCGGTGCTGGCCCTGCTGAAGATCACCGGCGACTGGCAGAAGTTCAAGGGTCTGCCGGGCGCGGAGGGCACGCTGAAGGTCAAGGAGCCCAAGCCCAGCAAGCTGGAACTGTTCAACGCCGCTCTGGCTGAGGCCGACGGCGGTCCGAGCACCGAGGCCACCACCGCCAAGAAGAAGAAGGCGCCCGCCAAGAAGGCCGCCAAGGCCGAGGACGCCGACGCCGCCCCGATCAAGGACGAGTCCGAGCCTGCCGCCGAGGGTGCCGACGCCACACCCGCCGAGCAGGCCGACGAGTCGTGAGTTCGGTGGTCGTCGACGCGGTCGAGCACCTGGTCCGCGGCATCGTGGACAACCCGGACGACGTCCGCGTCGACATGGTGACGTCGCGCCGCGGCCGCACCGTCGAGGTGGATGTGCACCCCGACGATCTCGGCAAGGTCATCGGCCGGGGCGGGCGGACCGCGACTGCGCTGCGCACGCTGGTAGCGGGCATCGGCGGTCGGGGCATCCGCGTCGACGTGGTGGACACCGACCAGTAAGCGGTCCCAGATGGACCTGGTAGTCGGTCGGGTCGTCAAAGCCCACGGCATCACCGGAGAAGTCGTCGTCGAAGTCCGTACCGACGACCCTGACGCGCGTTTCGCGCCGGGCGCACGGCTGAGAGCGCGGCCGTCCCGCGGTGGCGCGGAACGCGAATACGTCGTGGAGTCCGCCCGCGAGCACAGCGGGCGACTGCTGGTGCGACTGCAGGGTATCGCTGACCGCGATACCGCGGAAGCTTTGCGCGGCAACGTCTTTCTCGTCGACACCGACGATCTGCCGCCGATCGAAGATCCGGACGAGTTCTACGACCACCAGCTCGAGGGCTTGCGGGTCGTGACGACCGAGGGCCGGCTCGTCGGCAACGTCAACGAAGTCCTGCACACCGCGGCGGGCGAATTGCTCTCGGTGACATCGGAGACCGGCGCAGAAGTGTTGGTGCCGTTCGTCAGCGCGATCGTCACCGACGTGTCGCTGCCGACGGAGACGATCGAAATCGATCCGCCAGAAGGCCTCTTGGAGCTGAAATGAGGATGCGTCATCGTGCTCATTGACGTGGTGACCATTTTTCCCGACTATCTCGATCCGCTGCGGCAGTCGCTGCCGGGCAGGGCGATCGACGCGGGCATCGTCGACCTGAAGGTGCACGACCTGCGCCGGTGGACATACGACGTCCACCACTCTGTCGATGACTCACCGTACGGCGGCGGGCCCGGAATGGTGATGAAGGCCCCGGTCTGGGGGGATGCACTCGACGAAATATGCTCACAGTCAACACTTCTCGTCGTCCCGACACCGGCGGGACGGTTGTTCGACCAGGCGACGGCGCTGCGGTGGAGCCGGGAGTCGCACCTGGTGTTCGCATGCGGCCGCTACGAAGGCATCGATCAGCGTGTGATCGACGATGCCGCCAAGCGGATGCGGGTCGAAGAGGTGTCCATCGGCGACTACGTGCTGCCCGGCGGCGAGTCGGCCGCGCTGGTGATGATCGAGGCGGTCGTCCGGCTGCTTCCTGACGTCTTGGGCAATCCCGAATCGCATCAACAGGATTCGCATTCCGACGGCATGCTCGAAGGTCCGAGTTACACGCGCCCGGCGAGTTGGCGCGGGCTCGACGTACCTGAGGTTCTGCTTTCGGGGAATCACGCGAAGATCGCTGAATGGCGGCGGCAGCAGAGCCTGGACCGCACACGCGAACGCAGGCCCGATCTCCTGGGTGAGGA
Source organism: Actinomycetes bacterium (assembly GCA_023415515.1). Lineage (GTDB taxonomy): Bacteria > Actinomycetota > Actinomycetes > Mycobacteriales > Mycobacteriaceae > Mycobacterium. Next base: position 12,985 of record JAEZKH010000161.1, read on the forward strand.
GAACTAGATCTTCCCGCCGGGGAACATCGTCTTGACCACCGTGGTGATGTTGGCCCTGGCATCGGCGGCGCTGGTGGGGTCCAGCGATCCGATCGCCATCACATAGCGGCGATCGCGTCCGATCACTCCGGTCGTCACGTGCAACTGGTTGGCGCCGTTCCAACAGCAGAACCAGCCCTGCTTGACCGCCACCTGCTCGGCGTAGAGACCTTCGGGGATGCCGAACCGCTGCGGGTATCCGTCCGAGCCCGTCGGGGTCGACTGCGCGAGGTTGCCCATGATGATGTTCGCCTGCTCGGCGGGAAGCCCGCCGCTGCCGTTGAGCAGCATCTCGTAGTAGTGGACGAGATCGGCTGCGGTGCTTGTGGTCACGTCCCAATGCCCGTTGTAGGGCGCGGTGGTGCCCGGCAAGCCGTAACGGGCCTTGACGCGGGCGATGACGGCATTTCCGCCGCCACGGTCCCAGAAGTTCTGGGCGGCGCTGTCGTCGGAGGACCGCAGCATCACGTCGAGCGCCGCGCGGTCGGCGGGAGACAGCGTGGTCTCACCTTTGGACTCCCGCAGGAGAAGATCGTCGGCGATGAACAGCTTCACCACCGACGCGATCGGGAAGCTCGCACCCGAATTCGACACGGTCTGACCGGTCGTGCGGTCCAGGACGAACACCGAGACCTTGGCGCCGGACTTCGCCGCGTCGGCGGTTGCCTGTCGCATCCTTGCGTCGAGGCCGTCGAGTCCGGCCGACGGCGGCTCGGGCGGGGCTTGGGGCATCGGGAGCGTGTTGTTCTGCGGCGCCACGACGGGCCGCTGCGGTGTGTCCTGGGCAGGGGATGTGCCGTGACTCTGCGCCTCACAACCGGCAACGACCAGGGCCGCGCACATGACGGCTGCGATCGCCGTCGCCCGACTCGACGGCCGCCAACGCATAGCTCTCCTTCGAGGAACGATGAATCACATCTCTACCCGGGGAGCAGGAGTGCCAACCGCGATGCGGGACACCTGCCGTCCGCCGACACTCACAGCCTAGTACGCGCCGGGCTAGATCCGTCCGCCCGGAAACATCGTCATCACCGCTTGGGTGATGGTCGCGCGCGCCGCGTCCGCGGTCGCGGGCTGGTTCGACGCGATCGCCATCACGTAGCGGCGATCGGCGCCGATGACGCCCGTCGACAGGTGCATCCAGTCGGAGCCGACGCAGCACATCCAGCCCTGTTTGACGGCCACCGGTTCGGCGTAGAGGCCTTCGGGGATACCGAACCGCTGCGGGTAGATGCCGCCCGGCATCATCCCGTCGATTCCGTTCGGGGTGGACTGTGCGAGGTTGTCGACGATCATGTCGGCCTTGTCCCTCGGTAGGCCACCCGTCCCGGACAGCATCATGTCGTAGTAGCGGACCAGGTCGTCGGCCGTGCTGATGGTGTTGAACCACAGGCCGTTGGGCCGCGTGCCGGAGAGGCCGTAGCGGGCCGCGACCCGCGTGACGATCGCGCTGCCACCGTTGCGGTCCCAGAACACCTGCGCGGCGCTGTCGTTGGAGGACCGCAACATCGACTGGAACATCTCGGTGTCCTGGGGCGACAGCGGCGGGCCGCGCAGCAGCATGTCGTCGGCGATGAACAGCTTCACCACCGACGCGATC
>JAEZKH010000193.1 GCA_023415515.1 Actinomycetes bacterium
CCTGCGACCAGCCGCGCGGCACGGGCAGCACGAGGTTGAGCGCCTTGAAGTCGCGGGCCACCTGGGGTTCGAGTTTGACGCCCTTGGCGTGCAGGAAGTCGGTGATTGTCACCGAGCTGGCAGGCACGAGCGTTTCGGGCGCGGCCGCAGCGGCGGCGGGCAGCACGCCTGCACCGGCGGCGGGCAGCACGCCTGCACCGGCAAGGGACTGCACAGCGGTGCCCTGTGCGACCGGCGCGGCGCCCGGCATCGCGGGCGCGAGCTGCGCGACCGTTGCCGGGGCCGGCTGGGGTAGATACGGGTAGCCGGGCTGCGCGTCGGCGACATTGCCCGCGAAGCCGAGGACGCCTGCCGTGCATGCGGCCGCGCCACCTGCCAGAATCCGCCACCGGCGCGCACATCCGGTCATGCCCGATCCTCCCTTCGAGTGTCCCTGCGGGCCTCGGGGCGCAACCCACCCCTGGTCAGGGGGCGACCGTAACCCCCGCGAGCAGTTAGCCACCAGGGCTGGAACCGAGCTGGAATGAACCTCTGACCACTCCGCAACGCAACCGATACCCCGCCGTGGCCGAAGGGCGCGCAGCGGTCGACCTTTACCCTGTTCACGTGAGTAGCGAGTCGGTCACCGACACCAGCGAGGCTGGAACCGACACCCCGCAGTACCGGTACACCGCGAAACTGGCCGGGGAGATCGAGCATGCCTGGCAGCAGACCTGGGCGCAGCAGGGCACATTCCATGTGCCCAACCCGGTGGGATCGCTCGCGCCGACGGACGGCGCCCCGGTGCCCGCCGACAAGATGTTCGTGCAGGACATGTTCCCCTACCCGTCGGGCGAGGGGCTGCACGTGGGCCACCCGCTCGGCTACATCGCAACCGACGTCTACGCCCGCTATTTTCGGATGACCGGTCACAATGTGTTGCACGCGTTGGGTTTCGACGCGTTCGGCCTGCCTGCCGAGCAGTACGCGATACAGACCGGCACGCACCCGCGGATCAGGACCGAGGCGAACATCGTCAACTTCCGCCGCCAGCTCGGGCGGCTGGGCCTCGGCCACGACGCGCGGCGCAGCTTCTCCACCACCGACGTGGAGTTCTACAAGTGGACGCAGTGGATCTTCCTGCAGATCTACAACGCGTGGTTCGACAAGGACCTCAACCGGGCCCGGCGCATCGACGAACTGGTCGCCGAGTTCGAATCGGGACAGCGCAGCGTCGATGACGGCAGGCCATGGGCGGAGTTGTCCGCCGACGAGCGCGCGGACGTGATCGACACGTATCGGCTGGTGTACCAGGCCGACTCGATGGTGAACTGGTGTCCCGGGCTGGGCACCGTGCTGGCCAACGAGGAGGTCACCGCCGACGGTCGCAGCGACCGCGGCAACTTCCCCGTCTTCCGGAAGCGGTTGCGGCAGTGGAGGATGCGGATCACCGCGTACTCCGACCGACTGCTCGACGATCTCGAGTTGCTGGATTGGCCGGAGAAGGTCAAGGCCATGCAGCGCAATTGGATCGGCCGATCTACCGGCGCCTCGGTGCTCTTCGGGACCGCAGCAGGCGACATCGAGGTCTTCACCACGCGGCCCGACACGCTGTTCGGCGCGACGTACATGGTGTTGGCGCCCGAGCACCCGCTGGTCGACGAGCTGACCGCCGCTGACTGGCCCGACGAGGTGGACGCGCGATGGACCAACGGCGGCGATACCCCTGCCGAAGCCGTTGCCGCATACCGGGCCTCGATCGTCGCGAAGTCCGACCTGGAGCGTCAGGAGAACAAGACCAAGACGGGTGTGTTCCTCGGCAGCTACGCGACCAACCCGGTCAACGGGGCCCGCATCCCGGTGTTCATCGCCGACTACGTGTTGGTCGGCTACGGCACCGGTGCGATCATGGCGGTTCCCGGCCATGACCAACGCGACTGGGATTTCGCCTCCGCGTTCGGCCTGCCGATCGTCGAAGTGATTGCGGGCGGCGATATCTCGCAGGCCGCCTACACCGGCGACGGCGAGCTGGTGAACTCCGGCTACCTCGACGGGCTCAGCGTGGCGTCGGCGAAGGAGGCGGTGACCGCGCGGCTGGAGGCCGACAACCGGGGTACGACCCGCGTCGAGTACAAGCTGCGCGACTGGCTGTTCGCGCGTCAGCGCTACTGGGGCGAGCCGTTCCCCATCGTCTATGACGAGAGCGGCCGCGCACATGCGCTGCCCGAATCCGAGCTGCCCGTCGAGTTGCCAGACATGCCGGACTACTCGCCGATGTTGTTCGATCCCGACGATGCCGACAGCATGCCGTCGCCTCCGCTGAACAAGGCGACCGACTGGGTGAACGTCGAACTGGATCTCGGCGACGGCCCCAAGCGCTACAAGCGGGACACCAACGTGATGCCGCAGTGGGCGGGCAGCTCTTGGTACGAGTTGCGCTACACCGATCCGCATAATTCAGAAGCGCTGTGCGACAAGGAGAACGAGGCCTACTGGATGGGTCCCCGGCCCGCCGAGCACGGCCAGAACGACCCCGGCGGCGTCGACCTGTACGTCGGCGGCGTCGAGCATGCGGTACTGCACCTGCTGTACTGCAGGTTCTGGCACAAGGTGCTCTACGACCTCGGCCACGTGTCGTCGCGGGAGCCCTACCGGCGGCTGGTCAACCAGGGCTACATCCAGGCGCACGCCTACACCGATGCGCGCGGCACCTATGTGCCCGCAGCAGAGGTCGTCGAGCGGGACAAGAAGTTCTTCTGGACCGGGCCCGACGGCGAGATCGAGGTTCGTCAGGAGTTCGGCAAGATCGGTAAGAGCCTGAAGAACTCGGTGTCGCCCGACGAGATCTGCGACAGCTACGGGGCGGACACGCTGCGGGTCTACGAGATGTCGATGGGTCCGCTGGAGGCATCGCGCCCGTGGGCGACGAAAGACGTTGTGGGGGCCTATCGTTTCCTGCAGCGGGTGTGGCGCCTGGTCATCGACGAGCAGACGGGTGAACTGCGGATCAGCGAGGATGTGCCGGGCGACGAGACACTGCGGGTGCTGCATCGAACGATCGCGGGCGTGTCCGATGACTATGCGTCGCTGCGCAACAACACCGCGGGCGCGAAGCTGATCGAATACACCAACCACCTGACCAAGAACTACAGCGCGGCAGTGCCGCGCGCGGCGGTCGAACCGCTGGTGTTGATGGTCGCGCCGCTCGCGCCGCATCTCGCAGAGGAGCTGTGGCGCCGCCTCGGCCACGACACGTCGCTGGCGCACGGGCCGTTCCCGGTCGCCGACGCGGCCTATCTGAGCGTCGACACCGTCGAGTACCCGGTCCAGGTCAACGGCAAGGTGCGCGGTCACGTGACGGTGCCCGCCGACGCGGACGCCGACGAGATCGAAGCTGCCGCACTGGCCGACGAGAAGGTGCAGGCGTTTCTGGCGGGGGCGACGCCGAAAAAGGTGATCGTCGTCGCGGGCCGACTGGTGAACCTCGTCGTCTAATTTGCGATTTCGGCGCGCTCGGTCATCCTCAGCGTGAC